>JBARZM010000086.1:0-15149 GCA_049650095.1 Rubrobacteraceae bacterium | reverse complement strand
GACCTGGGGGGCCGGGTAACGGTACTCGAAGAGCAGCGTGCCCGGGCGGCCTCCGAAACGGAAACCCTGGACGTTCGGGTCTCCGAACTCTCGGCCCCCGGGCGAATAAGGGACGAAGCAAGAGCCCTCGGCATGAGAGAGCCAAACAGCGCGGAGCTAAAAGTTTACGAGAGCAGCGGTGAGGAGGGAACCAAGAATGGGGGAAAGCAGGCGCAGGAAAACGGGAGGTAGCGCCGGCCGGAGAAGCGCCGGACGTTCTCCCCGCAACAAAGGCGGCGCCCGCCCCCGGGTAAGGAGTGGGTCGGCATCCCGGGTCGTCTCCCTGCCACGACACCGGCGTCCCCGGAACAAAAATCGCCCGGCCTCTCCCAAGGCCCCGCCCGTGGTCGGTCGGCGCCGGGTAAGCCTCGTTCTGGCGGCGGTCATTCTCGTTGGGTTGTTGCTCGGCGGGCGGGCCGTACAGCTAACCGTGATGGAAGGCCACGGCCAGCAAGCTCTCGCGGCGGAGCAAAGGTCAGAGGACCCGGTGGCAGCCGTGGGCCGGGGCGACATAGTCACCTCTGACGGCCGCAAGTTAGCCACCAGCCTCGACCGCTACGACATAATAGCGACCCCCTACCTTATAGACGACCCGGATCAGGTCGCAAAGGACCTCGCGGGCGTGATCGGGGCCGGTCCAACTGGTGACGGGCAAGCCCCGGCTCAAGCGCAGAGCCGGGAAGAGATAAAAGCCGCCGTAACAGAGCGCAACGCGGGTGGCGGGCTGGGTGGCTATAGCATCGTGGGCACCGTGAACCCCCAGACTGCGGAGAAGGTCGAAAGCCTCGGCATCAACGGCATAGACCTGGCCCCAACGGCCGAGAGGGTGTACCCCGATGGTTCACTGGCGAGCCAGCTCGTGGGGTACTTGGGCGAATACGGGAGTCCATTCGGTGGTTTGGAGGGGCGTTACGACGAGACGCTCGCCGGCGGGGAAGACGTATCGTTGACCATCGACGCCGCCGTGCAGCAGGAGTTGGAAAAGCAGCTGACGGGCGTAATGGAAAAGCATCGCCCCAACAGCGCCATGGGCCTCGTAATGCGCGTGGATGACGGCGCGATCTTGGCGCTGGCCAACACCCCCGGTTACGACAACAACAGCTTCAACGAAGCCACGCCCGAGAGCCAGCGCAACCGGGTACTAACCGACCCTTATGAGCCGGGCTCCACCTTCAAGCCCTTCACGGTGGCAGCCGCTTTGGAGGAGGGTGCGATCACCACCGACAGCACCTTCACCATCCCGGACCAGATACAGGTGGCGGACCGGATCATCAACGATTCAGAGCCGCACGAAACAGAGGTCATGACCCCCCAGACGATCCTCGAAAAATCCACCAACGTCGGGACGATCCAGATCGCCCAACAACTCGGGGGCGAAAGGCTGGCGGAGTACATCCGCCGTTTCGGGTTTGGGGAGCAGACCGGGATCGACCTGTGGGGTGAGGACCCTGGTCTCGTGCCCGCCTACGAGGACTGGAGTGGTTCTTCCATCGGCAACATACCTATAGGACAGGGCGTTACCGTAACGCCGCTGCAACTCGTCGCGGGTTACGCTTCGCTTATAAACGGCGGCACGCAGGTTACGCCCCACGTTCTCCAACAAAAAGAAAAGCCGGAGCCCGGTCCCCGGGTGATAAGCCGAAAGACCTCGGATATAGTACGCGGGATGTTGCAGAACGTGGTCGAGGAAGGTTCGGGACGTCTCGCCCAAATACCCGGTTACTCCGTGGGCGGCAAGACCGGCACCTCTCAAAAAGTAGACCCGGAGACCGGAGCCTACGCGTACCGGCATATCTCATCCTTCGTGGGTTTCGCCCCGGCCTCGGACCCTGAATACCTGACCGTGATAATCGCCGACGAACCCCAGACCACCTTTTGGGGCGAAGTAGTCGCCGCCCCGGCGGCCAAGAACGTCCTGAAATTTACGCTGGGCTACTTTAACGTGCCCCCCGACGAAGCCGGAGACCCTCCGGCCGGGGCAGACGCCGAATGAGGCCGGCCCGCCTGCGAGAAGTCGCCGACGCCCTCAAGGCGGAGATCGCCGGGACTAGCCCCCTGGATAGCGGCGGCGACGAGTTGGTGCGGGGCGCGTCCGTCGACTCACGCAAGATACGTGGCGGCGAACTTTTTTTCGCCCTGCAGGGTCAAACGGATGGCGCGGACTTCGCCGTTCAAGCTTGCCGGGACGGGGCGGTCGCCGTGGTCGCGGACCGTCCACTAGAAGTTCCAACGTTGGGGGTCCCGGAGCCCCTGGCGGCGCTGCAAGAGCTGGCACGCTGGACGCTCTCCCGGGACGAGGCCTGGAAACCAGAGATCACGGGTATTACCGGAACCATCGGCAAAACCACCACCAAAGACGCGCTCGCCACTATCCTCCGCTCCGCCGGTAGGAAAGTGTGCGCCACCGAAGGCAACTTCAACAACGAGATAGGCCTTCCCCTAACCGTACTCTCCGCCGGTGAACACACGGAACACCTGGTGCTTGAAATGGGCGCCACCCACACCGGAGACATAGCCCATCTATGCGGCATCGCCGCGCCGCGGGTCGGGGTTTTGACAGCGGTATCTCCCGTACACCTGGACTCGTTCGGCAGCCTCGAAGACCTCGCCGCCGCCAAGGGAGAACTAGCGATGGCGCTTCCGGAGGACGGCGCGCTGATATCGCCCGTCGACGTCCCGAGGTCCGCCACCGGATACGGAAGAGACTTGAAGCGCCGCATAACCTTTGCCCCAAGCAAAGACCAATTAGGTGATCTCTGGGCTTCGGATATCGAGGAACGGGAAAACGGATTGTACTTCGTGCTTCACGCCGAAGGTGAAGAGGCCGAAGTCTTTACCCCGGTCTTCGGGACACACCTCGTAGAACCATTGCTGGCGGCTTGTGGCGGGGCGATCGCCCTCGGGCTGACGCCCGCCGAGTGCGCCCGGGGCCTCGCGCGGCTAAAGCGAACGGGGCTTCGCGGCGAGGTGTACCGGTTGAAGAACGACATACTGGTCTACGACGACTCCTACAATGCCTCGCCGGCGGCCATGATCGCCGTTCTGCGCTACGGCGCCGCCCAGGCCCAAAGCCAGGATCGTGCCCTAGTGGCGGTTCTCGGGGGGATGTTCGAGTTGGGCGCCGGGGCCCGCGCCTACCACCGGGAGACCGGCGAGGTGGCCGAAGAGGTCGGCGTGGACCTTCTCGTCTGCGTCGGTGACGAAGCCCGCTGGTACGCGGAGACATTCTCCGGGCCCGTAGCCCTGTACGAAGACGCCGCATCCGCCGCCGCCGGACTCCAAAAATCACTAAACGGTGGCGAGTACGTGGTCGTCAAAGGGTCCCGGGGTGTAGGATTGGACTCGCTAACGCGCGAGTTAAGAGAGAGGTTGACACTTGTTTAGCGTTATCTTGGGTGCAGGTGTAGCTTTCCTCGTAACCGTCGCCCTCGGGTCGAAGTTTATAGAGTACCTCCAGGCAAGGAAGTTCGGCCAGTTCGTCCGGGAAGAAGGGCCGCAGACCCACCTCGTAAAGGCGGGAACCCCGACCATGGGCGGCGTGCTGATGCTCGTGGGTCTGCTGGCGGCGCTTCTGGTGGTGGCGCGGCCGAACGGGGCGACGTTCACGACGCTGCTTTTAGTCTCCGCGGTGGCGGGCATCGGCTTGTACGATGATTGGCAGAAGATATCCAAACGCCGGTCGGAGGGCTTGAGCGTCCGGTACAAGTTCTTGTTGCTGACGCTGGCGGTGGTTCTGGCGGACATCCTGGCGCTGCGGTACGTGGGGGTTACCCAGAACGTCATAGTGCCGGGTTGGGAGCGGAACCTCGTGCTCGGCCCGGGGATAATCGGGGTGGCGCTCTTTAGCGTCTTGATGCTGCTCGTGATAGTTGGCGCCACGAACGCCGTAAACCTCACGGATGGGCTGGACGGGCTCGCCGCCGGCGCCGGCAGCATCTCTTTGCTCGTGTACACGGCCATCGCGTTCCTTGAGCGGCAGTACGACCTGGCGATTATCTGCGGGGCCATGGTAGGGGCTATTATCGGTTTTCTGTGGTACAACGCGCATCCGGCGGATGTGTTTATGGGTGATACTGGTTCGCTGGCGATCGGCGGCGTACTCGCCGCCGCTGCCGTACTTACAAAGACGGAAGTGTTGCTCCCGATAATCGGGGGACTCTTCGTGTTGGAGACGCTCTCCGTAATAATTCAGTACACGTTCTTCAAGCTCACCGGCCGGCGGGTCTTCAAAATGGCGCCCATACACCACCACTTCGAGCTATCCGGGTGGCAGGAAAACAAGATAGTGGTGAGGTTTTGGATCTTCCAGGTAGCCTGTGCCTCGCTCGGCTTCGTCCTTTACTATTTCCTACTCTACAGCAACCGTCTATGAGGCAGCTTTGAGAACGCTGGTCTACGGCCTCGGCGAGTCCGGGGTCTCTGCGACCCGGGCGCTGCTGGCGCGGGGGGAAGAGGTCGTACCGGCGGATTCGGGCGACACCCCGGCCCTGCGGAAAACGCTGGCGGCGCTAAACGTTGGTGGGTATCTCGGCGCCGGGCCGGAAGTTCTGGATGGCGTAGACCGGGTCGTTGCGAGCCCCGGCATAAGCCCCCGGGAAGCCGTCTTGGCCGCCGCGGAATCCCGGGGAATACCGGTGATATCCGAGGTCGCGCTGGGCCTCGAAGTTCTGGGAAAAGAGGTGCGGGTAGCCGCCGTCACCGGGACCAACGGGAAAACCACCGTGATCGACCTGCTGCGACACGTGCTCTTCTGCGCCGGGGCGCCGCACGCGGTGGCGGGAAACTCCTGGCGCGCCCTGACCGGATGCCTGGACGAGGTTCGCCGGGAAGGGCTGTTGCTGTTGGAAATATCCTCTTTTCAGTTGCACTACATTGGGGACCGGGCTGGTTTCGAGGTCGCGGCCCTGCTCAACGTGCGCCCGGACCATCTCAACTGGCACGCCTCGATGGAGGAATACGCCCGGGACAAGCTACGGATCTTCGAGGGACAGAGCCCCGAAGATTTCGCCCTGGTGGGCGCGGGAGATCCCTTGGGCCGCGGCGCCGAACACCGGCTGGCAGCCGAAACCATAGCCGTGGGTACGGATGGAACCGAAGTCCGGGATGGCCGGCTTCTGCTGCGGGGCACTACCCTGATGCAGGTGGACGATCTCGGGTTCGTCGGGAAACACAACCACGAGAACGCGCTCTTTGCCGCCGCGATGGCGCACCGGCTCGGGGTTTCGATGGAGGACATCCGGACGGGGCTTGCGGGATACAGTCTAAAGCCGCACAGGATGGAGGTCGTGGCCGAGCGGGGCGGGGTACGGTACGTGGACGACTCCAAGGCCACGAATCCCGCAGCAGCAGCAGCGGCCCTGGAAGGTTTCGAGGAGCCGGTAGTACTCATTTTGGGGGGATCCAAAAAAGAGACAGAGTTCGCCGAGATACTCCCTCAGCTGCGGCGGTGCCGGGCGGTGATCTGCCAGGGAGAGGCGGCGTGCAACATCGCCGAATACCTCAAAGGGGCTGGATGGGGTTCCATCGTAACCCGCGTCCCGGACCTCGAACAGGCCGTTACGCTCGCCGATGAACTCGCCCGGCCGGGTGACGTAGTCCTGCTCTCGCCCGGTTGCGCCAGCTTCGACCAATTCTCGGGCTACGCGGAGCGCGGTGAAGCGTTTGCCCGCCTGGCTCGAGAGAACGGGGGCGTGGACTGCCCGGTGGACCGTCGAACGGACGCGCAGAAAGTAGCCGGTAGATGACCGCGACGCTGCGGACAAACCTCTTTTTGGTGGTTCTGGCGCTCTCGCTGCTCGGGCTCGTCATGGTGTATTCGGCGACGTACCTCGAGTTCGGGACTTACTACCTGTTGCTCCGTTCCGGCCACCTCTTGCTGGGGATTATCGCGTTTGTGGTCGCCCGGCAGATACGGTATACAGTTTGGCGGCGGTTCGCGCCCGTACTCTACGTGGCCGTGCTCGTCAGCCTCGTGCTCGTTCTTATCCCGGGCATCGGCATGGAGGCCGGTGGCGCCCGCCGGTGGTTCGACCTCGGGGTTATAAGCCTCCAACCGGCGGAGTTCGCCAAGATCGCCGCCATCGTGGCGTTGAGCGCCGCCATCGCCCGGTACCGTCCGGGTTCGGCGATGCCGCTAGGACCGCTGCTCGGGGTCGGGCTGTTGTTCGGGCTCGTTATCCTGGAGCCGGACTTCGGCACGTCCGTGGTCTTGCTCGCCGGGGTGGCCGGGGTGCTCTGGGCCTCCGAGGTTCGGACGAGAGACCTGCTTCTAGCCAGCGTCGCGGTAATCGTCGGGCTCGTTGGGATTATGCTCCTGGAACCTTACAGGAGGGAGCGGTTCCTGACTTTCCTGGATCCGTGGTCCGCTTCCGAAGGGTCCGGCTATCAGATAGTCCAGTCGCTCGTGGCGATAAGGAGCGGCGATTTCTTCGGCGCCGGACCCGGCGCCGGGGCGCAGGAGAGCGTAATCCCCGAAGTCCAGACGGATATGATCTTCGCCCTTATCGGGGAGGAGTTGGGGTTGTTTGGTATGGTGGCGGTCATCGCCGCGTTCTGCTTTATCGCGGTCGCGGGGTTCAAAATCGCCCTGGATGCCCCATCGGTAATGGCCCGGTGCCTGGCCGCCGGATTGACCACGATGCTCACGGTGCAGGCGGTTTTCAACATCGGGGCCGCCATGAACATCCTGCCTTTGGCGGGAATGACGTTGCCTTTTATCAGCTACGGAGGGTCGAGCCTGATGGTCAGCTTCGCGGCCGTCGGCATCCTCCACCGAATCTCGGAGGACAGTGAACGAGCGAGAGAGATCAAACCTCGAAGAAAATCCGCCGCCGGCGCCGCGAGTCTTGATCGCCGGCGGCGGGACCGGGGGGCACGCAATTCCCGCGCTGTGCGTGGCGGATAGCTTGCGAACGAAGGGCGCTGCCGTGGAGTTCGTCGGCTCTTTATCAGGGATCGAGGCGGACCTGGTGCCGAAGGCCGGCTATAAGCTTCATTCCCTTAAACTTACGGGCCTGGTTGGAGGCCCCGTGGCCCGGGTCCGGGCCGGGCTCCTTCTCCTGCGCGCCATCGTTGGCTGCCGACGTTTGATCCGCCGGTTCCGTCCTGCGGCGGTTCTCGGGGTCGGTGGTTACGCGAGCGCGCCGGCCGTAGTGGCGGCCCGCAGCATGAAAGTCCCCACGTTTTTGCACGAGCAAAACTCCGTACCCGGGATCGTCAACCGGATCGCCGCCCGTTTCACGGACGAAGTCATGACGGCTTTCCCATCGGCTGAAAAGAAGCTGAAGAACGCCGGCTGGGTCGGGATGCCGACGCGCAGAGAGTTTTTCGATTCGTCGAAGTCCGAGGCCCTGGCGCGTCTGGGCCTCGAACCACCGGTGGTCCTGATCTTTGGGGGTAGCGGCGGGGCGTTGAAGATCAACCTCGCCGCCGCCGAGGCTTTCGGCGACAAAACGCCCTACACGGTAGTCCAGATTGCCGGTCGCAGGGACTTCCCAAAGCTCACGACCAATAACCCCCGGCACCTGATACTCGAGTACGCCGAAGATATCTGGGACTATCTTGCGGCCTCGGACGTCGTGGTAATACGTTCAGGGGCCGGGTCACTCTTTGACACCGCGGCTACCGGCCGGGCCGCTATCCTGATCCCGTTTCCATATGCCGCCGGAGACCACCAACTCCATAACGCCCGACACTTCACGGATCAGGGAGCCGGAGAACTGTTTCCGGATTCTGAAGTAACCGCCGAATCTCTGAAGGTGCGGGTGGAGAATCTTTTGAAAGACGACGACCGTCGTGGCGAGCTCGCCCGCAACATGGGCGGCCTCGCTAACCCCCAAGCGGCCGACGTCGTGGCCGAGAGGTTGTTGGAAGCCGCCACGTTATCTAAGGAGTACAAAGAATGAAGATCCACATGATAGGCATTGGTGGCGCGGGTATGAGCAGCATCGCCGAAGTCCTCAACCGCCGGGGCAACACCGTCACCGGGTCGGACCTGAAAGAGTCGCCTTACACCCGTCGAATCCGTGGGCAGGGGGTTGAAGTGTACGTCGGGCACGCCCCGGATCAGGTCGGGGACGCCGAACAGGTGGTGATCTCGACGGCGATACCCCCAACGAACCCGGAGCTTCTCGAAGCCCATCGCCGCTCGATACCGGTGATACCCCGGGCCGCAGCCCTGGCTACTATCCTCCAGGGACGCCGGAGCGTGGCCGTGGCCGGCACCCACGGCAAGACCACCACGACGAGCATGACGGCCCACGCCCTGAAAGTGTTGGGCGACGACCCTACCGCCCTGGTCGGCGGCGAGCTGAACGACATAGGCAGCAACGTGGCTTTCGGAGACCCGGGGCTGGTGGTGGCCGAAGCCGACGAGAGCGACCGCTCACTGCTCTACCTCAAGCCCCAGGCCGCCATCGTGACCAACGTGGAGTTCGACCACCCGGATTTCTATTCATCTCTCGATGAAGTGGTCGAAACTTTCTCCACCTTCGTAGGTTCGCTGCCGGCGGACGGCCATCTCGTCACCTGCGCCGATGACCCGCTTTGCGTGAGCCTCGCGGCCGAGGCGCCGTGCGCCGTCACCACGTACGGAATAACCGCCGGAGATTTGCGGGCGGAGATCACCTCTCCCAACTCCTACACGCTGTTCGAGGAAGGCTCCGAACGCGGCGAGGCGCATCTCGGCATCTACGGCCGGCACAATGTGTTGAACTCCCTGGCCGCCGCCGGCATAGCCCGCTGGCTCGGGCACGATGCGTATGAAGCCGCCTGTGCCCTGCAGAGCTTCGGCGGGGTCCGGCGCCGGTTGCAACTCAAAGGCGAGAAGTCTGGTATCCGGGTGCTCGACGACTACGCCCACCATCCCACCGAGCTCACCGCCACCCTAGACGCCGCGCGGGCGACCTCGAAAGGCAGGGTGATCGCCGTATTTCAGCCCCACCGCTACTCCCGCACGAAAAGGTTCTACAACGAATTCGGCGAGGCCTTCTCCGCCGCCGACGCCGTACTGATAACCGACGTCTATAGCGCGGGTGAGATGCCCCAGCCCGGCGTGAACGGAAAGCTAATCGTGGACGCCATATGCGAGGCCCGCGAACACCCCGAGGTCTACTACATACCGGAACAGCGAGACGTGCCCCAGGTGCTCCGCATGATCTCCGGCCCGGACGATACCGTGTTGACTATGGGCGCGGGGGATATCTCCTACGTGGGCGGCGAGCTACTGGACCTTCTAGCAGACTGATGCAACTTCTACGCCCCGTCTGCATCTCTTTGTCCGTGGCGGCGCTGACCGCCATCGTCGTCTACATCCTCTCCTACCTGATCTACCCGGTCTCCGGTATCGAAGTCGTGGGCGCGAAAATGGTCCCCAAAACCGAGGTGTGGCAAGCCGTTCCGGACCGCGCCAGCCTGGTGACACTCAACACAACCTTGCTCAAAGACAGGATAAAGTCTAATCCTTGGGTTCAGAGTGTGGGTGTATCCAAGGATTGGAAATCGGGTATAGTTACAGTAGAGGTTGAGGAAAGAAGCGCGTTCTTGAGCGGAACGTTAGGCGGTCGGAAGGTCGTTTACGCTGCTGACGGAACCGAGATCCCCAGGCTCGGCGGCACCGGCTTGGAGCAGCTTTCTCTAGACCCGAAGCGGTTGGAGGAGATATTGGAGGCGGGCAAGACCCTGGAGAAGAACGGTATTACCGTGGATTCCGTCACCGGTGTCGGGGCCAACGGCATAGAGGCTTCGGTAGACGGGCGAAAAATCATCCTGGCCGGTGAAGTTGGCGCCAGTCAGGCCCAGGCTTTGTCGGGGCTTATGTCCCGCAACCCGGAAGCGCCGGCTTTCGACCTCCGGTCTCCGGACAGAATAATCATAGAAGACAGGACGGCCAGGGGGGCGTCCGGGTAGCGGAGGAATTCGTGACGCAGGATCTAGTACATGCGATCGACGTTGGGACGACCAAGATCGTCGCCCTGGTAGGCCGGGTGGACCTTCAGAGAGGTTCGGTGGAGGTCCTTTCCATGGGGGAGGCTCCGAGCTATGGTTTGAAGCGGGGCGTGGTCGTGGACCGGGAGGCCGCGGCGGACTCCGTTGCCGAGGCGATAGAGGCTTGCGGGATGGGCGCCGAGCCGGTCGTCGTCGGCATCGCCGGGAGCCACATCTCGTCCTTCAACACGGATATAACGCTTCTCAACCGAAGCCGCAACCTGACCGTAAACGAAAGGTTTCTCCGAAAGCTGGAGCAGGAAGCCCGGCAGGTAAGCGTCGGAGAAGACGAGCAGGTAATACACGTCGTCCCCCGCAGCTACACGCTGGATGGTTCGGACGGTGTGCAGAACCCCGTCGGTTTGGCCGCCCGGAAGGTGACGATGCGGGCCCACGTGGTGGGCGGCGCTATCTCCAGCATCCAAAACCTCTTGTACGCGGTCGAGGACTGCGGCGTACGCGTCGCCCGGGTGGTCTTGGAGCCTCTAGCCTCCGCCGAAGCCTGCCTGCGGGCGGCGGACCGCGACGCCGGGGTCACGCTCATAGACGTAGGCGGCGGAACCACGGATCTCGCCGTATTCCTCAGGGGCGCCCTGATCCACACCGCCGTCATACCGATCGGTGGTGAGAGCTTTACCTCTGATGTCGCCTACGGCTTCAAGGTTCCTTACGAATCCGCCGAAAGGTTGAAGGTTCGCTACGGTACCGTACTGTCTCGAATAGTAGATTCCGTCGCCGCCGTGGAGATGCACGGCCGACATTACAACGCACACTTCCTGAGCCAGATACTAGAGTACCGGGCCAACGAAACTTTCGACTACGTCCGAGACTCCCTCGAACAGAACGGACTCCGAAAACTCTCCGGAGAAGTAGTTTTCACCGGGGGAGGTTCACTCCTCGACGGTATGACGGACCTCTCCGAAGACGCGCTGGGCGTCCCGGCCCGGAGAGCCGCCCCCCAGCAGGTCAAAGGTAAGTTCGACGCTCTGCAGAAGCCTCAATACGCCACGGCTCTAGGTCTACTTCACTTTCCCTCTTCTGTAAGTAAAGGTAAATCACAGAGTAAAGGTGCAAGCGCCAGCAGTTTTGGTAGCATAGTGTCGGCAGTTAAGAGCTGGTTCGGGATAAGCTAGGCCCGCCAGCGTTCAGAGAGCACGGCGATGGAGGGTTGGAGAGGCATGTTGGACGCGGGCACTAACTACTTGGCGGTTATAAAAGTTGTTGGCATAGGGGGCGGCGGGACCAACGCCGTGAACCGCATGATCAACTCCGGGCTTCAGGGTGTGGAGTTTATCGCGGTCAACACGGACGCCCAGGCGCTTCAGATGTGCGATGCGGATCAGAAGATCCACATTGGTGAGAAGGTCACGCGCGGTTTGGGCGCCGGGGCCGACCCGAAGATCGGGATGGAGGCCGCCGAAGAGAACAAGGCGGAGATCGAAGATTCCCTGCGGGGCGCCGACATGGTCTTCGTGACCGCTGGCAAGGGTGGTGGTACCGGCACGGGCGCCGCGCCGGTCGTCGCCAAGATAGCCCGCGAGTCGGGAGCTTTGACGGTGGGCGTGGTTACGAAGCCCTTTGCGTTCGAGGGGCGCCGGCGTTCGACTTACGCCGAGGAGGGCATCAAGAAGCTCAAGGAGAACGTGGACGCCCTCATCACCATCCCCAACGACCGGCTCCTGGACGTGGCGGAGAAGCGCACGACCATGATGGACGCGTTCAAGATGGCGGACGACGTGCTCCGGAAAGGCGTGCAGGGTATTACGGACCTGATCACGGTGCCGGGTTTGATCAACCTGGACTTCGCTGACGTTAGGACGATCATGCAGGATTCAGGGTCGGCCCTTATGGGCATCGGTAGCTCCAATAGCGAGAACCGGGCCGCGGAATCCGCGAAGGCCGCGATCTCGAGCCCGCTTTTGGAGGCGAGCATCGAGGGCGCTACCGGTATTATCCTCAACATCACCGGCGGCACGGACCTGGGTCTCTTCGAGGTAAACGAAGCGGCGGAGATCGTACACAACGCCGCCCATCAAGAGGCCAACCTCATATTCGGCTCCGTGGTGGACGAGTCTTTCGGGGACCGGGTGAGCGTTACGGTTATCGCCACTGGTTTCGATCAGCGGCTCGTAAACCAGCGTCGCGCCGAACGGCCGGCCGCGCTGGACCTCGACGATGATGAGGTGGCGCCGCCGCCCGCGCAGGAGGGTGACGATATGCTCGACATCCCGGCGTTTCTCAGGCGTCGCTAGGAGAGGCGACAAACACCGGCATCGGACACCGGCGGCCAAGCCGCGTTAGAATGACAAGCGTGCAACGAAGCGCTTCAAGGATCGAACATACCGCCTCCGGCTCCGAACGAGCCGGGGGCGCAGTTTATCTCGCGCCGGACCCTGGGCCCGAAAACGCCAGGATTTGGTTCTTCACCCGCCAGGGCGGCGTCTCGAAGCCACCTTACGAGAGCCTTAACGTGTCGGTCAAGGTTGGAGATGACCGGGAGAAGGTGACGGAGAACATCTCTCGAATTCGGGCCGCGATGGATGGCCGGGACACGGCCTGGGTAAAGCAGGTCGCGGGCGACGGCGTCGTCCGGGTCGAGGAACCCGGGTTCGCGGGTGAGGCTGATGCCCTGATCACGGCCAAAGAAGGTTTCTCACTGGCCGTGGCCGTCGCGGACTGCGTGCCGGTCGCCCTGGTGTCGGAGGACGAGGTCGGAATGGTCCATTCGGGTTGGCGGGGTACACTTTCTGGCGTATCGGGCAAGGCTGTCCAAAGCATGCTTGGCGGTAGGGTACGGGCTTATATAGGGCCTTGTATTAGAAGATGCTGTTACGAGGTCTCTGAGAAACTCGCCTCAGAGTTTGCGGAAAAATTCGGGGACGAGGTCGTGGAAGGACGCCATCTTTCTCTTCCGGCGGCGATCCGGCAAGATTTAGAGGCGGCCGGGGTGGATGAGGTTCATGACCTCGGGTTGTGTACCGGGTGTCGCCCAGAGCTCTTCTATTCACACCGGATGCAGGGGCCGCATACCGGACGCAGCTTAGCGGCCGTGGCGCGGGCATAGGGTTGTAGTGCAGGATCAGGCCACGGAAGCCCGGGTTCGGGATCGTATCGAAGAAGTCCAGCGCCGGGTCGATGAAGCGCTCGGGCGAAGCGGGCGGGGGCCGGGCGAGGCGAAAGTTCTTATCGCCAGCAAATACTACGAGCCGGATCAAATATCCGCCCTCTCTCAAGTCGGTGTCGAACTGCTTGGCGAGAACCGGGCGCAGGATCTGGTCCGAAAACACGAGATTTTCGGCGATACCTTCGAGTGGCACTTTATAGGCCACCTGCAGCGCCGCAAAGCGAAAGACGTGATACCGCTCGTCACGCTCATACACTCCGTGGACTCCGTGAGGCTGATCGAAGAACTAGGGAAGCGGGCCCCGGAGAAAGGGGTGGACGCCTTGATCCAGATGAACCTCAGCGGCGAGGAGTCTAAGTACGGTGTAGGTGAAGGAGAGGTCGAGCGGCTTCTGGAGGCGGCGGCCGCCGACGAGGGTAAGGTACGGGTAAAGGGTTTGATGACCGTGGCGCCCATGGTTGAACAAGCTGGGGATGTGCGCTATGTTTTCTCAAAACTTCGGGAGATCCGTGATAGGCTACAGCACGATTGGAGTCCCCATTTCGATTTCCCGGAACTTTCAATGGGCATGAGCGGTGATTTCGAGGTTGCCGTGGAAGAAGGAGCGACTTTGGTAAGGCTTGGGAGGGCGATTATAGAGGAGGATGGCCCGTGAGGAGCGAAAATGGGAGTTAGAGACCGTATGGACCGGGTCGCGGCCTGGTTCGGGTTCGGCGCGGAAGATGACTATTATTACGAGGATGAAGAGCAAGAAGAGGAGTCTAGCTACGCCAGAGGATCTTACGCCAACGGGTACAACGAAGAACCGGCCCCTGCCGTGCGACGTCTCGGGCGTGCGGAACGGTCCTCGGCGTTCGGCGCCTCTCTCGGAGATCTCTTCGGGGGGGACAACGTGGAGCGCAGCCGGGAGTCAAACCAGACCCAGCCTCACCTGAGGGCCGTGCCGGACCAGCGACCAACCCGGGTTAGCGTCGTGGAGCCTTCCAGCTTCAACGATGCCCAGTCCCTGGCCGATAGGTTCAAGCGCCAGCAGCCGGTCATCCTGAACCTCCAGAACATAGACGGGGACCTCTCGCGCCGAATGGTGGACTTCTGCTCGGGCCTGACCTACGCCATGGACGGCCAGATCCAGACCGTCGCCAACCGGGTGTTCCTCCTAACCCCCCGCAACGTAGAGGTGAGCGCCGAAGAGCGCAAGGCTCTCGCCGAGCGGGCATTCTTCAATCAACTCTAAGCCGGCTATCTTGGAGCGCGTAGGCGTAATAGGGGCCGGCAAGATCGGCGGGTCTCTTCTCGTCCGGCTCGCTGAATCCGGGGACTTTGATCTCAGCGTTAGCGACGTTCATCCTGAGTATCTAGATACCTACGCCCAGAGATACGGGGTCAAGACCACGCACTCGAACGCCGAGCTCGCCGGGAACAGCGATATAATAGTGGTCGCCGTGAAGCCGTGGGACGTTGGGGCGGTCCTGGAAGAGATAGCCCCGGTCCTGGAAGGCACGGATAAGGCGGTCGCCAGCGTGGCGGCGGGGGTTACTATGGAAGCAATCTCCGAGAAATTGTCGTCCGGCACGGCCGCGTTGCGGGTTATGCCGAACGTTTGCGCTTCGGTCGGGCTTGGCTCGACGGTAGTCACGGCGAACGAGGCCGGACGGGCGAAGCTGCCGATGGTGATGGAGATCTTCCGTCACGTCGGGGACGTAATGGAGTTGCCCGAGCGGCTCTTCGACGCGGCAACCGCGTTGCATGGCTCGGGACCGGCATACGTGGCGCTCTTCGCCGACGCGCTAATCCAGGCGGGGGTCCGTGAGGGTATACCCCGGGACGTCGCCCGCCGGCTAGTGGTAGAGACCATAGGAGGTACGGCGGTGTTACTCAAAGACCGAAGCGCGCACCAGGTCCGAGACGAAGTGATGACGCCGGGCGGCACGACCGCCGCGGCGCTGGTGGCCATGGAGAAAGCCGGATTCGCCAGCGCCGTGTACGATGGCATTAGCGCCGC
>JBARZM010000085.1:0-12168 GCA_049650095.1 Rubrobacteraceae bacterium | reverse complement strand
CGAACACGAAGTCCATGTAAGCGTCAACCGACTCCTCGACCACGGTCTGGAAAGCCTCGCGCTGGTTCTCGGCCCGCTCCACGAACTGCTGGGTGAGGGCGCGATTGGCCTCGGCCTGCTGGCGAAGTTCCTTGGCGGAGCTATCCACGACGCCCTGGGCGAAACGGACGTTGCGCTCCCCGAGCCCGATCGTGTGGTCCACCACCGTCTGGGCCGTCTCCTGGCTGGTCTTCGCCAACTTCTCCGTCGCCTGGTTCATTTTCTCTATATTAGCCACCGTGAATACCTCCAAAAAGTCGCTCTGTAACTCTTACTATGTACATTTTACACATATATGTGAGATTGTCAAGGTAAGGTATGGGCTTACGGGTTGGCGAGTTGGAGGGTGGCGGCGGTGGTCAGTTGGATCATGGCCTGCAGATAGCGGGGATTCAGTTTGTCCGCCGTGTCGGAGGGGGCGTGGTAGTAGGGATAGTTATCGTAGACCGAGCCGTCGGTCAGGACCAGGGCGGGGAGGCCGGCTTCCCAGAAAAGCTCGTGGTCGGAGCGGCCCAGGCACTTCTCTTCCAGCGCTATCGGCGAGTCTATATCTTGGGCGGCCTGGCGGAGGGCGTCGTCTAGTGGGCCGGCCTGGTCGCAGGTGCCCATCACGGCGTCGAAGGCGTCTTTTTCGTACCCGATCATGTCGCTATTGATGCTGCCGAGGATCGCGTCTTTGCCCTCCCGGTCGCGGATGTCCTTCACGGTGCTTTCGACGTAGCGGGAACTGCCGATCAAACCCTCCTCCTCCAGGTCGTAGGCGACGAAATGCACGGTGTTCTCCGGACGAGCTTCCGCCACGGCCTCCGCGACCTCTAGCAGGGAGGTCAGGCCGCTGGCGTTGTCGTTCGCCCCGGCGTTGCCGGCGGAGTCCATGTGGGCCGTTAGCCAGAGGTGTTTGTCGCCGGTTCCCCGGACCGTGGCCTCCACGTTGTAGCCGGGCCCGGCTTCGGAGTCGAACTCCATGATCCGGGCCTCGGCGCCGGCGGCCTCGAATGATTCCTTCATGTACTCCGCCGCCGCCCGCCGGCCTTCCGCGCTGCCACGTTCGGATATATCCACGGTCTCGCCGCCGAGCGGGGCGGGGGAGAGGCCCGTGAGGCGTGAGAGTTGTTCCCGGACCTCGGCTTCCTCGACGCTGGCGACGGCGGTTTCGACGGTGGCTTGCTCTTGCGGGGCGCCGGGGGATTTGTCCGAGTTTCCGTCCTCCGGCCCGCAGGATGCGAGAAAGAGCCCGGCCAGGACGAAGAGCATCGCCCCGGTTGTCCAGATGTTCTTTGTTCTGCGGGGCATCGGTCTTTTGGGGTTACTTATTGTCTATTCCGAAGAGCTTGTTCCGGGCTTCTTCGTCGAGTTCTTGTAGCGGGCGCCGCAGCTCTTCGCCGACCGCCAGGCCGCGCTGGACGGCGGGTCGGTCTGAGACGCTCTCGAACCAGCGGGCGAGGTTCGGGTAATCTTCGAGCTTCTGGCCCTGGTTTTCGTAAGGCACGAGCCAGGGATAGACCGCCATGTCCACTATGGAGTAATCGCCGATAAAGTAGTCCCTATCCGCGAGACGCCGGTCCACGACGCCGTAGATGCGGGCGGCCTCGTTCGTGTAGCGGTCTATGGCGTAGGAGATCTCCTCGGGGGCGTACTGCCGGAAGTGGTGGGCTTGCCCGAGCATCGGACCGACCGAGCCCATCTGGAACATCAGCCACTCCAGCGCGTTGTACCGTTCCCGGGGTAATTCGGGGAAGAACTGGCCCGTCTTTTCGGAAAGGTAGATCAGGATAGCCCCCGACTCGAAGACGGAGATGGGCTCGCCACCGGGGCCTTCCGGGTCTACGATGGTGGGCATCTTATTGTTCGGGTTCAGCTTCAGGTAGCCTGGATCGTACTGATCCCCAGCCCCGATATCCACCGGTATGAGGTTGTAATCCAGGCCGGTCTCCTCCAAAAAGATAGAGACTTTCCACCCGTTGGGCGTCGGCCAGTAATAGAGGTCTATGGGCTGTGGCACGGTTCCTCGCTCTCTACGCGGAGTCTCGCTTGTCCGGAAGATGATACTACCCGGGCCACGAAGAAAGCCACCGGGTTCTGATGGAGCTTTGCCGGGCTTCCGCGCATGGGTTGCACGCACGATGTGGACCGTGTTGGTAAGCTAGTATTCAGGGTATAGAGTGACAAGCAACCGAAGGGAGCGGGAGACTTGAGCGATACCAGGCAGATCCAGGAAGACAGCGAACTCCATAGCGAACGCGGCACGACCACCATCGCGGGCACCATCGTATCTCAGATAGCGGAGATCGCCACCGGGCGCATCAAGGGTATCCAGGTGGGCGACATCACGACCAACGTCGGGCAGTACGAAGCGGCCCTGGACTTCAAAATGGGCATGGAATTCGGCCGAAATCTAAAAGAGCTCACCTCCGAGATACGGGGCAAGATCAGCTCTCAGGTAGAAGGCATGACCGGCCTGAAGGTCAAGGAGCAGAACGTTATCGTTACCGATATTTTCTTCCCCGAGTCAGAAGAGGAAGACCAGGAGGATGACCGGGACAACGATCGGGACAGAGAGATCGAGGACGAACGGGAAGTTCTGCTGGACACAGAAGAGGAAGACGAAGCCTCAGATAGAGAAGACGGACCCCGGGATAGATAAGCCCGTCTAGCCGAGAGACCGTCCCGGCGTGGCGCAGGATCTGCTAAAGCCCGGACTAAACCTCCTTTTCTGCGGCTACAACCCCTCGCTCCGCTCCGGCCACACCGGTCACCACTATGCCCACCCCGGCAACCGCTTCTGGCGTGTCCTTTACGCCGCCGGCATCACAGACCGCCTCTACGCCCCCGAAGAAGACGAAAAACTGCTCGACTTCGGCATCGGCTTCACCAACCTCTGCCCGCGTCCCACCCGCCGGGCCGACGGGTTGACCAAACAGGAGATACGGGCCGGCGCCGAAGAGTTACGAGACCGTCTCGAAGACCTGAAACCCCGCGCCGTCGCCTACACCGGCATCGGCGTCTACAAGTGGTTCCGCGCGACCTCGAAGGCGAGTTGGGGCGTGCAGGAAGACTCAGCGGTTCCCGGCATTACGGACGTTGTAGTGCCCTCGCCCTCCGGGCTCAATCGGATGAGTTTCGAGGAGTTGGTCGAGCATTATCGGGTGCTTTCTCCGTTCGCGCGCTAGAGAGCGGTCACCGGGAGACCCGGCGTATAATGCGGCCATGATCGTGGACAAAGCCATCTACGTTGACGGGCGCCGGGAGACCGAGCCCCACGCGGTAAGCGAGATGTACGAAGCCTGCCGGAAGCAATCCGGGGTCGCCCCTACGGGCTCTACAAACCGACCGAAGAAGAGCTCGACTCCGTCGCGGAGGAGTTCGGGCTGCATCCCCTGGCGGTGGAGGATACGGTCAAGGCCCACCAGCGTCCGAAGCTCGAGCGTTACGGGGCGACGCTCTTTGTCGTGTTGCGGGCGGCCCGGTACATCGACGAGAGTGAAGAGGTGGACTTCGTGGAGATTCACGTCTTCGTTGGGGATGATTTCGTCATCACGGTTCGTCACGGCGAGGCGTCGGCGCTGGGTGGGGTCCGGGCGCCATCCTCTACGCCATCATGGATAGCGTGGTGGACGGTTATCTTCCGGTGGTCGAGGGGTTGAAGAATGCCGTAGACGAGATAGAGACCGAGGTCTTCGGCGGCAATGCGGAGGTGTCGCGCCGCATCTACACGCTGTCGCGGGAGGTGATCGAATTCCAAAGAGCCACCAAACCGCTGGCCGGCGTCTTGGACCACCTGGTCGAAGGCCGGGAAGACGACGTGGAGTCCGAGATACAGCGTTACCTGCGGGACGTCCAGGACCACGTCTACCGGGTCGTGGAACAAGTAAACAGCTTCCGCGAGCTGCTGCAGAGCATCCTGAGCGTAAACCTCACGGTGGTCAGCCTGGCCCAGAACGAGAAAGTGACGAGCCTCACCGAGGCGAGCATCGCCCAAAACGACCAGACAAAGAATCAGCGCCTGGGCCGTCATCCTGATCTTACCAACCCTCGTCGCCGGCATCTACGGCATGAACTTCGACTACATGCCGGAACCAAACTGGACCCTCGGCTACCCATTTTCCCTGCTGCTGATGGTGATGGTCTCCGGCGCGCTTTACCTGCTCTTCAAACGCCGTGGATGGCTGTGATGCCCGGTGCGGTAAAGGGAGAGGGGCCACGGTGGCGCGAGCCGGGCAGCGCGGCGGGACAAGTCGTTATCCGGGAGGACTTCGACGCGCCGTTAACTTCTCTACCTGACGCATTACTCCCCGTAGACAACAAGGAGGAAGACGTGGACGAACTCTCGCGTATCGGCCAGCAGGCGCTGGACTCCCAACCGTTCAGCGGACTGATAGGGGCGAAGCTCGTCGAATTCTCTGAGGGCGAGGCCGTGCTCGAAATACCTATCAGGGAAGAGCTACTGCAGCAGAACGGTTTCGTCCACGGTGGCGTCGTCAGCTACGCCGCCGACAACGCCCTCGCGTTCGCCGGCGGCTCGGCGCTAGGACCGGCCGTGCTGACCTCCGAGTACAAGATCAACTACCTCAAGCCGGCCACAGGCAAGGTACTCCGCGCGAGGGCCGAGGTGATCCAGGCCAGCAAACGTCAGGCCGTGTGCCGCTGCGAAGTCTTCGCCATCGCCGATGACCAGTCGGAAACGCTGTGCGCCGTAGCCCAGGGCACCATCGTGGCGACGGCTACCGAAGAGCAGGGTAAGGCGGGTTAGAGGGAAGCGTATAGTCCGACCATAGGTACAGGAGGATGCACTACTCGCATCGTTTACATCAACTGGTGCAGGCAATGGTAGGGTGAAAAACATGAAACGTACGAGCATGACCATACCCGATGATTTGGAAAAGGCTCTAGAGGTCTACCTGGACGACGTGGAAGTACCTCCGGCGTCGGCCGCCGTGCTACAGGAGGCTTTGAGAGAGTATCTGGCCCAGCGGGGGTATCTCCCGGATGCGGGCACTCTCCGGCCGGAGAGAGGCACGGAGGGAAAGACCTGGCCCCGGCATCCGTTGTATAGTGGCGACCCCACGCTTGCGGAGAGGGCTGAGGAAGAGCTTGCCGGCGGCCCTGGTAGGCCGTCCTTCGGCGAGCGTTGATCAGGGTTGTCGTAGATGCCGGCGGTTTGATCTCCGCCGTAAACGAACGTTCGTCGCTCCACCGAGAAACCAGAGAAGTGCTCGACCGGCTCCGAGAAGAGAATGCCCGGCTCGTGGTATCACCATTCGTCTTGGCCGAGATAGATTACTTGCTCTCGGAGAGAGAAGGGCGTCCTGACGTAGCCCTCGAAGTCCTGCGGGACGTAGCTCGTGGCGGCTACCATCTCAAACCTTTCGGCTCCGAAGACCTGGACCGCGCCGACCAGAACATCGGCCTGGCTGACGCCGCGAACGTCGTCCTCGCCGAGCGTCATGACACCTTAAACATCCTCACCACCGACGAACGACACTTCCGCGTACTGAGCAGCCCAGGTGGCAATCCCTTTCGATTACTTCCGGCTGATAAAGATTCGTAGTTTTCTACTTCAGGCCGCAGGTGGCTTCTTCACGCCGCTCGGAGATCAACTCCTCCGACAGGCTTCGCTCCTCCGGCACGTAGCGCCGTACCAGAGACTACGCCCGCGCTACGGCTTGAGCCGGGGTATAGAGTCGTAGTCCCTCTTCGTCCAGGTGCAGGATGATCTCATCCCCAGGCTCTACGCCTAACTCCCGCCGGTACTCGGTAGGTATGAAGATCCTGCCACCCTTGCCGAGTCTTCTTGAAGTTTCGCACGTATCTCCGGCCTCAATCCTCTTCAGTCAACATAACAACGAAGTCTCTCAACCCGATGATGGAAACGCCACGGAAAGAACCGAGCGGCAACAGATGCTTCTTATCACCGGTCACTAGGAATTCTACATCGGCTTCCAGGGCGCATTCGAGGATGCGGTTGTCCGTCGGGTCGTTCTCGATCACGTCTACCCACTCCGCCGGTTCGTGAACACTTGCAGAGACGCGCTGTATCTGAGCCACGGCCCGCTCAACCCTGTCGTCTTCCCAGCCGAATTTCTCACGGAGTATGCGTTCCGCTTCGCCGAGTATGAACCTGCTCGTGTGTAGCTCTACCGCTCCACGCCTCACGAGCCAGTAGGCGCGATCCGCCATACCGCCGGGCCAGTTGTACGCGGCCACCAGCACATTCGTGTCGAAGACAACCCTGGGCACGATACCCGGTTCTTCTTCCGTCACCGGTTTTGGCTACCTGTCGTCGTAGAGGAAGTCGAAAAGCTCCTCTTCGCTCCCGACCCTGTCTTGGGTACGGATCGCACCGTACCTCTGAAGCCGCCGGAACTCCTTCTCCTCCCAATAGTCCTCGTAGACCCGCACCATCTCCCGGAAGAGCTCGCTGGATCCCACCCCCTGCTCCTCCGCCAGCTTCTTGAACTCCTTCTTCGTCTCCGGCGGCACTGAAAAGCTCAGTATCTCGGTTTTTCTACCCATCCGGCGCTACCTTTCTCTTGAACGACAGTCAGGTTAATACAGAGTATTACTAAATATGGTACAAAATCAAGGGAAAAAGAGTGTTACACTTGTGAACACTACGCAGGCACAGGAGGTTCCGTCATGTACCGGGTTGGGGCAAGGGAGCTAAAGCAGCATACGGGGGAAATTATAGAGCGGGTAAGGAAGGGTGAGAGGGTTGTTCTTACTCATAGGGGAGACCCCGTGGCGGTAATCTCACCACTGGACACGGATGCACTGGAGGAGGCTCTGGGCGAAGAAGCGCAGAGGGCCGAGACGGAATCTCTGGGCTGGCTCGCGGCGGGCGAGAGCGCCTTCGGCTTCTGGGAGAACGAGGAAGACGAGGTGTGGGATACGGTGGCTAAGGAGTAGCTGATTTTGGCTTCCTACGAGCGGGGAGCGGTCGTGCTGGTGCCCTTCCCGTTCACTGATCTCTCCGGCCGCAAACGCCGTCCGGCGCTGGTCGTCTCTCCCGAAGGGTTACATGAAGAAGACTTGATCCTCTGCGCCATAACCTCCCAGATTCCGCAAGATGTCTCTGAAGGGGAAGTGCTGCTCGAAGCCGGAGATATGGTCGAGGAACAGCTTCCCAAGAGGAGCATGATCAGATCCGGCAAGCTCTTCACCATGCACCGCAGTCTTATAGCCTCCAGCTACGGTAGCGTAAAGCAGTACAAACTCCTCGAAGTGCTCCGAACTCTACGTGGGATCTTCGCCGATCCCGAAGAAGTCTAGCGGGAAACCGGCTCTATCTGCTCCAGCTCCCCGATCTCCTTCTCGTCGTTGATCGTGCGGTAGAGATCCAACGCAAGTTGTCCGTTTAGCCAGAACTCCGGGCCGGTGCCGAAGACCTTCGCAAGCCGCAGCGCCGTCGAGGGCGTGATGCGCCGCTTGCTGTTCACGATCTCATTCACCCGCACGTAGGGTACCCGTATCCTTTCCGCCAGTTCGGTCTGGGTCATCCCTAGCGGCTTCAAGAATTCCTCCAGCAACACCTCTCCCGGCAGCGTAGGAGCCCGCTCCTTCGGTATACGCAATCCCTTTATCTCAGTGGTAGTCAACTATCTCGACCTCCTCGGCCCCGTCTTCGGCCCACGTGAAGCACACTCGGTACTGGGCGTTGATCCTGATGCTGTGCTGGCCTTCTCTGTTTTCTTTCAAGGCCTCCAGCCGGTTCGCAGGCGGAGCCCTCAAGTCATCGAGGTTCGTGGCCTGGTTGATCTGGTCCAGTTTCCTCCGTGCCACCCGCCAGATGCTCTGCGGACACGTCTTTCTGCCTCTCTTTGAGTCTCGCCCGTCGAAGACATCTTCCGTACCCTCGTCTTTGAACGAAACGATCACTCTTGGAGAGTATAACGCGTAACGTTATACGTGTTAAAGTTCGTTGAGTGTAATGTGGGGTACCTGGATCAACCTTCAAGCCGGACGTTCGAGAGGTACGTCCACGAACCGCTCCCGGCTCATCTCCGCCCCGTAGGCCACGCAGGCCAGTACCTCCTCCCGTGAGAGGTGTGGATACTCTTCCAGGATATCCTCGATGGAGAGCCCGGTGGAGAGCAGGTCCAGCACGAGGGAGACCCAGATGCGAGTTCCCCGGATGCAGGGTTTACCGAAGTACACCTGGGGATCTATGGAAACCCTCTCCAGCACCTGTCATGTTCCATAGTCCTTCTACGGTTCGGCCATGAGCAAAGCGTTTTACTATCCTTCGTCTGCTATATAATATAGAGAGCAAGGATCGACCAGCGAGACGCCAGTACAGTCCGTTTCGGAGGAGTTCATGGGCAAGACCAAGAGAACCATCAAGAGTTCGGGCAAGGTAGGCACCCTTGCGCCCGGCAAGGCACGCTCCGCGGTCAAAGCCGTCAGCAGCCGGCGCACGGTCAAGGTGTCCAGGAGTAAGTAGGAACCCCGATATCTGTGGGTCGCTGCGCCCGTCTAGTGAAACAGCGTGGTGACCCCTCCTTACGACTACAGCGTCTTTATCAATTGTCCGTTCGACGCGGAGTATCGTCCGATGCTCTATGCGATCACCTTCGCCGTACACGACTGCGGGTTCAAGGCCCGTTGTACGCTGGAGGTAGATGACGCCGGACGGGTAAGGATGGACAACATATTAGACCTGATCCGTGATTGCCGCTTCGGAATCCACGACATATCGCACACGGAGTTGGACGAGACCCACGGGCTACCCAGGTTCAACATGCCCCTGGAACTCGGCCTTTTCCTCGGGGCAACCAGGTTCGGAGAAGGTGAGCAAGAGGACAAGAGCTGCCTGATACTCGACCGGGAGAGCTACCGCTACCAGAAATACATATCCGACATCGCCGGGCAGGACATCAAATCTCATGACGACCGCACGGAGGTAGCCATAAGGAACGTGCGGGACTGGCTCGACAACTCGCCGGTAGACCCGGAAGTCATAAGGCCGAGTGGAGGCAAGATCTCTGAGCGTTACCAATGGTTCATGGACGAGCTACCGGAGCTGTGCGAGGAAGTCCACCTGGACTCGGACGAGCTCACCTACAATAACTTCACGACCCTCTTGGTCGAATGGCTGAGGTTCCACGAATGGTAAAGAGTTGTATCTCTGTTCCTAGAGCCGGGCGTTCGAGAGGCACGTACACGAACCGCTCCCGGCTCAACGCGGCCCCGTATGCCTGTATGTCCAAAGGACAAAGATCGGAAAACAGGATGATTGTGCAGAACATCTAAGGTCCGACTGTGACCGGAGAAACGTAGCGAGAACCGTCCCAGAACGGCACCGTTACAGGCCCAGAAGCGTTAGACGCAGCGCCTAGCATCACCGCTACGGTGACAGGTCCTTTTATGAGCAGGTGTTTGTAGAGACCGTCGTCGTTCAGCTCTCGCAGACAGTCAGCGGCCTTACGGGCGATCGAGCGCATCTGTCTAGCGTTTAGGAGACCTGGCACGTGAACTGTGACCAGCCGGGACGCAGACTGCTCATCAGCGTAACGTCTCGCAACTTTGTCGAACGAGCCGCCGCAGGAGACAGCCAGGACCGCAGGTCCCGAGCGGTCAAACGACTCGATAACGGGGGCGGGAATCTCGGTAGTAGGACCATCACCATTGACCCACGCGAACGAAGAGCCGGTGCGTTGCTCAACCTGCAATCGAAGGCGCGAAGTGACCCGCCACTCATAGCCCACGAGGAATGCCAACGGCAGTGGAAGATCCAAATCTAGTTTCAACGTGGGGCTTTGCTCACGCCTCTGGAAAGCTCCTCTAGCGTTGGAAAGAGACTCCGTTAGTGCAGGGAGCGCATCGTTATTCAGATGTCGTGTCCTGGAGTCGAAAACGTGCCGCCAATCGAACGTGAGGTCGTGCCCGCCGGCGGGTTCGCTCAGGGTCCGGAAAGCAACCAGCAGCGGCCCTTCCGGGAGCGACCGTACAGCATCGCGAACGTACCTGCTAGCAACGGACTTTCTGAAGGATGTCATTGGTTCGGAACGTTTGCGAACTACGCCGTTGCGATCCAGAAAAGTCTGCGCGTGGTCTCCGAGTGCGAGAGTTATCTCTTTTTTGTCCTGCTTGGAGCCAGGGGATAGGTCCACGAAAACGGGAACAAGTGGGTAGAGGTCTTCTGGCGAGGCACGGGCGAGGGCAGCCGGTATCTCGACGTTGTTGATCATTCCAGAGCCGAGGGCAGCACGGGTGCCCCACCATAGGAACCCCCCAGTATCGTCGGCGATAACCCGGCGAATCTCTTCCTCTGTAGAGGCACCCATGCGCAAATCGTCGGTGTCCTTCCATCCGCCTGCGCCATAGAGCTGCAGCGTGCGCTTTAGCCGGCCGACGACTAGGGTGTTCTCTCGCTTGTGGCTGAGAAATGGGCGTATTTTCATAGAAGGCAGCATCTACTCGCTTTGCGGCCCGAGCCGCAAGGGCACGGACTATTGCGGTTCGGCCACCGAAGGGCGGGAAGGCGTAGCGTCGGATCCGAGGGAGCTGAGTGTGTCTCGCCATGCGGTGCCTCGTCTATCGGCCAAGCTCCAGTCTCTCTAAACACATGCTCGCAGGCCAAGTGCTGGCGAGCCAAGTCGAAGAGCCGAATTAGTCGGTCGTCTGCGGTCCAACGTCGCTCAGGCGGATCGTTCCAGTAGTACAGGCACAGAATTATCTCACCGTTCCTGTGCTCGGATGCTTCGTTGCCACGAGGCCCGTCGAGACACAGCACTATGGGGTCTCTCTTGCTGGGAGGATTTGGGAAGACGGCCACGACGCGGTAGCGACCGAAGGGGCCATCCGCGAGCGCCTGGTAGGCCAGTAGATCATCCGGGTCGAGACCGATCCGACCGATGAAATCACGTAGATCCCTGTTACGGAAGATCTCTTTACCGCTGAGCCTGGATATGGTCGGGTCCAGCCTGAAACTTGGTCCTTCAAGCGCAGTGACTTGCTCGGGTTGGATCTCCCACCATCGCGCGATCATCTTGGGGTTGGGGACCGGCGCGCGGCCCCAGGCACCGGGACCTGGGGCACGTGCCACCCAGATGATAGGAGCGATCGCGGTTTATCCTTTGCGCCAAGAGCGCGACTTTATCGTCTCGCGTCCTTTTCCGGGCCGGACACCTGGACCCTGTATCGTCGCTCCCGCTCCTAGCGCGGCACCGAGATTGTTCGTGGAAGTGCCCGATGTCGGGAAGGAAGGTCCAAAAAGGTCTGCCCACCGTTCGAGCGATTCCTCAAGATCCTCCTTCTCGAAGGCCTCGTGCGCGATCCTGCGAGCATCCTCCACTTTGTTGCGGGCGGTGTACCGCTCGCAGTCCTCAAGCCGCTTGTCCACGGGGTCGGCATTTGGGGCGCCTGGGTCCGGTGTGGTAGCTCCAGGTGCGAGCCTCTCGTAGGCCTCGTCGAAGAACTCCACAACCAGCTCAGGGTACTCGACCGGGCCGTCGAGAGCGTGCCAGAGGATGGCCTCAGCGTGGTACGAGCGCAAAGGTTTGTCCAGTCCCTCATTCCAGAACTTGACGGTGCGAACCCCCGGGATGTAGATCCCGTCGCACTCGTCGTTTTTGACGGAGGCTGCCTTCCTCTGTCCCTTGGGATTCAAAAGTTGCCAATCGTCATGGCCCTCGTCAGGGAGGTGCCGCGCGAGTAGCAGGCCATCCTCGCGGTTTTTAGGTTCGAGCGCGGCGACGAGGTCCACGGTGAACTCGTGGTCACGCAGTACTAGCTTGACGGCACGAACGCCCAGATCAGTGTCGAGCACCATGTCGCAATTTTCGGCTGCAGTCCTGATGTCTTCAAGCGCAGCCAGGGCCGAACCCGAATACTTGCCCTCGGGGTCGGCGAGAACCACGATGACATCCACGTCGTTGAGGCGAACGACCTGAACCTTGCGGCTGTAGGAGCCCGAAAGGAAACACCTGATGACGGTGTCCAGTTTCTCTTTGACCGTTCCCGTTATCTCGGGATGCACTCTCTTTGCCTCGCCGTTATCCGGATCGGGAACGCGTACGGCCTTCTTCTCAAACTTCTCGAAGGCTTGTTGCTGACTCTCTATGGCCAATGTTTTGCCTCTCTGCCCCGAACAGGAGCGATCTCTTTGCAGAAACCTCGACGTTCGAGGCT
>JBARZM010000084.1:0-1817 GCA_049650095.1 Rubrobacteraceae bacterium | reverse complement strand
CGGGATGCATTTCTACCCCAGGCTGAGCCCGGCGGCGATCATGCTGGTGACCAGCGGCGAGCAGTTGCTTTTGGCCCGTTCGCCCCATTTCCCGCCGGGCATGTACAGCGCGCTGGCCGGCTTCGTGGAACCCGGCGAGTCTATAGAGCAGACCATCGCAAGAGAAGTGCGGGAAGAAGTCGGCGTCGAGATACAAAATCCGCGCTATTTCGGCAGCCAGCCCTGGCCGTTCCCCGATTCCCTGATGATAGGCTTCACCGCCGAGTACGCGGGCGGCGAGCTACGTTTCGAGGATGGGGAGATCGAAGACGCCGGCTGGTTCTCCGCCGGGAAGATGCCCGAACTACCGCCGAGGCTGAGCATCGCCCGGGCCATGATCGAACATTTTTTGGAGCAAATAAGCTAGGAAAACCAGCGCCAGGGAGGTCGGAATGACCGGAAAAGTTGGCTTCGTAGGGCTCGGCATAATGGGGATGCCGATGGCCCGTAACCTCATGGAAGCAGGTTACGAACTCGTCGTCTACAACCGGAGCCGGGGGAAAGTCGAAGAGCTGTCCGCCGAAGGCGCCGAGGCCGCCGAGACCCTCAAAGAGGTGACGAACAAATGCGACACCATAATCACCATGTTACCCGGCCCGCCCGAGGTACGGGAAGTGGTGGCCGGCGAGGATGGTCTTTTGGTGGGGACGCGCGAGGGAACTTTGATCGTTGACATGAGCACCTCTTCGCCGATACTGGCCCGGGAACTGGCGAATATCGCCGGTGAAAAAGGCGTGGGAATGCTCGACGCCCCGGTCTCCGGTGGGGATGAGGGAGCCCGGGAAGGTTCACTCTCCATAATGGCCGGCGGCCCGGAAGAAGACTTCGGGCGGGCCAAACCATTGTTCGAGGTGATGGGAGAGACGATCGTACACGTCGGGGAGCACGGGGCCGGGCAGACCGTCAAGGCCTGCAACCAGATCGTGGTTGCCCTGACTATCGAGGCGGTATCGGAGGCGCTCGTGCTCGGATCGAAAGCCGGGGTCGAGCCGGCGAAGACCCTCGAAGCCCTCTCCGGCGGCCTCGCGGACAATAAGGTCATGCGGATGAAAGGCGAGAAGTTCCTCTCTGGGGACTTTACGCCGGGCGGCAAGTCCAAGTTCCACCACAAGGATTTGGGCATAGCCCTCGCCGCGGCCAGGGAATACGGGGTAGCGTTGCCGGTTACGGTGATGGTGGACCAAATGTTCGGCTCGTTATTAGCGAAAGGTAGGGGAGACTGGGACCACTCCGCGCTCATAACCCTGATCCAGGACTGGTCGGGAGAGAGTCCCGGCTAGCCGTATTTACCGGAGCAATCTCCCCATCTTTTCTAAAGCCCGGTCGATGTTCTCGCGGGAGTTTGCGTAGGAGAAGCGGAGGTGGCCTTCGCCGTGCTTGCCGAAACCCGTGCCGGAGAGGCAGGCGACGCCGGCTTTCTCCATTAGCAACCCGGCCAGTTCGTCGGCGTCATATCCGGTTTCCGTGACTCGGGGAAAGGCGTAGAAGGCGCCTTGAGGCGTCAGGCATTCGACGCCGGGCAGGTCGTTTAATCCCGCGACGATCAGGTCGCGGCGGGCGCGGAACTCGTCGAGCATCTCTTTCACGCCGTCTTGCGGCCCATTCAATGCCGCGAGGCCCGCGTACTGGGTCGCGGCGTTGGTGCAGGAGTTGGAGTTGACCTGCAGTCGGGCTACCGCTTCGGCGAGCCATTCGGGCATTACGCCGTAGCCGAGCCGCCAGCCGGTCATGGCGTAGGTCTTCGAGAAGCCATCTAAGATGATGGTGCGTCCGTCGGG
>JBARZM010000083.1:0-4872 GCA_049650095.1 Rubrobacteraceae bacterium | reverse complement strand
CGCGCTCCTGCTGCTGGTTTTCGGTGGTTTCTGACATGTTTTCTCCCTTCGGTCGGGAGCTATCGGGCTTCGAATTTCAGCCGTTAGCTTCCGGTTTTCGCTTGTAGAAATGGTCGTATCGCTTCTTGTAGTTCCGGCCAATCTTTCAGGAAAGCGTCGTGGCCGCTCTTGGTGTCTATCTCGGCGTAGTGGGCATCGGCGCCGGCATCCCGCGCCGTCTCGGCCGCGGCCCGCACCTCGGGCGCGGGGAAGAGCCAGTCGCTGGAGATCCCGACGAACAGTATCTCGGCCTCTATCCGGGAGTAGGCTTCCTCAGGCGATTCGTAACCGGCGGCCACGTCGTAAAGGTCCATCGCCCGCAACAGGTACAAATACGAGTTGGCGTCGAACCGGCCGACGAGGTCCCGCCCCTGGTACTGGAGATAGCTCTCGACCTCGAACCTTCCGCCGAACTCTTCGTAGAGGGCGGGCCGGCTTGCCTTGCGGCGCCCGAACCGCTCCTGCTGGCCGGCGGCGCTCTGGTAGGTCAACATACCGGCCATGCGGGCTATGGCGAGCCCTTTGTCCGGGCTACGCCCCGTGCCGTAGTAGTCCCCACCCTGCCAGTCCGGGTCGGACACAATGGCCCGCCGTCCCAGCTCGCTCATACCGATCCCCTGCGGCCCCAAAGCTCCGTTCGCCGCCAGCGGAACTACCTTGTCCACGAAGTCCGGGAACTCCACGGCCCATTCCAGAGCTTGTTGGCCCCCGATGGAACCGCCGATAACCAGCGCCAGCCGCCGCACCCCGAGGCCGTCCAAAAGCCGCCGCTGGGCCCGCACGATGTCCCGGATAGTAATCAGCGGAAAGCTGGAAGCGTACGGCCGACCGGACTCCGGGTCCGGCGATGCCGGCCCCGTGCTCCCGGAGCAGCCCCCCAGGACGTTCGAGCAAACGACGAAATAACGGTCCGTATCTATGGCGCGGCCCGGCCCGATCATGGGCTCCCACCAGCCGCCCTTTCCGTACCCGTCGCACGGCTCGCCGGCGGCGTGCGTATCGCCGGTAAGGGCGTGGGCGATCAAGACGGCGTTGTCCCCGGTCGCGTTCAGCCCGCCCCACGTTTCGTAAGAAAGCGTGACTTCGGGCAGCGTTCCGCCGAGTTCGGGCTCGAAAGAGCCTATAAGGTGGTGATGTTTGCCCGGATGGGCCGGGGCTTGGCTAGCGGAACTAGCGGAGCTAGCTCCGGCCCCTGGGTCTAGTGTCATACTCAGTAGTAATGCAGCCTCCCTCTTCCAAATCAGGTTATACGCCTCGGCTTTCGCCATTCGGCAAAGCCATATCGCGCAACCCGCTCGAAGAAGAAGCTGCCCGCTTCTCACCACATCTTCCAGGAAGAGAATGATCTTCCTGCTGGACTTGGCACCTTTCCGTCGGGAGTCTCCCGTCGCCGGTTGCCGCGGTTTCAAAGGGCCAGTTCCCTCCACCGCTCTCGATGCGAGTTCGCGCTAAGATGGGATGCTAATGCACCATCACCGCCGCGTCAAGGACTGGCTAGCGAGCCGCGGGCAAATCACTCCCACGAGTAGAACAGCTTATCTCTACGGCAGGTCTCTCGCCCACCCGCGTACCTCCCGAATCCAGGCGAGCCAGTCGAGAATTTCACTCCGCCGTACGAACCTGGTGAGAACGTCGGCGGTAAGGGCGGGCAGGACTGCGCTACGCTGAACCTCAGCGTAGCCCGCGTCTTCAGCGAGTTCGTGGATACTCAGCCTCTCACCGTCGTAGCGCCACACTTCGGGAACACCGAGCCGGGCGTAGATCGAGAACTTGTCCAGTGAGGGACTGGTTATATCTACCTCGATAACGAGGTCTGGCGGAGGGTCCGTGGTCAGGTCTAATCTCTTCTTGCCGCGAACCCGTCCTTCGTTCTGAATATAGAAACACGAGTCCGGCTCGAAGCCGCGTTCGAGGTCTTCGCGCCGGAAAGTGGTCGAGCCGAAATCCTGCGCTATGATGTCTCTCTCCTCCGCGAAGATCAACACGAGTTGCGCCAGCCGACGGTTTGCCACCTCGTGTTCCGGGTTGGGACTCATGATCTCCAGCATACCCCGATCGTAAGTGAAGCGCGGCGCGCTGCTGTTTTCGTGATCCACCAACAGACGCTCGTAGGTCTCCCAGCTTATGTTGCTCAAGATCATCCTCTGCTCCGGTGGCGCCTGAACTGTTTGCAAAGCAACTCCTTCGTAACGCATCTAGCGATTGAATTATACGCAAATCAGAGCCGGGGCGAGTCGGGGCTAGTAAATAGAGCTTCAGTAAGCGCGCGCGAAGACGACGCTCGCACCCGGTTTGCCGGAGACGAGGTCTGCTCCTTCCATACGTTCTGGGGGCAGTAGCCGGATCGTGGCTTTGGTGTCCTCTTTGATCTTCTGCTCCGTCTCTTCCGTGCCATCCCAAGGAGCTATGACAAAGCCCCGCTCCTCGGCAATTATTTCCTTGAATTCCTCATAGGAAGAGGCATGGCGGGTATTCGCATCCCGAAACTCCGTCGCCCGGGCGAGCATGTTCTCTTGAATCTCTTCGAGCAACTCCCGCAGACGCTCCGCCGTCCCGTTTCGGGATACGAACTCCTTCTCCCCCGTATCCCGCCGCACGAACACTACCTGCTCCTTCTCGATATCCTTCGGACCGATCTCCACCCGCACCGGAACGCCCCGTAGCTCATGCTCGTTGAACTTCCAGCCCGGTGAATGCTCCTCGTCGAGGTCCACCTCCATGCGGAAGCCTTCGGTCTGGAGCCCCGCGTAGAGCTTCTCGGCCTCTTTCCGTACGTCGCCTTTATTCTTGCCCCGCCAGATCGGCACGATAACCGCCTCGGTCGGCGCGAGCTTCGGTGGCAGCTTCAGGCCCCGGTCATCACCGTGGACCAGGATCAGCGCCCCGATGGTGCGGGTCGAGAAACCCCAGGAGGTCTGATACGGATAGACCCGATCCTGCTGTTCATCCAGAAAAGTAATATCGAAGGCTTTGGCGAAATTTTGGCCCAGATCGTGGCTCGTGGCGGCCTGCAACGCCCGACCGTCCCCCATCAAGGCTTCGCAGGTAAAAGTCTCGACGGCCCCGCCAAAACGCTCCGAAGCGGTCTTTACGCCGGTAAGGATGGGGATCGCCATTCTCTCGTAGAAGACGTCCCGGTAAACGCCGAGCATCCGCAAGGTCTCCTCGCGGGCTTCTTCCGCGGTGGCGTGTACGGTGTGGCCTTCCTGCCAGAGGAACTCCGAGGTACGGAGGAAGGGGCGGGTAACCATTTCCCAACGTAGGACGTTCGACCACTGGTTTATAAGGAGCGGGAGGTCCCGGTAGCTCTGAATCCAGTTTTTATAGAAATCGCAGATGATGCTCTCGGAAGTTGGGCGGATCGCCAACCGCTCCTCCAGCTCGTTGTCGCCCCCCATCGTCACCCAGGCGCACTCCGGCGCGAAACCCTCGACGTGGTTGGCCTCCTTCTGCAGAAAGCTCTCGGGGATGAGCAGCGGGAAGTAGGCGTTGACGTGGCCCGTTGCCTTGAAGCGGTCGTCGAGGTCGCGCTGGATGCGCTCCCAAATGGCGAAACCGTAAGGCCGGATGGCAAACGTCCCCCGCACCGGGCCATAGTCGGCCAGCTTCGCCATGCGGACCAGATCCAGGTACCACCGGCTCGGGTCCTCGCTTTTCTTGGTGAGGTTCTCGACCGCTTCCGGCATAGACGCTCCTCTCTGATGTCAGCGCGGAGTGAAGGTAATGGAGGGAAGTATAACGTCCCAACCGGTCCGAATCGGCCTCCTGTACACTTGATCTTCCAGGCGTGTAAGACAAACCGGAGGAACTACCGTGCGAATGAGCAAACTTTTTAGCCAGACACTCCGAAAAGCGCCCGCCGACGTGGAGGTGAAGAGCCATCAATTGCTGCTGCGGGCGGGGTTTCTGCGGCAACTAGCCAGCGGGCTTTTCAGTTATCTACCGTTGGCACACCGCTCGATGAAGAAGATATCGGACATTATGCGGGATGAGATCGAAGGTATCGGTGGACAGGAGATCACGATGCCCGTGGTCCATCCGGCGGATATCTGGAAGGAGACCGGCCGCTGGTACCAGGTCGGCAGCGAGATGGGCCGCTTTCTAGATAAATCCAAGCGCGACATGGTTCTCGCCATGACCCACGAAGAAGTCGTCGCGGATTTGGTTCGGCGTGAGATCAACTCCTACAAACAGCTACCGCTGCTCGTCTACCAGATCCAGACAAAATGGCGCGACGACCCCCGGCCGCGGGCCGGCCTGATCCGGGCCCGCGAGTTCACCATGAAGGATTCCTACAGCCTGGATCACGACGAAGAAGGCCTCGACAAACAATACCGGGCCCACTACCAGGCCTATTTCAACATCTTCAACCGCTGCACCCTTCCCTCCCTCGCCGTCAACTCGGACGTCGGAATGATGGGCGGCTCGATGGCCCACGAATATATGTACCTCACCCCCATCGGCGAAGACACCCTCCTCATCTGCGACAACGGCGATTACACCGCCAACCGGCAGGTCGCCGGGTTCCAAAAACCAATGCCTGAGCCCGAGGAGGAGAAGTCCCTCGAGAAGATAGAGACGCCGGGCACCAACACCATCGAGTCTTTGGCGAACCTGCTGGACGTACCGAAATCCAGGACCGCGAAGGCGATCTTTGCCGTTGCCACCGTAGAGGAGGACGGCGAAAAAGCCGAGAAATTCGTCTTCGCCGTGGTCCGGGGCGACATGGACGTAAACGAGACCAAGCTCGCCAACACGGTTGGGGCGACGGAGCTGCGCCCGGCGCGGCCCGAGGAGATCCGGGCCAGAGGCGCCGAGCCGGGCTACGGATCT
>JBARZM010000082.1:0-24637 GCA_049650095.1 Rubrobacteraceae bacterium | reverse complement strand
CGGCGGCGAAGAGTCACTTGCTTCCCCGCTCTTTTACGAGCCCCTCAAAGAGTATAAAAACGCTGGTAAAATATGATACAATACTGATTTAGACGTTGCACCTCACAGTAGGAGGTAGGGTCCGGTGAACAGGAAGGCTATTTAACAGCCGCGGGCGCGGGCGTTGTGGCACGATCGGCGTTTGTGGCACGGGCCGGTGATCGCCGACTCTTCACAGGAGCGGCTTCGCCGGCCCGAATATTTTTGCCGCCGGGAGGCTACTCCCGGGAAGGGAACGCCGTGCACGACGAACAATGGACGATCGGCACAGTGGACGAAGTCCTAGCCTCTCAGGCTAGGAGCCGTGCCGAATGGAGCGGGGAAGCATTCGACGTTGCTCTAAAGGCCGTCACGGAAACAGGCGCTGGCCGCCAGGAGGATCTCACCGAGGAACGCGACAAGGATCATCAGCAAGCTCAGAAAGAGGATCGCAACCGGACCCAACGGGCCGCTGCTTGGGAGTTGTTTATGAAGAGCGAGCAGCGGGAGCTGGAGCTTCGTAAAGATGGTCAACTCGCCAGGCTGCTCGGAGAACCGCTGCTGGAAGAGTCGCCGGCGGCATTGGGACGTCTGGCCCATGCGGATCAGAGCCAGGCAGAGAAAGGGCTGGTGGCGCTAATGAGCGGCGGGAAGACATCCTACAAGCCTTTGGAAGACCTCTCGGAAGAGGACGTGCCGGCCAGGGTAGCGGCCAACAGGCTGAGGATGGCGTGGCTCAAAGAGCGTAAAGAGGTTTGGGGCGGTTACGGTGATTGAGCCACGCTTCTCGCTGAACGCCCGCGTCCCACGCGCTAGAAGCGCGTAAGGCCCGCGAGCCCGCCGAACTCGTCGCGCAGGGCGTCGGTGTTTTCGTTCTCGCCGCGCATGAACTCCACGCGGGCTCCCCGCCCGGCGGCGAGGTCCACCATCACGTCGGTCAGGTCCCGGACGCGGGTTTGCTGCCCGCAGTAGGGGCATTCTTCCTGAGTAACGTTGGGGATGGCGAGTTGGTCATTGTCGCACCAGCGCACTTCACTATCGAGCTCCCAGAGCAGGACCAGGTGATGGATGCGGTTCTCTTCTTGCAGGGCGGAGACGGTGTCGTCAAGGCCCCAGACGCCGCTTTCCCGGATCTCGGAGATCAAATCTCCCTTTCGCCCGTGCTCCGCTTGTTCGCGGACGGCTTCCAGACGCTCCAGGATCTCACCCTCCGGCGCGTCCAGGTCTACCTGTTCTTCGGCGACCACGCGCTCTTTGACCTCTTGCGGCAACTGCTCGCGGAACTCGGCGGTCCGCTCCTTGGGGCCGGCCACGATGATCCGCTTTATGCCCTCGCGAAAGGCCGTATCGCGGGTGAGCTCACCTAATTCGTTGTAGAACTGGTGGATGTTCGCCTCGGTGCGGCGGCTGATGGGGTCTTGATCCATGCCGCCCCTCGGTCCCGGTGTGGAGGGCGAGAAGTCCAGCTCCCGGTACCCGCTGCCGCTGACGTTGCCGGCATCCTCCGAAGGGTCCGCCACGGGCGAGGCCACGAAGAACCGGAAGTTCTCGGCGTCGACGAGCGCGACCCCGTAGCTCTCGTGCTCGTCGAGCGCGAGCAGGAGCGGGGCGACGTACGGCTCACCCCACCGCACGGCCTCGGGCAGGTCCAACTGCACCCTGTAAACCTCGAAGAAGTCGTCCCCCGAAGCGAAAACCGCCAGCGTTTTCGCCCCCGGGTGCGTCTCTCCTTCGAGGCTGTCCCGGACCTTTAGCTGTAGATCCTCGGGCACGCCCTGTTCGTCCATCGCCTCTCGCAGCCGGACCAGGTACGCCCGCTCCTGGTTTTCCGGGACGGCGGCGCTTACGCTGAGGTAAGCGGATAGCAACGGTCCTTGCCTATCCGCCACCGAGCCCGCCGCTTGTCGTAGATTCTGTTCCTGGGCCATGTTATCCAACTCCTATCGGTGCTTTTTTGGTTCAGATCCTGGAAATAGAATTCCCGCGCCGCCAAGCGAGTAAACATAAGCCGCCATGCGCGAAACCAGAACTATAAACGACACCCGAAGCAGCAGGCCCATGCCGGCAACCTCGCCCGGCTGCGAGAGCCAGAACAGAAGGACGAAGCCCCGATAGAAAGCTATCCGAACGTGGCCGCCTGGATAAAGCGCGCCGCAGACCGGGAGGGCTACGAGGCGGCCGGTTGAAGACCGTCTCTTAGCTTGCTTCCTTTATGGTGTTGCAAGAGTCGATGTCCTGCTCGTTGTCGGAGAGGAGCGACTCTCCCAGCCGGATCATGTCTAGAACCCGGTCGTCGCAGATGGAGTAGTAGGCTCTACGGCCGTCGCGCCGCACGCACACGTACCCGCACCAGGCCAGACAACGCAAGTGGTCCGAGACCCTGGGCTGTGGAGCCTCTAGCTCTTCGACAAGCTCGCCGACACGCATCTCACCCTGGCGGGCGAGCAACAACAGGATCGAGAGCCGGGTAGAGTTCGCGAACCCGTTGAAGAACTTCGCCAGAAGGCACATCTCCTCGCTCTCGCGTCCAACCACGACTCCTTGCATGGGCTCCATCTCGATCGTACCTTCGCGCACTCGTTCTCCTCTCTGGGCTTACGAAGTATGTATATACTCTCGCCGCCCCGTACACCAGGGGGTGGCGACGCACCCGGGACATATTTCCTATACGGAAAGCCGTGTATGAGGTCTTTCGCCCTGCAGTCCGGTGCGATTCTGGCCGAATGAGGCTGCCGAGGGCCGAGAGGTCTTCGGAACGTCGCTGGTGATTCGGCTAGAATGTTGGCGGGGAAGTTACACGATAGGAGGAACCTTCTGATGCTGGCTAAAGCGGAGTTAATCGGCCGGGCGGTAGCGTTCGTTCACAAGCGGTTACCGGAAGATGAGGCGCCGCGGGTCGAGGAGTTCGTGCGGCAATACTACGGGTGGGTCACGAGTGGGGACCTTGCCGGGTACGACCCGGTAGACCTCTACGGGGCCGCCGTGACGCACTGGAAGCTTCTCCAGGAGCGGGCGTCCGGCACGGCGAAGATCCGCGTGTACAATCCTCAATTCGAAGAACACGGTTGGCAGTCGCCGCACACCGTAATAGATATCGTCAACGACGACATGCCTTTTCTGGTCGATTCCGTGCGCATGGAGGTCAACCGCCAGGGGCACGCCGTTCATCTAATGATCCACCCCATGATGAACGTCCGCAGGGACGACGATGGCCGGCTCGTCGAGGTCTTGCCCGCCGGCGGAACCGTGCCGGAGGCCGAGGAGGGCCTGCCCGAGTCCGTGATACGCGTGGAGGTGGACCGGCGCACCGAAGCCGGGGAGCTGGAGGACATTCGGCGGCGACTCGAACGGTCGCTTGCGGATGTTCGAAGCGCCGTAGGGGATTGGCCGGAGATGCGGGAGAGGATGCGGGGCATCATCTCGGGGTTCGACCGGGAGACTCCACCGGTTGGCGAGGAAGACCTCTCGGAGACCCGGGCTTTTTTGGAGTGGATCGACTCGGGCAACTTCACGTTCCTGGGCTACCGCGAGTACGAGTTGGTTACGGAGGACGGCGAAGACTTCCTCCGGTCCGTGCCAGATTCGGGGCTCGGCATATTGCGGCAGGCGGGGGAGAAGCCTGTTTCGCGCAGTTTCGCCGGGCTGCCGCCGGAGGCGCGGGAGCGGGTCCGAAAGCCGCAGCTCCTTATACTCACGAAGGCAAACTCCCGGTCCACCGTTCACCGGCCGTCTTACCTGGACTACATCGGCGTCAAGCGGTTCGACGACTCCGGACAGGTCGTTGGGGAGTATCGCTTTCTCGGGCTTTACACGTTCTCCGCTTACAGCATGAGCGCGTTGGACGTGCCGCTCATCCGGCGCAAGACGCGGCACGTGCTCGACCGGGCGGGGTTCCCGGCGGGGAGCCACAACGAGAAAGACCTGGTCGAAATCCTGGAGACCTATCCCCGGGACGAGTTGTTCCAGGTCTCCCGGGCGGAGCTATTCGAGATATCGCTCGGGATCCTCCACCTTCAGGAGCGCCAGCGCGTGCGGCTCTTCTTGCGGCGCGATACCTACGGGCGATTCCTATCGTGCCTGGTGTTCGTGCCCCGCGACCGCTACAACACCGCCATCCGGCAGCGGATGCAAGATATCCTGCTGGCGGCTTTCGAGGGCACGAGCGTCGAGTTCAACGTCCGGCTCTCGGAATCCGTACTCGCCCGGCTGCACTTCATCGTCTACACTCCGGCCGGTGAACTCCCGGATTACGACGTGGAAGAGATCGAAGACCGCATCATCGAGGCGGCCCGGTCCTGGACGGACAACCTTTACGACGCCCTGGTCGAGCATTGCGGGGAGGAAGCCGGCACCGGTCTCTTCCAGCGTTACCGGGAAGCATTGCCGGTAGGTTACATGGACGACTTTCTCGCCCGGACGGCCGTAGCCGACATCGTCAGGATCGAAGGTCTCGAAGAGGACGGCGACCTGGGCATGAGCCTGTACCAGCCGGTCGAGGCCCCGGACGATTTCCTCCGCTTCAAGATATACAGCTCCGGAGACGAGATACCCTTATCCAGCGCGCTGCCGCTCCTCGAAAACATGGGCGTAAAAGTCATCGACGAGCACCCGTACAAGATCGAACCCGCCGGCTCACCGCCGGTTTGGATCCACAATTTCGGACTGGCCCACGAGGCGCGGCGCGATCTTGGGGCCGGCGGGGTGAAAGAGGTTTTTCAAGACTCCTTTGCCCGGATGTGGAACGGCACGGTGGAGAACGACCGGTTCAACCGGCTGGTGCTTTTGGCCGGGCTTACGTGGCGTCGGATCACGATTCTCCGCGCTTGCTGCAAGTACCTCCGCCAGACGGGAACTACCTTTAGCCAGGCGTACATGGAAGACACCCTGGCCGCCAACCCGCGCCTCGCCCGCCTCCTCGTAGAGCTCTTCGAGTCCCGATTCGACCCGGGGCGAAAGAGCCCGGAGGAGAAAGTGGAAGGTCTGAAAAGCAAGATCGAAGATTCCCTGGAGGAGGTGATGAGCCTCGACGAAGATCGTATACTGCGAAGCTTCCTCAACGTAACGCTGGCGATCGTCCGGACGAACTATTTTCAGCCCGGTCCGGATGGTGGGCCCAAGCCGTACCTCTCGTTCAAGCTGGACCCTTCCCTGATACCGGAGCTTCCCCTGCCGCGGCCGATGTTCGAGGTCTTCGTCTACTCGCCCCGCACGGAGGGAGTCCACTTGCGAGGCGGCGAGGTCGCCCGGGGCGGCATCCGCTGGTCCGATCGCAAAGAGGATTTCCGCACGGAGATCCTCGGCCTCATGAAAGCCCAGACCGTCAAAAACGCGGTGATTGTGCCCGTCGGGGCCAAGGGAGGATTCGTCGTAAAGCAGCCGCCGGCCGGTGGAGACCGCGGGGCGATGATGAAAGAGGTCGTGGGCTGCTACCGGACGTTTATCCGGGGGCTGTTGGATCTCACGGACAACCTAGAAGACGGTGGCGTGGAGCCCCCTCCGCAGGTGGTGCGCCACGACGAGGACGACCCGTACCTGGTGGTCGCCGCCGACAAGGGCACCGCCACGTTCTCCGACACGGCCAACGGCATCTCGGAGGAATACGGTTACTGGCTCGGCGACGCATTCGCCTCGGGCGGCTCCTCGGGCTACGATCACAAGGCCATGGGAATTACCGCCCGCGGCGCGTGGGAGTCGGTGGAGCGGCACTTTCGGGGGCTAGGCAAAGACGTCCAGGAAGAAGACTTCACCGTCGTGGGCGTCGGAGATATGTCCGGGGACGTTTTCGGCAACGGGATGCTACTCTCCCGGCACATAAAGCTCCTTGGCGCCTTCGATCACCGGCACATATTCCTGGACCCGGACCCGGACGCCGAAACCAGCTTCACCGAGCGGGAACGGCTCTTCGGGCTGGAGCGTTCCACCTGGAAAGACTACGATGGGACTTTGATCTCCGAGGGCGGCGGCGTCTTTCCGCGTACGGCCAAGTCCATCAAACTCTCCCCGCAAGTAAAGGAACTTCTAGATGTAGAGCAGGATAAGCTGCCGCCGAACGACGTAATAAAAGCCCTCCTCAAAGCGCCGGTGGAGTTATTCTGGAACGGCGGCATCGGGACCTACGTAAAGGCGGGCCACGAGACCCACGCCGAGGCCGGGGACAAGAGCAGCGACACCGTTAGGGTCGATGGAGACGAGCTGCGGTGTAGCGTGGTTGGGGAGGGTGGGAACCTCGGCTTCACCCAGCCGGGACGCATAGAGTACGCTTTGAACGGTGGTAAGATCAACATGGACGCCATCGATAACTCGGCCGGCGTGGACTGCTCCGACCACGAGGTGAACATCAAGATACTGCTCGACTCGGTCGTCGGGAGCCAGGATATGACCCTAAAGCAGCGCGACGAGTTGCTCGCCGAGATGACCGACGAGGTGGCGAAGCTCGTTTTGAGAAACAACTACGGCCAGGCCCAGGCGCTAAGCAACGCCGTGGCCCAGTCGGCCTCAATGGCCGAGGTGCACGCCCGCTACATCAACGCCCTCGAAGACTCGGGACGGTTGAACCGGGCCCTGGAATTTCTCCCGACCGGAGAGCAGATCGCCGACCGCAAATCCCAGGGTGGGGGACTCGTCGCCCCCGAATTCGCCATTCTGCTCTCGCACACCAAGATCATGCTCTACGACGAGCTGCTCGACTCGGACGTGCCGGAGGACCCTTACCTCTCCGGCGAGCTCGAACGGTACTTCCCGACGCCGCTGCGCGAGCGGTTCCGCGAACAGATGGAAGACCACCGGCTGCGGCGGGAGATCATCGCCACCCACCTGGCGAATAGTTTGGTAAACCGTTGCGGGATTACGTTCACCTACCGTTTGGAAGAAGAGACCGGCGCGCCTCCTTCGGAGATATCCCGGGCCTACACGGCGGCGCGGGAAATCTTCGGACTGCGCGACCTGTGGGAGGAGATCGAAGCCCTCGACAAGCAGGTCAAAGCCCGCGTACAGACCAAGATGCTCCTCGACGCCCGCAAGCTGGTCGAGCGGGCCACCCGCTGGTTTATACGCAACCGCCGTCCGCCACTGGACATAGAAGGTGAGATCTCCCACTTCTCCGACGAAGTGCAGGGCTTGACCCACTTTATCCCCGATCTCCTGATCGACGGCGACCGCGAGGCCCTCAGCGAGGCGACCGAACAGCTCGTAGAGGCCGGGGTTCCAAAGGAACTGGCGGAACGGGTCTCCGTATTGGGCGTCATGTTCTCCGCCCTAGACACCGTGGACATCGCCACCGCCACCGGGCAAACCACCGAGACCGTGGCGTCGATCTACTTCGCACTCGGTGACGAGTTGACGCTGCACTGGCTGCGCCGGCACGTGGAGGCGCTGCCCCGCGATAACCGCTGGCGCACGCTCGCGCGGGCCGCCCTGCGGGACGACCTCCACAACCTGCAAGCCGACCTGACCGGTGAGATCCTCCGCGCCGTGCCTGGAGAAGACGTGCCGGCAAACGAGCGGATCGAAGAGTGGATCTCCGCCAACCGCAAGCCGGTAGAACGCGTCGCGCAGGTGCTCAGGGACATAAACTCCAGCGGCACGTTCGACCTCTCGACCCTCTCGGTGGCGCTCCGGGAACTCCGCAACCTGGCTACCTTCAACACCCCGGCAGCCGCCACGGCTGGGCCAGGCGAAGACGAAGATCATTGAAACCTCAATAGCGGCCGATACCGCTAGCGTGAGCTACCACCACACGCCGCGAAGGTCGATCTGTCCGTCGCGCGGCCAGTCGGCCAACGAAGCGGTGGCTGGCAGGATCAGCGTCGGATCTTTGGAGACCGTCCACTCTCCGCTCTGCGGATCAAGCTCTCGCACCTTCTGATAGATTCGATGCCAGCCGACTTGCTCGTAGAAACCAACGACTTCTTCCCGGCATCCTAGATATCCGAATTCGACCGGTGTTTTCGTTGTTAGGATACGGCACAGTTCACCCATCAGTAGCCGTCCTAGCCCTTTGCCCTGTTGCTTTGGATGCGTGGCGACACCTCCCACGCCGGCGATCAGGACTTCCCGGTCGCCCACGCCGATGAGCCGGCGCTCGAAATAGAGATGCACCACTATAGCCCCGTTAGGCTTTTCCAGCCACAGGCGGTGCTCGGGCCGGCCAGGGTACCACGACACGACGCGGAACTTTTCAGCGTGCTCTGGGAAGGCGGTCCGCAGCAAAGCTGAGATGGCCGCATGGTCCCCGGCTACTAAATCCGTCTCGGCGACGAAACGGAGCCGCAGTTCTCCGTCTGGAACAGGCATCGTGTTATTGGTTAGGATTGATAGATCCTTTCCAGGGCCCTTGGTCTAATTTCGCACGATTCCCGGCAAAGTTCAGCCGGAAAGCTCTTTCAGTATAATGCCCCTCGTGAGCTTGGAAGAGGTAGTAGAGAGGGCATCGCGCAGGTACCGTACGACCCAGGGCATGGTCGTGGGTGGCTTGCGAGACGCGATCCTGAGCGGCGTGCTGGCAGGCGGGCGGCCGCTGCGCCAGGACGACATCGCCGAACATTTCGGCGTCAGCCGGATGCCGGTCCGCGAGGCGCTCCGGCAACTCGAAGGTGAAGGCATGGTCTCCTTCTACCCGCATCGCGGCGCCGTCGTCTCGGAACTCTCCTACAAAGAAGTCGTAGAAATTATCGAGATACGCATCTCGCTAGAGACCATGGCCCTCCGCAAAGCATTTCCCCTTCTGGGCGAAGAGGCGTTTGATCGCGCGGAGGAGGTGCTCCACTCGATAGACGAGGCGGACGACCTGACATCCCGCTGGGGAGAGCTTAACTGGCGCTTTCACGCGACGCTATTCTCACCGTCCGAAAGACCCCGGCTGCTCTCGATCATAAAGACCCAGCACACAGCCTTCGAACGCTACATCCGGGTACACCTCGCCCTATCAGACTACGAAAAACCCCAGAAGGAACACTACGAATTGCTGGACATTTGCCGCCGAAGAGAAGAAGCCTCCGCAATCGAGCAACTCACCCGCCACATCGAGGATACCGGGGACCTGCTTATCTCTAACCTGAAGGCCTCCGACCCGGACGAAAACCTCCAAAAGACTACTTCCGAAGGATAATCTTTTATCGCCACGCAGCGCAAAAAGACCATTGCAGAGCCACAATGTTGACATTGGATACAAAATCCAATATCTTGCCGGGTATATAGGAGAGGAATTGGAGTTGGTATCGAACGGTCATCGATATGCTTGCGGGCAGTCTCATCCTCCGAAGAGGAAGGAGAGGGGGTCTGGACGTAGGGGGCAGTATCTACGCGCGGAATTACTATACCTCGGGCCATAGTGGGGAAAGGTTGCTTACCTTATTCTGGGGATAACGACAAATCCAACAAGTTGTAACAGTAAAACGCAACGCCAAGGTTTCGGAGAAAGGGTGTGGTTTAGATGCCGGTAACGTTGCCGGCCCTGGCTACCTTTGGGGTATATCTCCTGGGGATGATGGGCATAGGGGTGTGGGTATATCAGCGGAACAAGAGCCTGTCGGACTTCGTGCTCGGCGGGCGAAGCTTGGGGAGTTGGGTGGCGGCTCTGAGCGCCCAGGCAAGCGACATGAGTGGTTGGCTGCTACTGGGGTTGCCCGGGGCGGCGTACGCGGGCGGATTGGGGGCCGGTTGGATCGCCGTTGGGCTAGCAGTCGGGACGTATTTCAACTGGCGGCTCATCGCCTCGCGGTTGCGGATCTACACCGAGCACGCCGGGGCGCTGGATAAGGCCGGCGGCTCCATAACGCTTTCGGAGTACTTCGAGAACCGCTTCGAGGACAATAGCCACGCGCTGCGCGTGATCTCCGCCATCGTCATCATCGTTTTCTATGCGATCTACGTCGCCTCCGGGCTCGTGGCCGGCGGCATTCTCTTCGACGAAATTTTCGGTATCGGCGCGACGACCGCCATAACCATCTCGGTGCTCGTCATCGTCTCGTACACGTTCCTCGGCGGGTTCCTGGCGGTTAGCCTTACGGACTTTTTCCAGGGAGCTTTGATGTGGGTCGCCCTGATGATAGTTCCCGTAATAGTGATCCTTGGCATCGGCGGCTTTACCCCGCTGTTCGATGGCCTGAGATCCGAGTCTCCGGCGCTATTGTCGCCGGTTGGCAACGTCAGCATCGCGGATGGCGGCTGGTCCGCCGGAAGCAGCCTGGGCGTTATCCTTATCCTTTCGGGGCTCGCCTGGGGCCTGGGGTACTTCGGACAGCCGCACATCCTGGCGCGGTTCATGGGCATAAGGAGCGCGGGAGAAGTGCCGAAAGCCCGCCGCATCGCCGTTACCTGGGTTCTTACGGCGCTAACGGCCTCCATGTTCCTTGGTCTTATGGGCATCGTGTACTTCCAGGATCAGCTCGGCAACCCGGAGACCGTGTTCATAAACATGGTGCAGGAAGTAGTCAACCCCTGGATCGCGGGCATCCTGCTGGCCGCTGTTTTGGCGGCTGTCATGAGCACGGCCGACTCGCAGCTCTTGGTCGCTTCGTCGGCGCTCTCGGAGGACTTCTACCGGACGTTCCTAAACCGCGAGGCTTCGGATAACGTGCTGTTGTGGGTCGGGCGTATAACCGTGGTCGCGGTAGCCATCGTGGCGTACGTGCTGGCTTTGGGTGGTGGATCGGTGCTCGACCTGGTCGCCTATGCGTGGGCCGGGTTCGGGGCCGCGTTTGGGCCGCTGATCATTATGTCCCTATTCTGGCGGAAGATGAACCGCTGGGGTGCGTTGGCCGGCATGGTCGGGGGCGCGGTTACGGTCGTGCTGTGGAGGACCCTCGACCCGTTTGGTTGGGGCCTGTACGAGATCGTGCCGGGCGTCGTAGTTGCTTTCGTCCTGATCTACGTCTTCACGCTCCTCGGCCCGGAGCCGTCCGAACAGATGGAATCGGACTTCGACATGGTGAACGACAACGCCGAGAGCCGTTCCTAGAGAAGGGCTGAAAGAAGGTACATGCAAATACTCGACAAGGCGATAGCCGGCTCGGTAAAGGTGATCCCCCGTCCGGTAGTCAAGAGGATCTCCGACCGCTACATAGCGGGCGAGCGGTTGGAGGAGGCCGTGGCCACGATCCGGGAACTGAACGAGGAAGGCTGCGTCGCAACCGTCGACGTGTTGGGCGAGACCTCGGACGACAAGAAGGAGGCCGCCAGCAAGCTCCAGGACTACAAGGACGTGCTCGACGCCCTCGACGCGCAAGACCTGGACTCGGGGATTTCGGTCAAGCTAACGGGTCTCGGTCTCCTCTTCGACGAGGAGTTGTGCCGGGCGAACCTGGAAGAGATCGTGGAGTACGCGACAGATAAGAACCGTTTTGTCAGGGTGGATATGGAGGATTCGCCCTTTACGGCCACTATCGTCCAAATGGCTATCGAGATGCACGAACGCCACGGCAACGTGGGGACCGTCATCCAGGCTTACCTCCGGCGCAGCCTGCAGGACGTAGTCCGTTTGGCCGAGGCGGGGGTGACGGTGAGGTTGTGCAAGGGTATTTACGACGAGCCGCGCCGCATCGCCTACAAGAACTTCCACACCGTCCGGCACAACTACGTGGTGTTGCTCGAAGAGCTTCTGCGGAGCGGAACCTACGTGGGGATCGCCACGCACGACGAACATTTGGTGCTGCACGCCCAGCGACTCATACATCAACTCAAAGTTCCGCAAGATAGGTACGAGTTCCAGATGCTGCTGGGAGTGGATGAGGAACTGAGGAGCATACTGGTCGAGTCCGGGTACAAAGTTCGGGTGTACGTGCCGTTCGGCGAGGAGTGGTACGAGTACTCTACCCGCAGATTGCAGGAGAACCCCAAGATAGCCCGGTACGTTACCGAAGACGTGATCCGGAGCCTCGTAAACACGGTCAAAAGATAGAATAGGAGAGGCCCATGGCGCTTCCAAAATACAGTGTCGAACCGTATCTGGACTGGTCGGAGGACGCGAACCAGAAAGCAATGCAGGCCGCCCTTCAAAAGGTCGAGGGCGAGCTCGGGAAGAGCTACCCGCTGGTTATCGGGGGCAAGAGGGTAGAGACGGACGGTCAGATCACCTCCGTCAACCCCGCCAAGCCCTCGCAGGTAGTCGGCCACGTGGGACGCGCCACCGAGAGCGAGGCCGACATGGCCCTCGAAACGGCCACCAATGCCTTCGAGACCTGGAGCCGGACGAAGCCCGAAGCCCGGGCGCGCGTGCTATTGCGGGCCTCGGCGATCATGAAGCGCCGCCGGTTCGAGATGCTCGCCTGGGAGGCTTACGAGGGCGGCAAACCGTGGGCCGAGGCCGACGCGCAGGTGGCGGAGGCCATAGACTTCCTGGAATACTACGCCCGGGAGATGATCCGGCTAAAAGACGGCAAGGACGTCTACTCCGTGGCGGGCGAGGAGAACCAGTACTTCTACCAGCCGCTCGGGGTGGGCGTGGTCATCGCGCCGTGGAACTTTCCGACGGCCATCCTTACTGGTATGTCCAGCGCGGCGATCGTGGCCGGTAATACGGTGGTCTTGAAGCCATCCGAGCACACCTCGGTGATCGGGGCGAAGGTCATGGAAATCTTCGAGGAGGCCGGGCTGCCGGAGGGAGTTCTGAACCTCGTTCACGGTTACGGCAGTGAGATCGGGGATTATCTCGTCGGCGACGCCCGGACCAGGTTCATATCATTCACCGGTTCGATGAAAACGGGGCTCAGGATCAACGAGCTCGCCGCCAAACAGCAAGAGGGTCAGCGCTGGATCAAGCGCGTAATAGCCGAGATGGGCGGGAAAGACGCCCTGGTCGTCGACGACTCCGCGGACCTCGACTCGGCCGCCACCGACCTGGTGAAGAGCGCCTATGGATACTCCGGCCAGAAGTGCAGCGCCGCCAGCCGGGCCATCCTGCACGCCGACATCTACGACGAACTGATGGAGAAAGTCGTAGCGAAGACCCAAGAGATCAAAATAGGCGCCCCTGAGAGTTCCAATATCCTAATGGGACCGGTCCAAAACGAGCCCCAGTTCGAGAAAGTCGCCGGATACATCGACACCGGCAAACAAGAAGCAGAGCTTCTAACCGGCGAAGAGCCCGGTGACAAAGAGGACGGCTATTTCGTCAAGCCCGCCATCTTCGGCGAGGTAGACCCGCAGGCCAGGATAGCCAAAGAAGAGATCTTCGGTCCCGTACTCTCCGTCCATAAAGCCCGCGACTTCGACGAGGCCCTACGCATCGCCAACGACACCCCCTACGGACTAACCGGCGGCGTCTACTCAAGAAACCGCGACCACCTCGAACAGGCCCGCGCCGAATTCCAAACCGGTAACCTCTACTTCAACCGGACTATAACCGGCGCGTTGGTAGGCGTGCAGCCCTTCGGCGGCTTCGGCCTCTCTGGAACAGATTCCAAAGCCGGCGGCCCCGACTACCTGCCGCTGCACATGCTCCCGAGAACGGTGGTGGAGAGGTTTTAGCGGATCTGGATGGGCCTTTTACAGCGCAGGTGCGATAGAATCGGTTCTATGGCTACTAGAACGTTGGACGAGCACATCGAGGTTACGCCTGGCGTCGCGGGGGGCAAACCACGCATAGCTGGGCGTCGGATCACGGTCCAGAATATAGTTATTCGGCATGAGCGAATGGGCAAAAGTGCTGATGAGATAGCCACCGAGTACGATCTGGAATTGGCCGATGTGTACGCGGCGTTGACTTATTACTTCGACCATCGCGCCGAGATAGACAGGTCTATTCGAGACGGAGAAAAGTTCGCGGAAGAGCTTCGCGGGCGTACTCCGTCGAAGCTGGATCGGAAGCTTTCGGCACGACATCAGCGTGACTGATCGGGTCAAGTTCTACACCGATGAGCACGTCTCGAAAGCACTTGTAAAAGGTCTCCGGCAGCGAGGCGTTGATGCCCTACCGGTGACAGAGGCGGGTATGCTGGGAGCGAGTGACGAAGAGCATCTAGCTTACGCCCAGAGGGAAGAGCGAGTACTTTTTACGCAGGACGATGATTTCCTGCGTTTGCACGCAGCGGGAGCGAAACACGCGGGGCTCGTCTACGCTCGCCAGCAGACACCGATTGGTGAGATGATCCTCGGCCTCATGCTCGTTCACGAGTTGATACCACCGGAAGATATGCGAGGGCACGTCGAGTTTGTATGAAGGTAGTTGATCTCTGTCGCACCGACTCCAAAGCCGGCGGCCCCGACTACCCGCCGCTCTACATGCTTCCGAGGATGGTGGTGGAGCGTTTCTGAGTGCAAGTAGCTACGGTGAGAACGGATTCAGCAACCGGACGCCGCTGCGCTCGACGCTGGCGGTATTGCGGGTTACGAAGGTCATGTTCCACACTTTCGCCGTGGCTGCCATGAGGCCGTCCACTATCGGCAGATAATCAGGAACGTTGATGCGGCCCCACTCTTCAGCGACTTCTATAGTAACAGGTAGAACGCGGGCACTGTATTCGTTTGCGAGCGATTGGAGCCAGGTTTCGTAGGCGTTAGCCTGAATATAATCCGTACGCCGGAGTAGTCCTATTCCACGCTGGATTTCCCCGAACACTAAAACGCTTAGATGCAACTCTTCTCCGTCCACCGAGGAGATCCAGGCTTTTACGCCTGCGTTGCCCCGAGGTTTGCGCGCCTCCGAGATCACGTTGGTGTCCAGAAGGAAGCTCAATCCGAGAGGTCCACTTCCCGGGGCAGTTCCCTGGGACGGTCCAGATCCAGTACGCTCAAATCGGGACCATTCATCAAGAATTCCTTGAAGTCTGGCTTGTCCCCGGTCAGACGATGAAATTCTTCCGCCGGAACTACCACAACCACTTCCTCGCCATGCCGCGTGACCGTCTGTGGCCCTTCCTCGACCGTACGGCGTACCAACTCGCTAAACTTCTGCTTCGCTTCCTGTAGTTGCCAAGACACTTCTACACCTCATTTTGTCTAGGTAGTCTAGATTGTGCGTTGGTTGGTAAGTCCGCACAGGTGCAATAGAAAATTGGGGCTGCACTGCGTGCTAGAATGCCGGGCTATGCAGAGAGAAAGGTTGGGCGAAGAGACTACCGCCGGGAAGATCGAGGGCCTGGAGAAGCTCCGGGAGGAGGCGGCGCATCCGGCGTCCGAGGCGGCCGTCGGGCGGCAGAAGGAGAAGGGGAAACTTACCGCCCGCGAGCGGATCGAGCTTCTGCTGGATGAAGGCACGTTCGTGGAACTGGACCGCTACCGGGTTCACCGGTCGTACAACTTCGGCCTGGAAGAGAACCGGCCGCTGGGGGACGGGGTCGTTACCGGCTATGGGGAGGTCTCCGGCAGGAAAGTCTGCGTGTTTTCGCAGGACTTCACGGTTTTTGGTGGGTCTTTGGGTGAGATCTACGCGCAGAAGATTTGTAAGGTCATGGACCTGGCGCTCTCGACCGGCTGCCCGGTGGTCGGCATCAACGACTCGGGCGGGGCCCGCATCCAGGAGGGCGTGGTCTCGCTCGCCGGATACGCGGATATCTTTCACCGGAACGTACTGGCTTCGGGGGTGATACCCCAAATCTCGGTAATCATGGGCCCGTGCGCCGGAGGCGCGGTCTACTCACCAGCCATAACCGACTTCATCTTCATGGTCGAGGAGACGAGCCACATGTTCATCACCGGCCCGGACGTCATAAAAAGCGTGACCGGCGAGGACGTGACCCAGGAGGAACTTGGCGGCGCGGGTACCCACAACACCACGAGCGGCGTCGCCCACTTCTCGGCCCCTGACGAGGAAACGTGCCTGGAGGACGTGCGCTACCTGCTCTCCTTCCTGCCGGAGAACAACCTGGAGAGCGCGCCGTACTTCGAGCCCGAAGATTCGCCGGGGCGGATGGATGAAGAGCTGGCGACGCTCGTCCCGGACTCGGCGAACCGTCCCTACGATATCCGGCGGGCGATAGAGCTTACGGTGGACGATGAGGAGTTTTTCGAGGTGCAGGAGGGTTGGGCCCAGAACCTGGTCTGTGGCTTCGCGCGGCTGGACGGCCGGGCCATCGGGGTTGTCGGGAACCAGCCGGCGGTGCTGGCCGGGACGCTGGACATAGATGCTAGCGTTAAAGGGGCGCGGTTCGTCCGGTTCTGTGACGCTTTCAATATCCCGCTCCTGACGTTCGTGGACGTGCCGGGCTTCATGCCGGGGACCGACCAGGAATGGGGGGGCATCATCCGGCAAGGCGCGAAGTTACTGTACGCGTATGCAGAGGCGACGGTGCCGAAGATGACGGTTATTACGCGGAAGGCCTATGGTGGGGCGTACGACGTCATGTGTTCCAAGCACATTGGGGCGGATGTCAACGTGGCGTGGCCGACGGGGGAGATCGCGGTGATGGGAGCGTCGGCGGCGGTGGGGATCATCTTCCGGCGGCAGATAGCGGAGGCCGACGACCCGGAGGCAAGACGCGAGGAGTTGATCTCCGACTACGAGCAGCGGTTCAACAACCCGATGGTCGCAGCCGAGATGGGCTTTATAGACGACGTTATAGACCCGCGCGAGACGCGACCGTACCTCATCAAAGCCCTCCAGATGATCCGGACCAAGCGTCCCGAACGCCCCCCACGCAAGCACGGGAATATCCCGCTTTGAGGATCGAACCTGCGCCAACCCCCGAAGAGACCGCCGCAATTATGGCCGCGCTGGAGATTATGAACGAAGATGAGAAAGGCGCTCCTTCCGTAAAGCGGAGTCGGTGGCGGTTGGCGGGTTTGCTCGGGCATCCGGTTCCGCCGGGGATGAACCTGGAAGGGTTGTGGTCTTTTAGAGGGTGGGAGGGGCAGGCGTAGGTGTTCGGTAAGGTTTTGGTTGCGAACCGGGGTGAGATAGCCGTGCGTATCATCCGGGCGTTGCGGGAAATGGAGATATCCAGCGTCGCGGTGTATTCGGACGTCGACCGGGAAGCGTTGCACGCCCGGCTGGCGGACGAGGCGCATCACGTGGGGCCGACACCCGCGACCGAGAGCTACCTGAATATCGAGCGGTTGATCGAGGTGGCGCAAAGTTCAGGCGCCGAGGCGGTCCATCCCGGGTACGGTTTCCTGGCCGAGAGCGCGCCGTTCGCGCGGGCGGTCACGGAGGCGGGGCTAACCTGGATCGGGCCGCATCCCGAGGCGATAGAGCGGATGGGCTCTAAGGTCGAGAGCCGGCGGATTATGGGCGGTGCCGGCGTCCCTATAACCCCGGGCACCGAAGACCCTATATCTTCCTCGGACGCCGTGCGGGAGTTCGCGGAGGAGTATTCTTATCCCGTCGCGGTTAAAGCGTCTGCGGGCGGCGGCGGCAAAGGATTCGCCGTGGCCCACGATAAAGACGAGGCGGAGGCCGCGTTCGACCGGGCCAGCCGCGAGGGCGAGGCGTACTTTGGAGACGGTTCGGTCTACCTGGAGAAGTACCTGTCCGCGCCCCGGCACATCGAGATACAGGTGCTTAGGGACAAGCACGGCAACGCGGCCCACCTGGGTGAGCGGGACTGCTCGATACAGCGCCGCCACCAGAAGCTCGTCGAGGAGTGCCCGAGCCCGGTTATGGAGCCGGATATGCGCGAACGGATGGGAGAGGCCGCCGTCCAGGCCGCCGAAGCCGTGGGTTACGATAGCGTCGGCACGGTCGAGTTCCTGGTCCAGGACGGAGAGTTCTACTTCCTCGAAATGAACACCCGCGTCCAGGTCGAGCACCCCGTCACCGAAGAAGTAACCGGCGTGGATATCGTCCGGGAGGGCATCCGCATCGCCGCCGGCGAGCCGCTTTCTTTTACGCAGGACGAGGTTTCCTGGCGCGGGCACGCCATTGAGGTCCGGGTGAACGCCGAGGACGCCGCGAACGACTTCGTGCCGAACCCCGGCGTCGTTACCGCTTACGAGGAGCCGGGCGGCCCCGGGGTTCGGGTGGATTCGTCGCTGCGGGGACCGGGGACTGTGCCCGACGCCTATGATCCCCTGTTCGCCAAGCTCATCGTGCGGGGGGCGGACCGGGGGGATGCGCTCTCGCGGTTGAGGCGGGCGTTGGCGGAATTTCGGGTGGAGGGCATCGCTACGACCCTGCCGTTCTTCGAGGCGTTGCTGGACGACGAGGTCTTTGTCTCCGGGGACTACACGACGGGATTCGTCGCGGAGCGGTTGGAGACGTTGGAGATAAAAGCACCGGAGGCCGGCGAGCCGGGGGAGATGACCGAGAAAGAGAGTCGTCAGGTCGAAGTCGAGGTCAACGGCAAGCTCTTCCAGGTCCGGGTTTACTCCGACGAGCAGTCGGGGGCCGGGAAGCCCCGGCGCAAGGGTAGCAAGGCCCACCGGGCGTCGGCCACGGAGGGGGCCATCACCGCCCCGATGCAAGGCACCATCGTCAAGGTGCTCGTCGAGGAAGGGCAGGAAGTCGCCGCCGAAGAGCCGGTGTGCGTGTTGGAGGCGATGAAGATGGAGAGTGAGATCCGGGCCCCCAAAGACGGCACCGTATCCGGGGTATTCGTCCAGGCCGGGCAGGGCGTCCGGTCCGGCGAAAACCTCGTCTCGCTAGACTAGTCATCCCGTAACCGAGCGTGCGGGAAATTACGAGTGGCGCGGTGACGCGAACGCACGGCCACCTGTCCGATGACCCCTAACCGGACGAGAGAGACGAGAAAGAAGGCACCGGCGCCTTTTGGGGCGCACTAGCGTTCCTTGAAGTCGTCCGGGGTGATCTGGTTCATCCAGTCCTTGAACTTGTCCACGACCTCTTCCTGGGGCGTGTCCTCTATCGCCTCCTCGAAGACCACGGCGGCCTCTTCTATGACCTCGTCGGCGGCGAAGATCGTGGCGCCGGAGCGGACGGCCAACGCTATGGCGTCCGAGGGACGGGAGTCCACCTCGACGGTTCGGCCGTCTATCTCCAGGCTGATCATGGCGAAGAAAGTGGAATCCCTGAGCGCCGTGACGGTCACCCGCTCCATCGAGCCGCCGAGCTCGCTGATGAGGTTGACCGCGAGGTCGTGGGTGAGGGGCCGGCTGAACTCCGTATTCTGGAGCTTCATCAGGATAGAGCGGGCCTCCCCCTGGCCGATCCAGATCGGCAGGTAGCGATTCTCTTCTTCGACCTTGAGTATGACGATGGGGCTAGAGCTAAAAAGGTCCAGGTTGATACCGTAAATGGACATCCGGGTAAAGCCGTTGTCACTCACTTACATTTGCTCCTCTCATACCGCGCCGTACGCGGTATCTAAATACCTGGGGACGATTTTACTTCCCGCCTCGCCGCTGTTCAATCGGCTTGTCAGTAGTCTTCCGGTGTTGTACATTATCCCGGTGGTAGGTTCGGTAGTACCGTTCACGGGCCTGTAGCTCAGGTGGTTAGAGCGCTTCTCTGATAAGGAAGAGGTCCCTGGTTCGAGTCCAGGCAGGCCCACTTTGGTATGTTTGAGCCCTCGGGCTTTAGCTACCAGCTTCTTTTCGGAGCCGCTCTACCTTCGGAACTTTGGATTGGTCGAAATCCCGCACCCGCCCGCGACCGAGTTCTTCTAATTCTTTCAGGCAAGCCTCACATTCCCGGATGAGCTTTGCGACGTCTATCCCGAGGGTTTCGGGCTCGAATTCTTTTAGACGTTCGGTTCCGTTGCGTAGGAGGCCGGTGGCGCCGCGCCAGTTGCCGTTTTGCTGGTGGTAGAAGCCGACGCCGACCTGTAGGATGCCCTGGTAGAGAAACCGGACGCGCCGGGGTTCCTGCATCCAGGCTTCTTCGAGGTGCTCGTGGCACTCGAAGAACTCGCCCCGGTTGAACTCTTCTATCCCTTTCAGGACGAGTTCGGGGACCGCCTCAGCGATGGCGGCTCCCGTGCCGGGGTGAGGCTTCTAGTGGCAGCAGCTTCCGCCGCAACAGCCCCCGCCGGACACGTTGCCGCTCGCCATGCGGGCGTTCATCGCGGGGTTGGAAGACATCGCCGAAGCGCCCGGGGTTATGGAGGCGAAGTTGGAGATCACACGCTGCGAGCCCCCGGAACCGCATTCGGGGCACTCCGCCGTCTCGTCGGCGGCGCTCATGGGACGCATGAGATCGAAGCGCTCCTCGCACTCCGCGCACTTGTATTCGTAGAGGGCCATTTATCCTACCTCTCGGCTCGAACTCGTCAACAGAAGTATTGTAACCTCTTACCTGGCTCTCGTGCGTTGAAGAATCGGCATTCAGGGCGTAATATGAGCCTGGCCTCAACGGGCCCGTAGCTCAGCTGGGAGAGCGCTGCCCTTGCACGGCGGAGGTCGCGAGTTCGAATCTCGCCGGGTCCACTTTCGCTATTCGCCCAGAAAAGCTTCTCGTTCAGTTGTTGCCGGGGCCTTCCATTTGCATGCCTGAGTCCTCTGGAACGGAGCCGCCCATCTGGTCGAGCATCTCCCGCATTATCTCTATCTCGGCTTTTTGGGAGGCTACTATGGCGCCTGCCAGTTTCTCGACCGCGGGGTTGTTTGTGTCTTCCAGGACGGCGTTGGCCATTGGAACGGCGGCCTCGTGGTGAGGGATCATTAACCCTAGAAAGAGTTGGTCGGCCTCTTCCGGGGGCAGGGAGCGGAGTTGGTTTATCCTTTCTTGAGAGGCCATTCCGGGCATCATTCCCTCTTGGGGCATGCCCATCCAGGCCATCGCGGGCTCGGGACCGGAGACCGGCAGGCCCCAGAGGTCGAGCCACCCTTGCATTTGGCCGATCTGGGCTTGCTGGGTGAGGGCTATGTCCGTGGCGAGGGTTTGTATCCGGCCGTTTTCGGTGCGGCCGCGGATTATCTCGGACATCTCGACGGCCTGGGAGTGGTGGACGATCATGTCCCGGGAGAAACCGGCTTCCACGGAGGTGGTGCCGGGTTCCCGGGCGGAGAGCCACAGGAATACCGAGAGTACGAAGAGCGCTGCGACGCCGGCGGCGAGCGCCGCTACCAAAACCGCGGGAGCGCCGCGCTTGCCGCCCATCAATTTATTAGGAGGGCGTGCCGACGCCGCCGGTGCAGGTTGCGCCGGGCTCGGGGGTCTGCGGGCCGCGCAGGTAGGAGCCCACGAAGTTGTTGAGGGCGGGGTCATCCGCGCCTTCGAGCCGGAGTTGCTTGCCCCAGGCCGAGGCGACGACCGGGGAGCCGAGATCCGGGTACGGGCTAACGACTATACAATCCCGGCTGTTCGCCAGGTTCTGAAGCTCATCAACCTGTCCCTGGGGAAGATCCGGACTGTAGGTCACCCAGACCGCCCCATGTTCCAGGGTGTGCACGGCGTTCTCGCTCTGTACCGGCTCCTCGTAGAAGCCGGCGTTCTGCCACACGGAATTGTGCTCGCCACCGACCGGTGGGGTTTGATCGTAGTTCACGCTTCCCTCGATGTGTTGGCCCGCTTCGCCAACGTCTATGTCTTCGACGCCGCTTGGCGGACCGCCAGCCGAGCCACTCCTGAAGTCCACGACGACCACGACGATGAATGCGGCGATCACCGCCACGACCACTGCGCCGATGACGATCGGGCCCCACGAGCGGCCTCCGTCTATCGTCCGCGCGTTTCGTCTTCTCTTACTCATGGATACCCATACCTCCTAAGTTACTGAGATTTGAATGACCGCCGGCGGTGGACAGCCCTACCCGGTTCCCGGGCCTCACCGGGGCGCGACCGTCCGGGAGAGTTCGTCCAGCCGGCCAATGGTCTCGCTTTCGGGCAGAGTTGGCAGGGGGAGCAGGACACGCTCCACGCCCAATCGCTCGTAGGCTTCCAGGTCCTCGGGTTCATCCGAGGCGTTGAAGACCGTAACCGGCACGTCCCTTCCGGATTTCTCCATCAGGTTTTCCATCATCGGGCCCAATTTGTTTGGGGGGAGACCGTTTGCGAGCCAGGCGTCGCCGAGCCCGGCAACCCGGTCGAAGGCCGGTTCCCCGCCGCCGACATAGATCGGTGGATACGGTTCTCGGAGCGGCTTGGGCCAGGCGCCGATCGGGCCGAAATCCACGAAGTCTCCGTGAAACTCGGCTTCCTCTTTGGTCCAGATCTCGATCATCGCCCGGAGTTGCTCGTCTATAAGCCTGCCCCGGGTCCGCGGGTCGGTGCCGTGGTTCTCCATCTCTTCCCGGTTCCAGCCCACCCCGACACCAAAGACCATCCGTCCCCCGGACAGCAAGTCCAGGCTCGCAACTTCTTTGGCCGTGACGATCGGGTCACGCTCGATCAGCAGCGCGACCCCCGTGCCCAGCAGCAAACTCTCGGTCGCTGCGGCCGCTGCGGTGAGGGTTATAAAAGGATCCAGCGTCCGGTAGTACTTTCGCGGCAACTCTCCGCCACCGGGGTACGGGGTTCTCCGGCTGAGTGGGATGTGGGTGTGCTCCGCGATAAACAAGGAGTCGAAGCCACGGTCCTCGATCTCTCTAGCGAGGTTTCCTGGTGCGATTCCCTCGTCGGTCACGAACGTCGAGATGCCAAATTTCATGGCCTTATTGAACCATATCCGGAGGCGGGTGTGGAGGATAGTGACGGGCGGTTCCGGTGATGAAGATGTATGGTTAACCTATGGACTTATGGTTTGTTTTTAGCGGCGGGCGGATGTTGGTGCGCGACGACGGCGAGGGCAAAGTAACCCCGGCCGGGCCGCCGGAAGACCTCGGCCTCGACGCCGCGTTCGTACGGGATATCGGAGACCTCCACGGCAAGAAATGCTTCGCTGCGGAGGTCGAGCAAGACGCGAAAGCCCCGGATGGGACGTCGTTCCGGGACCTCCGGGGGATGCTCGGGAGCATCGACGAGAGCATCGACGAGGGATTCTTCGCGATGGCGGGACGGGCGAAGCAGATCGTCAACTGGAACCGCACCCATCAGTTCTGCGGCAGGTGCGGGACCGGCACGGCGCCGAGCCCGACCGAGCTGTCGAAAGAATGCCCGGGATGCGGGATGCATTTCTACCCCAGGCTGAGCCCGGCGGCGATCATGCTGGTGACCAGCGGCGAGCAGTTGCTTTTGGCCCGTTCGCCCCATTTCCCGCCGGGTATGTACAGCGCGCTGGCCGGCTTTGTGGAACCCGGCGAGTCCATAGAACAGACCATCGCCAGAGAAGTGCGGGAAGAGGTCGGGGTCGAGATCCGGAACCCGCGCTACTTCGGCAGCCAGCCCTGGCCGTTCCCCGGCTCCCTGATGATAGGCTTTATCGCCGAGTACGCGGGCGGCGAGCTACGTTCGGGTGAAGAGATCGAAGACGCCGGTTGGTTCTCTGCGGACGGAATGCCCGAACTACCGCCGAGGTTGAGCATCGCCCGGGCCATGATCGACTATTTTCTAGAGCAAATGAGGTAGTAAAATCAGTGCCAGGGAGGGCGACATGGCCGAAAAAATAGGCTTTGTGGGCTTAGGAATAATGGGAATGCCGATGGCCCGAAACCTCCTGGAGGCCGGCCACGAATTGGTAGTCTACAACCGGAGCCGGAGCAAGGTAGAAGAGCTGGCCGCCGAAGGGGCCGGGGCCGCCGGGAGTCTCGCGGAAGTGGCGGACGAGTGCGACATCATCATTACCATGTTGCCCGGCCCGCCCGAAGTGCGCGGCGTGGTGGCCGGTGATAATGGTCTTCTGGAAAAATCCGCGGAGGGAAGCCTGATCGTGGATATGAGCACCTCTTCGCCGATATTGGCCCGAGAGTTGGCAGGCCTGGCCGGTGGGCGGGGCATAAGCATGCTCGACGCGCCAGTCTCCGGCGGGGATGAGGGCGCCGGAGAAGGCTCGCTCTCCATCATGGCCGGTGGCACGCGAGAAGACTTCGACAGGGTGAGCCCCTTGTTCGAGGTGATGGGAGAGACGGTTGTCCACGTCGGGGAACACGGGGCCGGGCAGACCGTCAAGGCCTGTAACCAGATCGTCGTGGCGCTGACGATCGAGGCGGTCTCCGAGGCGCTCGTGTTGGGCTCGAAAGCCGGCGTCGAGCCGGAGAAGATCATCGAAGCCCTCTCCGGGGGCCTCGCGAATAACGAAGTGCTGCGGGTGAAGGGTGAGAAGTTCCTCTCCCGGGACTTCACGCCGGGCGGCAAGTCCAAGTTCCATCACAAAGACCTGGGCATAGCGCTCGCGGCGGCGAGGGAATATGGGGCGCCGCTGCCGGTTACGGCGATGGTAGGACAGATGTTCGGCTCGCTAATGGCGAAGGGACGTGGCGACTGGGACCACTCCGCGCTCATAACCCTGATCCAGGATTGGTCGGGAGAGAGTTCCGACTAGCCGTATTTTACCGGAGCAATCTCGCCATCTTTTCTAAAGCCCGGTCGATGTTCTCGCGGGAGTTTGCGTATGAGAAGCGGAGGTGGCCTTCGCCGTGCTTTCCGAAGCCCGTGCCCGAGAGGCAGGCGACGCCGGCTTGCTCCATTAGCAGGTCGGCCAGCTCGTCGGCGCCGTATCCGGTGTCCGTGATCCGGGGGAAGGCGTAGAAGGCGCCCTGGGGCGTCAGGCATTCGACGCCGGGCAGGTCGTTTAATCCCGCGACGATCAAGTCCCGCCGGGCGCGGAACTCGTCGAGCATCTCTTTCACGCCGTCTTGCGGCCCATTGAGGGCTGCGAGGCCCGCGTACTGGGTCGCGGCGTTGGTGCAGGAGTTGGAGTTGACCTGCAGTCGGGCTACCGCTTCGGCGAGCCATTCGGGCATTACGCCGTAG
>JBARZM010000081.1:0-18130 GCA_049650095.1 Rubrobacteraceae bacterium | reverse complement strand
GGGCACATCGTGCCGCTGCTCGTGTCGCGGCACAGCCCGACGCCGACGCAGCGCAGGGCGGCGTTGGCGAAGGAGCCGTTGTCTTCGGGGTAGGAGAAGTGTGTCTCCGGGTGCATCGGGTTGTAGTCCTTGCCGAGCCGCAGGTCTTCGGTGATGGTGTTGGCGTCGATGACCTTGCCGGGGTTCATCTTCCAATCGGGGTCCCAGATCTCCTTGAACTCCCGGAACGCCTCCATAAGCTCCTCACCGTACATCTTCGGCAGGAACTCCGCCCGCTGCTGGCCGTCGCCGTGCTCGCCGGAGAGCGAACCGCCATAGCTTACGACCAGGTCGGCGGCCTCGTTCATGAATGCCCGCCAGGTTTCGAGCCCTTCGGCGGTGAAGAGGTCGAAGTTGAGGCGGCAGTGGATGCAGCCGTCGCCGAAGTGCCCGTAGAGGGCGGCCTTGTAGCCGTGCTTGTCCATCAGGTCGCGGAAGTCCCGCAGGTAGTCGCCGACCTTCGCGGGCGGGACGGCGGCGTCTTCCCAGCCGGGCCAGTGCTCCCGCTCGCCGGGGATGTGGGCCGTGGCCCCGAGGCCGGCCTCCCGGATCTCCCACAGCTCCTGTTCCTGCAAAGACTCGTCGAAGAGCTTCATCGAGGGTGGGTTGTCTTCCTGCTTCAACGCCTCCATTAGCTTGTTCGCCTTCTCGTCGCTCTCGTCCTTATCCTCGCCGCCGAACTCGACCAGCAGCCAGCCGTTGCCTTCGGGGAGCAGCGGGATCTCACCCTCGTGCATGCCCTTGGTGAGCATGTTCTGGATCAGGCGGTTGTCCAACCCTTCGAGGCCGACCGGTCCATACTCCAAAATCTTTGATACGTGGTCTCCAGCCTCATAAACCGTCGGATAACCGAGCACCACCAGCGACCGGGCCGGCGGGCTATGCACGAGTCGGACCTTCGCCTTCAGCACCGTGGCGAGCGTCCCCTCGCTGCCGACGAGGGCGCGGGCGACGTTGAAGCCCTTCTCGGGGAGGAGGTCGTCGAGGTTATAGCCGGAGACGCGGCGCGGGATGTCCGGGTAGCGTTCACGGATCAAGTCCGCGTACTTGTCCCGGAGGTCTTTTAGCTTCTGGTAGATCTCCGCCTTGCGGCCGCCTTCTTCGATGATCTTCTCGAACTCTTCGTCGCTGGTCTCGCCGACGGTCATGCGGGTGCCGTCGTAGAGGACCACGTCCAGTTCGTAGATGTTGTCGGAGGTGCGGCCGGCCATCACGGAGTGGATGCCGCAGGAGTTGTTCCCGATCATGCCGCCGAACGTCGCCCACTGGTGGGTGGATGTATCGGGGCCGAAGGTCTGGTTGTGCTCGGAGTCGGTGATGTCGGTTAGCTGGTCGTGGACCACGCCCGGCTGCACCAGGGCGGCGCCCATATTTTCCGGCCCGACATCGGGGCTTATTTCCAAAATTTCGTGCATGTACTTGGAGAAGTCGATGACGACGGCCACGTTGGTCGTCTCTCCGGAGAGGCTCGTGCCGGCCCCCCGCGACAAAACCGGCGCGCCGTGCTTGCGGCAGATTTCGATGGTGGAGATCACGTCATCTTCGGTCTTCGGGATCACCACCCCGAACGGCACCTGCCGGTAGTTGGACGAGTCGTGGGCGTAGATGGCCCGCGTCCCGGCGTCGAATCGTACCTCGCCCTCTACCTTCTCGCGCAGGTCGGACTGCAAGGCCAGTGCGTTCAGGTTCATCCGCCCCTTCTCGCTGACCTGGTAGCCGCCGTTCTGCTGGATGGCATCTGTCATGTGCTCCTCCTTCGTCGTTGCAAGCTGTTAGTTTTTAGCTATCAGCCTTCAGCTTTTAGCTCTCAGCTCTCAGCTTTTGCCCGTCGGATAGCGGGGCCAGGGACGTTCGCGCCGCGTGTCCTCCGGCGGTCTCCTCCTGGTCGGCCGTCCACGCTCTGGCTGACGGCTGACCGCTGATGGCTGACAGCTTTATTCACGCGGCGTACCGTTCGGCGTCGGAGCGTTTTAGCTCTATCCCGAGGCCCGGCCGCGAGGGGTCGGGCGTGAGGGTGCCTTTCCGCGGGCTCAGGGCGCCGTCGAAGAGCATGCTCTCGATGCGGGCGTGGTCGTGGAAGTACTCGCAGTGGATCAGGGTCTCCATCGCGCACCCGGCGTGGGCGTGGACCTGGGGCGCGCAGTGGGCCGAGAAGGGCATCGAACGCGCCTTGCAGAGACCGTCCACCCGCAGCAGGTCGGTGATGCCGCTGCAGCGGGTAACGTCGGCCTGCAGCACGTCCACGGCGCCGGCTTCGATCAGGCCGTTGGAGTAGAAGAGGTTCCAGCTATACTCCCCGGCGGCGATGGAGAGGCCCGCCGGTCCCCGGTCCCGGACCAACCGCAGCCCCTCCAGGTCCTCCGAGGTTACAGGTTCTTCGAGCCAGGTAATATCGGCATCGGCGAACCATTCGGCCCAGTAGAGGGCCTGTTTGCGGGTGTAGGCGCCGTTGGCGTCTACCAGGAGCCCGGTGTCGCTACCGATGGCGTCGCGGACGGCCCGGACCCGGTCGGGGTCGTCTTCGGGGTTCCGGCCCACCTTCATCTTGACGCGGGGAATACCTTCTTCGGCCCAGCCGCCGAGTTGTTCCTGGAGCTGGTCGTTGGAGTAGGAGGTAAAGCCGCCGCTGCCGTAGACGGGCACGCCTTCGTGGAAGCGGCCGAGCAGGTCGGCGAGCGGGAGGTCGAGCAGTTTGGCTTTCAGGTCCCAGAGGGCGATGTCCACGGCGGAGACCGCCATCGAGCCGACGCCGGGGCGTCCGGCGTTGCGGATGGTGGTTTGCATCGCCGCCCAGGTTTTTTGCGGGTTCATTGCGTCCGCGCCTTCGACGAGGCTCGCGAACTTCGATTCGATCATCTTAGCGACCGAGAGGTCGCCGTAGGTGTAGCCGAGGCCGCGCTTGCCACCGCCTTCGACCTCGACCAGGACCATGGTCGTCGAGTCCCACGCCAGGGTCCCGTCCGACTCCGGAGCGTCGGTCGGGACCGTGTAGGCGGAGACGCCGAGTTTCTCTACAGTTGCCTTTCCGGTCTGCGTCGCTTCGCCCATCCGCGCCCCGGCTTCTAGCGGTTGATGAACTCGTCGAACTTGCCCTTGGCGGCCTGCAGCGCGATCTTCACGGAGTCCGGCTCGCCTTTCGCCACCGCGGAGGCCAGGCCCTCGGCCTGCTCAAAGCGGATGTGCGGCGGCAGCGGCGGGACCTCCGGGTCGGTGATGGCCTCGAAGACGACGGGACGGTCGGCGGCGAGCGCCTCGTCCCAGGCGGCGGCGACATCGTCGGGGTTGTCCACCCGGATGCCCTTGAAGCCCAGAAGCTCCGCGTAGCGGGCGAACGGGAAGTCGGGCAGGACCTGCGAGGCTTCGAGCTTCGGGTCGCCGGCCATTACGCGCTGCTCCCAGGTGACCTGGTTCAGGTCGTCATTGTGCAGCACCAGGATAATGAGGCGCGGGTCCTCCCAGCGGCGCCAGTACTTGGCCACGTCGTTCATGGCGGCGTTGCCGATCATCTGCATCGCGCCGTCGCCGACCGTGGCGATTACGGGCCGGTCCGGGTGGGCGAACTTGGCCGAGATGGCGTACGGCACGGCCGCGCACATCGTCGCCAGGTTGCCGGATAGGCCGGCCATCATGCCCTCGCGCAGCTTGAGGTGCCGCGCCCACCAGTTCGTCCCCGAGCCGGAGTCGGCCGTCAGGATGCAGCGTTCGGGGAGACGGGGCGAGAGCTCGTGGAAGACTCGCTGGGGGTTTAGAGGTTCGGCGTCTTCCATCGCCCGGTCTTCGAGGATCTCCCACCACCGCTCGACCTCGTGCTCGATGTTCTCGCGCCAGGAACGGTCCTCCTTGCGCTCCAGGTGCGGGATGAGGGCTTTCAGGGTCTCTTTGGCGTCGCCGACCAGGTTGGCCTCCATCGGGTAGCGGAGCCCGATCATGGTCCCGTCTATGTCGATCTGCACGCCGCGGGCCTGGCCCTCCGGCGGCAGCCACTCCGAATACGGGAAGCTGGAGCCGACCATGAACAGCGTGTCGCAGTTCTCCATCATGTCGTCGGTCGGCTTGGTACCGAGCAGGCCGCAGGCCCCGGTGACGTAGGGCAGGTCGTCCGGCAGCGCCGCCCGGCCGTTGAGGGCTTTCGCGACGCCGCAGCCGAGGATGTCGGCGACCTGTTTGATCTCATCGGCCGCGCCGTAGGCTCCGGCCCCGATCAGCATGGAGACCTTCTCGCCGGCGTTCAGTATCTCGGCGGCCCGCTTTATGTCGTTCTCCACGGGCACGATGTGGGGGAAGGTGATCTCCGTGCCGGAGAAGGTAACGCCCTCGCCGGAGTAGATGGCGCCGTGGGCGCGGGGCGGCTCTTCGTGCTCCGCCTCGGCCACGTCGTCGGGCACGATGATGCACGTTACCGACCGGGTCGTCTGGGCGATGCGCATGGCCCGGTCAATTAGATGCCGCGCCTGCTGCGGGACCATGCAGTACGCCACGAACTCGCTCGCCACGTCCTTGTAGAGGGTCTGAAGGTCTACCTCTTGCTGGAAGCTCCCGCCGAGCGACATCCGCTTCTGCTGCCCGATGATGGCTACCACCGGCTGGTGGTCCAGCTTCGCGTCGTAGAGGCCGTTCAGCAGGTGTATCGCCCCGCCACCGGAGGTCGCCATACAAACGCCGACCTCGCCGGTGAACTTGGCGTGGGCGCCGGCGGCGAAGGAGGCGATCTCCTCGTGGGCCATCTGGGTGAACTCCAACTCCTCCACCTCGTGGAAGGCGCCCAGGAGGCCGTTGATACCGTCTCCGGGAAAGCCGTAGACCCTCTTTACCCCCCACTCCACCAACCGGTTCAACATAAACTCCGCGGTGTTCCGTGCCATGATGCCGCTCCTCTCTACTCGTTGCTCGCGTACGCGATGGTGCTCAAAAGCGCGTTCTCCGCCTGCCGGGAGTCCAGCCGCGTGTGCTGCACGACTATGGGTACGTCGGATTCGATGACGCTGGCGTAATCCGTGTCTCTGGGAAGGGGCTCGGGATCTTCCAGGTCGTTGAAGCGAACGTGCAACGTGCGCCGGGCCGGGACCGTCACCCGGTAAGGACCGGCGGGCTCCCGGTCGGAGAAGTAGATGGTGATCTCGACATTGGCCTCCTCATCCGACGTGTTTAGCAAACAAGCCGTCTCGTGGCTGGTGAACTGCGGCTCCGGGCCGGTAGACCAGCCCGGAATGTAGCCCTCGGCGATGGACCAGCGACGGCGGCCCAGCGGCTCGATCATCCGCAGCCTCCCTCCAGTTTCGGCTCTCCCAAACGCCCGGGCTTCCCCAAGCGTGAGATTTCTCCGCCGCCCCGTTCCGTCATCCGGATCACCCTCCTCAACCTGGTTCCTCGCAAACCCTGCAAAATGTGTTTCCTCTTGCAGCTTTATTGTCCGTACGATGGTTACCTTAAACCCTGATTTCCGAAGGGGATTAGTATTCTGTATTGCTTCGGTAAAGATCGTGTAAGGACTTGATTAAGGTTTGTTTTTCGTCCGCCGCGGTACGGGATTGCCCATAACGCAGGGCCCGACCGGGGTAGGTTGGAGTCAAGCGGGCGCCGGGTTCCCTTTCGAAACCTCCATCCTCCCGGCCCCGTTTGTAGACGGGGCTTTTTCGTCGGAAGGTTCCCGCCCGCGTAGGTTTCGGGGTATAAATTGACCGGACGGCGCTGTAAGCGAAACCTTTCGAAGGTGGTAAATGGGCGGGCACGTACTTTTCATAACCGGCATACGGCGGCTGGGCTCGAAGGAACGAGGCTTTTTCTACCGCTACCCGGATACCGGCGAGACGGTGCGCGGGCAGAAGGTCCTCTCGCGCATAGAGAACCTCAAGGTGCCGCCGGCCTGGAAAGAGGCCCGCATTGCCCGGGGTTCTTCGGCCAAAGTGCAGGCGGTTGGCTACGATTCGGCGGGAAGAGTACAGTACGTCTACCATCCGAAGTACCGGCAGCGCAAAGAGCGCGAGAAGTTCGAGCGTATCCTGCGGTTCGCTGATGCGCTGCCGGAGATGCGCCGGGTTACCAGCAACCATCTCCGACAGAAAAAACTAAGCCGGGAAAAAGTCCTGGCGGCCATGATGCGCCTGATGAACGCTGCTTATTTTCGCGTGGGCGAGGAACGTTACGCCAAGAACAACAAGACCTTCGGCATAGCGACGTTGCGGCGCAAGCACCTCAAAATAGAGGGCGATACGATGGTTTTCGAATACGTTGGCAAGTGGGGGCAGGCGCAGCGCAAGACCGTAACCGACAGGAAGCTGCGCCGGGTCGTGGAAGAGTGCGCGGCGCTACCGGGATACGAAATCTTCAAATACTATGATGAGGCCGGTGGACTAAAAGACGTGAAGTCGCGCGACCTCAACGCCCATATAAAAGAGGTCATGGGCGACGAGTTCACGGCGAAGGACTTCCGCACCTGGGCGGGGACGCTGCTCGCGGCGCTCCAACTCGCGAAGGCCGGGCCGGTAGGGGAGATGAAGCAGGCCGAGAAGAACGTGCTCGCGGCGGTGGACGCGGTGGCCGAGAGGCTGGGAAACACCCGTGACATCGCCCGATCTTCGTACATCAGCCCGCGGGTCATAGATCACTACCTGGAAGGTTCCGTGGTAGCCTACTACGGAGAGCAGTTGGAAGAGGTTATCGCCGCCGAACAAGGCGACTTGACGGAAGAAGAGCGGGCGCTCCTCGGGCTGCTCAAGAAGCAACTTCGTCGCGAGCTGCGCGAGGCCGCGTAGCCGGGCGCCGACAACCGGAGGTTCTGTATGAAGAAAGCCATAGCCCTGAAGCTAATAAAGAGCAAGACGGCCCGGAGGGTAATAACCAAAGGACTCAAAAACCGGAAGGTGCGGAGCCTGCTCTTCAAGCAAATCTCACGCCGCATGCGTTTCAGGTAAGTCCTAGCCGCCCTCCGGTAGCTCCGCAAACTTGTAGCCCGCTCCCCGGACGGTGAGCACGTAGGCGGGGTTTTTGGGATCCTTCTCCAGGTGCTTGCGGATGTTCTGGATGTGAACGTCGGCCGCCCGGGAGTCGCCGGAGAATCCACTGCCCCATATGGGCTCCATGATTTGCGACCGACTATAGACCCTGCCGGGTTGCGCTGTCAGAAGCGTCAGTATCCTGAACTGGGCCGCGGTAAGGTACACGGGGTTTTCTCCGACCTTTACCTGATGGCGTAGCAGGTCTATCTCCAATCCCGGGAACTTCAGAACTTGTTGCCCCGCGGGCCTGGATTCCCTTCGCCGTCGCCGGAGGTGGGCCCTCACGCGGCTCACGAGTTCTCGCGGGCTGAAAGGTTTGGTTATGTAGTCGTCGGCCCCGACCTCCAGGCCCACGACCACGCTCGTCTCGTCGTCGCGGGCCGTTAGCATTATGACCGGAACGTCGCTGGAAGTGGTGATCCTGCGGCACACTTCTATGCCGTCTACAACGCCGGGGAGCATTACGTCCAGTATTACCAGATCAAAAGGCTCATCCGTGTTTTGAAATACTTCCAGGCCGGCTTCGCCGCTTTCGGCGGCTTCGAGTTCCATACCCTCGCGTTCGAGCACGTATCCGACCATGTCCCTCATGGCGGCCTCGTCTTCGACCAGCAGTATTTTAGTCATCCTCGTCTGCTTCCGGGAGACTTATCTGGACGGTGGTGCCCACGTTCTCCTTTGAGCGGATGGAAATTTCGCCCTCCATGCTCTCGATGATCTCCTTGCAGATAGAGAGGCCGAGGCCGAACCCGCGGGAGTCGTCTCCAGACCTGTAGAAGCGCTGGAAGACGTGGGGAAGCTCGGCGGCGCTTATGCCTCCACCTTGGTCCTGGACGAAAATCGTCGCCCCGTCGAGCCGCACCGTAACCTCGTCGCCCTCGGTGGAGTGCTTGATCGCGTTGCTCACCAAGGCCAGGAGCGCCTGTTCCAGCAGCGTCGCGTCGGCGAGCACGGTAGCGGCTTCTCCCTTGCAGCTGAGCGTGACGCCGGAGTTTTCGGCCAGGGGCTGCACGCTCTCGACCGCGGTGCAGACCACCCTCTCCGGTTCCGTCGGTTCTATCTTCGGCTCCCGGCCGCCCCATCCTACGCGGGCCAGCTTCAGCAAGGCCTCCGATAGCCGTTGCATCTTGTAGGCACTGGCTAGTATGTGCTCCAGAAAGCGCCGCCGGGCCGCGGGATCTTCGTCCGCCCCGGAGGTTAGAAGCTCTGCGGCGAAGGCGATGTTGGAGAGCGGCGTACGCAGTTCGTGGGCCGCGTTCGTCAGGAAACGGTGCTGGTTTGCCTCCAGCCTGCGGCCCTCGGAGAGGTCCTGCATAACCACCAGCACCCCGCCTTTGTGGTCGTCGAACGCGGGCATGTGTTCCAGGTTTACCCGTAGCAGGGATTCGCTGTCTTGAACCCGGGCTTCACCGCATTCCTGCTCCCTGGCACAGTGGCTTACCGCCCTGGGTAGGTCGAAATCTTCCCAAGGGTCCGGCAACCTCTGGACCTCTTCGGGGTCTTCCGCGGCGCCCCCGATGCCTAGTATGGAGCAGGCTACGGGGTTGGCGAACATGACCCGTCCGTCGAGGTTGGTAGCTAGTACACCCTCTTTCAGGTTGTCCAGGATAGCGCTGAGCGTCTCGTCTTTCTCCTGCACTTTCCGGAACTCGGCCTCGTGGGTTATCAGGCGCGCGGGCAGAAACACCAGTACGCCCGCGAGGGCGACAGCCAGGACCGCTCCCCCGAGCACGCGGAGCGAAATCGGCTCGAAGAAGGCGATGTTTCCGGCAAATACTATGTAAAGGAGCATGACCGTGGCGGAGATCAACACCACGGCTACGGCGACCGTAAGCACCTTTATTTGGAATCCGAATTTCACAAACTGTTTATACCCTGCCTCGGGGACTCGGAAAATGATCCCCGCTAGAGCACCGCCGCCATCCGGGACCGCTTGTGGTGGTGTTTTACCGAAACCTTACAAACCACTTACAATAGCCTGGCGGCATTCTTCTAAACTGGCAGCCCTTTGCGTTGATGGAAGCGGCGGGCCAGGAGCACGGAACTGAACGGCAAGCAGAATGGGTTGTTCTCGGGGTTGGTTTTGAGGAGGCGTGGATGGCGGGCAGACTCGTGATCCGCGTCCCGGTGTCGCCCCGCGGCGTGGGCGCCGCCCCGCTCACCAGGCTATACGGCAGACAGGCCGAGGGTGACGGGTAGAAGCGTGGAAGTTTGCGAAGCAAGATTTGAAGCTGCAAGATTTGAAGCTGCAAGACTTGAACTAGAGACCCGGAGGTTCGTAGCGTGAAAGTGATCAGAGAGGTTTCGGCCGGCCTTTGGAGACGGGGTCTCAAGGTCTTCTTGCTGTTGGCCGCGCTGGAAATGCTGCTCCTGGCGGCTGTGGAGGCGGTAGAGACGGTCCGGCGCAAGTTCTTCTGGGCCCAGCCTCCCGGAGAGGGCTTCCCGTGGGATGAGCAGCCGGAGATAGAGCTGGAGACCGGCGACGGGCGGATAAAGCTCTACCCGGATTACGGCAGGCTCTACGAGGATATGCTCGCCGAGATCGAGCAGGCGGAAGAGTACGTCTTTATCGAGACCTTTATATGGCTGGACGACGAGGTGGGAAGCCGCTTTGTCGATGCCCTGGCCCGCAAAGCGCGAGAAGGAGTCAGCGTCTACGCTATCTTCGACGGTCTTGCAAACTTCAGCCAACCCGAGTCGTTCAAGGAGTTCCCGGAGGGTATAAACACGCTCCGTTTCCGGTCTTTCTCCGGCCCGGCGGATATGCTCAACCCGCGCAGCCTTCACCGTACCCACCGCAAGATACTCTCCGTGGACGGTCGGGTGGCGTTTGCCGGAGGGTTCAACATCGGCGAGATCTTTACGCGCTGGCGCGGCACGCACTTCCGCATCCGGGGCGCGCAGGTACGGGAGCTCGAACGCGCTTTTACAGGCTTCTGGAATACCCATCGCCCGGACGGGACGCCGGAGATCGCCGCGGGGAGGGAGCGTTCGTGGGACCCGGCTCTGGTGTTTCACTCAAACGACCCTTACCACCACACGCACCCGATCCGGGACCTCTACCTGAGAAACATAGACAAGGCCACCGGCCGCATCTACATCACCAGCGCCTACTTCACCCCCGACCTTTCTCTGAGAGAAGCCATGATGAACGCGGCGAAACGGGGCGTGGACGTGCAAGTGCTCATCCCCAAATACTCTAACCACGCCCTCGTGGATTGGCTCGCCCGGCCGCACATCGGCCCGATGCTACAAGCCGGGATGAGGATCTTCTTGTACAAAGACTTCATGGTCCACGCCAAGACCGCCACCGTAGACGGCGAGTGGTCAACCGTCGGCTCGGCGAACCTCGATAGCCTGAGCCTCTTCGGGCTACACGAGACGAACCTGGAGATATACAGTAGCCGCGTAGCGGAGGGTTTGGAGGCGATGTTCGAGTTGGACAAGACCAACGCGGAGGAGCTTACGATAGAGGAGTGGAGGAACCGACCTTTGCCGGTCAAGTGCGTAGAGGGAGCATTCGTCCCGCTGCGCTTGATCGGCTGAACCGGAGGCGATGACCGGACGGACTAACGGAGGTAGGATGGGCCAGAGCAACCCGCGGCGAAGCGGTCTCGAAAACACGGGGGTCGACTTCCCCGAAGACTGGGAGATATTAGAGACCGGAGGAGTCGCCGGTTTCGTCACCCGGATCTCGTACCGGAAGCCGGACGGCTCCGAGCACGTCTGGACCTCTCGCCGGCACCGCAAGGGCCGGGGCACGAGGAATAAGAACAAGGACCAAACTTACAAAGACTCACCGTGGCTCGGGGTGTGGGCCCCCGGCAACGTCTCCTGGTGGGTGGCTGTCGGCTTCATGGTCGGCTCGGCCCTGTTTGTACTGGGAGCTAGTTCCTCCCTGTGGTTCCCGGCGTTCACCAGCGAGGAGATCGCCACCTTTGTCACCGACTGGTCGTACTTTATCGGGGCGACCGTCTTTACCGTTGCGATGTACCTCCAAATTCTTGAGACTATCAACGCCGACCCCCGCCCGGGCCGGGCGCGGCAACGCCCGGATGAGAGCTTCCGCTTGTTGGCCTGGCAGCCGAAGCGGCTAAGCTACATGGAGGCGTTTATCTTCACCATCGGCTCGATAGCGTTCAACGTAGAAACCGGGTTGGTGCTGATCGGGGTCTCCGGTGGTGCGGGGATCGACTGGTGGCTCTCTCTGCCGAGCCTGCTCGGGGCTTTGCTTTTTGTAGCTGGAGGCTACATGCAGGTGGTGGAAGCCTGTCATCACTACCTGTGCGTGAGGCTCCGGAGCATCTCGTGGTGGAGCGCGACGCTCAACTTCCTCGGCTGCGTGGGTTTTCTGGTCGGGGCTACCGCCAGCCTCGGGGTTCCCGGACTATCCACCCTGCCGGACCCGACGTTGGTGAAGGTGGCTTACCTGCAGGGGTCGGCTTTCTTTCTGGTTGGCAGCTACCTCATGTTGCCCGAAACGTTCTCCGAATAAGGCTGTACCTGGTTATTTACCCTCTGATCGTTCTACCGGGGACCAGAACGGCGCCGGTACGCCGCGAGCCCGTTGACCGTGATCGCGATAAACTCCAGGACGCCCATGTACAGGGCCTCTCCTCGAATACCGTACCTTTCCAGCAGGTAGTTGTGCAGGTCGTTGCGGCCTTTCTCGACCGGCGCTACTCCTAGCTGTCTCCCGATTCCAGGCGTTTGAACCACAGCTCCTCCACGAGCAACCCAGCAATCACCGCCGTGGGCACCGCCAGAAAGGCCCCGAGGATGCCAAAGGCCGCCCCCGCGACCGTTACTGCCACCACTACCACCACGGGATGGAGGGACACGGCCTTCTGCATCACTAGCGGGGTGAGGAGGTTGCTCTCGATCTGCTGGATCACCACGTACGCCAAAACCACCCAGACGGCATCCAACGGGTCGCCGGCGAAAGCCAGGATCAAAGGCGGTATCGCCCCGGCTATGGAGCCGATAATCGGGACGAAGGCGGCGACCCCGGAGAACACACCGAGCAATAACGCGCCGGGTATGCCTATGAGATACAAAGCTGCCGTGGAGAGAAGCCCGACGATCGACATCGAGAACCCCCGCCCCGCCAGCCAGCCGAGGAGGCTCGTACGGGACTTCGACAGGACCTCGCGCGTCCTGTCTCTCCTGGAGGGTGGGAACAGCCTCACCACCCACTCTACCACCGGTCCGGGGAGGGCCGTCAGGTATAGCGGTACGAAAAGGACGACTAGCAGGCCGGTAAAGAACGCGGTGATGCTACCGAAGAGGCCGAGCAGCCCGCCCAAAACCCGGCGCGCCGCGTTGGCCAGGGTATTGGCGGAGACGCTACTTCCCCCGCCGCCGATCTGAATCCCCAGCCGGTTCGCCAGTCCCCGGGCCCGGTCCACGAGCTGCGAAAAGGCGTCCGGCAGGGAGGAAACGAGCTGTGAAACTTGTTTGGCGAGTATGGGGTAGAGGAAGAACCCGGCCACCCCGAACAAGACCAGCGCGGCTAAAACTATAAGCGCCACCGCCACCGGCCGCGGCACCTTCCGGTGGTAGAGAGCCTCGACCGGAGCCGAAAGCGCCACGGTAAGCAAGAGGCCAACCCCGAGCAGCAAAACCAGCGCCGCCACCTGGGCGACGAAACGGTACGCCAGGAAAAGCGCGAAGATTACCAGGACGGCCTGGAGTAGGCCCCGGTTAGTAACAGGGTATCCGTTCACGGGTGGGGTGTACCCTTTACGGTTCTTTCTTAAGCCCGGGTGGAAGCCCGGATCGAGGAAGGCTCAGTCTGTCGAAGCCCTGGTGCGGTCCGCGAGGTCCCGCACGACCTCCCGCGTCGAGCCCGTATCTTTGTAGACCTCCAGTTGGCGGTCGGCCTCCGTGGGGAGTTCGAGGATTCTGCCGGCCCCGGACAAGTCGTGCCCGGTGGTGTCTTCGAGGTCTTGGATCAGGGCTTCCAGAACGCCGCGGGTGTCCGCCGCCTCTTGGGCTTCGGGGTCTATGAAGTCTCCTGCGAGGCCGTAGCGCTGGGCGCTCCACTTGTTCTCCTCGATCTCCCGCCCCGGACGTATGGGACGAGTCTCACCGGATTCGTACTCTTCGGCGAGGCGGTCGCCGAGGGCGGCGATGACCGAGACGAGGGCCTCGTTGCGCCACATCTCTATTTGGGAGTCGCAGGCCCGAACCTCGATGGTGCTCAGGCCCGGATGCGGCCGCACGTCCCACCAGACCTCGCTTAGCGAATCTATCGCCCCGGTGCGGTAGACGAGGTCCACGTACTCCTTGTATGAATCCCAGTTCTCTAGCGGGGCCGGCAACCCGGCGCGGTGGATCGAACGCGAGAAGATCAAGATGCGGCTCGACTGCATGTCCGTGAGCTCGTTTTGCCAGAACGGCGAGCTTACGGAGAGGGCGAGCAGGTGCGGCACGTATTCCCGCATCCGGTTGAAGACGTAGATGGCTTTTTCCCGACCTTGCACGGCGTAGTGAACGTGCAGAGAGAAGGTGTTGTTTCGACGGATCAGCCACTCCAGCTTGTCTTTGAGGCGCTGGTAGTGGGGCTTGTCTATTATCTCCTGCTCTCGCCAGTCCCCGATAGGATGCGTCCCGCTGGTGCCGAGTATTCTGTCGAGACGCTCGGCGTGCTCCAGAAGTACCCTGCGGCGGGAGACGAGGTCCGAGACGAGCCCCTGGGGTTCGTTGTGGACGCCGGTGTTTGACTCGATCTCGCAGTCTATTAGCTCGCCGCTGAACAAGTCTTCGGGGACTTCGGCCAATATCTTCTGGGCGCCGTCGCCGAGCTTGAGCGTCTCCGGGTCGGCGAGCCAGAGTTCTTCTTCGGCCCCGATGGTGCCCTCCGGTTCTCCGGTCTCGAAAGCGTTTTCTGAGATAAGGGACTTGTTTTTGAAGCTCTTCAAGGTTTCTATCGCCTTTCTAACGGGGGCTGCTCGTAGGCCTTCTCGCCGGCCCGTATCTCACCTGGAAGCGTGTTCTCCGGCGGGGATAGGGGACATACCCAGTCCGGGTTGTACGCGCAGGAGGGGTTGTAGGCGTAGTTGAAGTCCAGCACCAGGCAGCCGTCTTTCTGGCCGAGATCCGCGTGCTTTATAGTGTCCAGTAAATACCGGCCACCGCCGTACGTCCCCCGTCCGCTAGTCTCGTCCTTGAACGGCAGAAAAACGCCGCCGCCGTAGCCTTCGATCCAGAACAGCGACAACGACGAACCTTCCAGCTCCCCCGAGGGCCGCACCCGCCCGAACCTCCGCAACCTCAATAGCCCGTCATCCTGCAACTCTATCTCCAGGGTGTCCGGTTCCACGTCGTGCTCTACGGGGAGGACGTGGCGTAGCGCCGGATCGTAGTCGAAATATTCGAGGCCGTCGAAGCCGCTTTTGTCTTCGGCGGGTAGTGGAGACTGGGGATGCCCCGCGAACAGGACGTTCCGTTCGTCGCGGAAACGTCCGCAGCGGCCGGCAAAGTCGCGCTCTTCCGACCGGACCCGGGCGTACATCTCCGCGACGGTTCGCCGGTAGTCGAGCAGTTCCTCGTAGTCGGTCAGGCTTTTCATGGTGCGGAGTATATTACCGTTTCCGTTGAGCCCGTAACGTGCCGGGTTAGAATGGACCACCGTAAGCTACATAGGAGAGGTCATGGCTGCAGAGGTTGGAGAGAAGGCGCCGGAGTTTACGCTACCGGCCGACGATTGGGAGAAAACCGTCTCGTTGGAGGAGTACACGAAAGAAGGCCCCGTGGTGCTCTTTTTCTATCCCGGGGACTGGTCGAGTGTCTGCACGGACCAGATGTCGCGGCTCCAGGAAGACATCGAACGCTTCGAGTCTCTCGGGACGAAGGTGTTGGCGATCAGCGCGGACTCGCCCTGGTCTCACCGGGCTTTCGCCGAAGACCGGGGCATAGAGTTTCCACTGCTATCGGATTTTGGTGGGGATGTGATCGAAGCTTACGGCGTGAAGCACGAGTTGGGCTTTCCCGAGCGGGCTTACTTCGTGCTCGACCGGGAGGGTGTCATAAGGGCGAAACAAGTCGAGCCGAGCCCGAAGAGCCAGCCGGATCTCGAAAAAGTCCTCGAAGACCTCGAAAAAGCCCTGTAGGAGATGGAGCCTGAAGAACTGATGCCGCCGGTCCCGGCGGAACAAGTGGCGGACTGCGCCGCCACCGTACTAACCATTTCCTACAGCGCGCCGATGCCGGGTCTCGGGTCCCGCTACCAGGACACCGCCGTGGCCCACGAGACCCGACTTCTAACCGTGACGCCGGTGCAAGGAGCGCTCGCCGGGGCCGGGACGCAAGGGGTGGGCGAAACGGTGCTTTCGGGCGTTCTGGCGTCTCGCGCCCTCGCCGGGTTCGCCGACGTGCGGGCCGCGGGATACCTGGCGCCGCTCGCGCGAGGCGCCCTCCTCGGGATGCCGTTCCGGAGGGTACTCTCCACGCTCGGTGCCGGGGATGTCCTGCCGGTCATCGACGCCTTCGTGGCCGCCGGGCAACCCGGGCCGTTCTCGGAAGCCCTGCGGCTCGCGCATCAGGCCGGCGGGGAGACGACCCTCCGGGATGTGGCGCGTTTCGTGGCGGACCGGGACCCCCTCGCCCGGGAGTACGCCCGGGGGTTCGAGATCCCCACCGAACTGGCGGGGCCGGCCATACTCGAAGCGCTGTCGCGGGCCGAGTCTGCCCGGGCCGCGCTGGTCCACTCTTACTTAGAAGTGCTCGCGGAAGTCCCGGACCTCGACATCATCCGAAGGGCCGGCGATCGGGAGGCCGAGGACGTGGCGCGTATGGCCCGGGGCGTCGTAAAGAGCGGGAGCGTCTACTCGCGCCGGGGTATTCAAAGCCTGGCCAACCTCGACGGCCTTCTGCGCGAGGACCCGCGCCTGGCCCCAACGGCAACCGAATCACCGGTTATCGCCGCCGCCTTCCTCCTGTCCCTGGAATACGGCCCCGGATCTTTCAACCGGCGCCTGAACCCCGTAACCGGCGGCTACCGGGGCCGGTAATTCGATAGAATAGCAAGGCCCCGACCGGCTTCGACAGGAAGGACCTTATGCAGGACAGACCGCTGGCTCTCGCGACCGAGATGGAAGCCTCCGAGAAGAGTTACCTGTCCGAAACTCTCGCCCGCGATGTTTCGCTGAAAGCGATACCCGGCACGTCGGGCGAGGCTGTATCGCGGGGTTTGCTCGATGACGTGGAGATCCTGATGCCGTTCATCCACTCCGCCGTTGGCCGGGAGGAACTGGAGGCGATGCCAAACCTGCGCTTTATCGCCACGCGGTCCACCGGCTACGACCACATAGACCTCGAAGCCGCCGCGGAGAGAGGTATCCCTGTATCCAACGTGCCCGCTTACGGGGAGAATACCGTCGCCGAGCATGCTTTCGCGCTCATCCTCGCCCTCTCGCGCAAAGTGCATCACGCCTGGACTAGGACCCAGCGGGGAGACTACGCGCTCGAAGGGTTGCGGGGCTTCGACCTCTACGGCAAGACGCTCGGCGTGATCGGGGCCGGCGCTATCGGGCTGCACGTCATCCGCATTGCCAAGGGTTTCGGGATGAAAGTCCTCGCCTTCGACGTAAACCAGAACCAACTCCTCTCCGACGTACTGGACTTCAGCTACGCGGACCTGGACGAGTTGTTGGAAAACTCTGACATCGTAACCCTTCACGCCCCCGCAATCCCCGCTACGCATCACCTGATCAACGAAGACACCCTCGCGAAGATGAAACCGGAGTCGCTGCTCATAAACACCGCCCGCGGGTCCCTGGTGGATACGGCCGCGCTCGCCGCGGCCCTGGACGAGGGCCGTCTGGGCGGCGCCGGCCTCGACGTCTTCGAGGGCGAGGAGTTCATGCAGCACGAGGACGAGCTCCTCTACCAGACCGGCGCCGAAGACAAGCTAAGGCTCCTCCTCCGCGCCCACGCGCTTCAGCGCCGCCCCGAGGTCGTGATAACCCCGCACATAGGCTTCAACTCCGAAGAAGCCCTCCACCGCATCCTCGACACTACCGCCGAAAATGTCCGCGCCTTCCTCGCCGGAGAGCCGAAGAACCTGGTCGGTTGATCCAAATCCACAGCCCCGAATCCGCGCGGGACAAGTCGCTTTGAACCCTGACTACGACTACAAAGCTCTGCGCGGAGCGAGGGGTTGAAACCGCCTTCGGCGCAACGCCGGAGGCGCAAGACTCTTCGAGGAGACCCTGAACCGAGTTCATCCATTTGGGATTGCGCCGTAGCCCTGCCGGGAGTTTCGCGAAGCGCGGGCCCCAGGGTGGTGGGTTTTGGGAGTTTGGCGGAGTATCCTGGTACGCGGCGATTTTACCGGCCGGAGGACCCGGTCGAGAGCCACCGTAAAGCCGCAAGGCTTTATTTTCGTTGTCGCCACGGTGGCGTGACGGTGCGCGGCTTGCCGTTTGTTCCCGGCGACAGAGTTTACGAGCCTGGCAAGCGGCATACCGGAGCCACGGCCCGCGTGAATCTATCCCCATACCTTGCAGCCGGCGTAAGCTAGAATCTCTTCCGCAGTCGGCGGAAGGAGAGGCATGAAAGCCCTCGTAATAGTAGGACACGGTTCGCACTTAAACGAAGATTCCAGCTTGCCGGTTTACGAGCACGCCGGGCGCATCCGGGAGAGCGGCGAGTACGACGAGGTGGTCGAGTGCTTCTGGAAAGAGGAGCCTTCCATGCGGCACGTGCTAGACACCGTCGAGTCCGATGAAATCTACCTGGTGCCGGCGTTTATCTCGGAAGGGTACTTTACCCAGCAGGTCATACCGCGAGAGTTTGGCCTGGACGGGCCGGTGACGGAAAAGGCCGGGAAGATTATCCGGTACGCCGGGCCGCTCGGGACCTTCGAGCAGATGGCTGACGTCATCCTGGAGCGCACCGATGACCTGATGCGGGACAAAGAAACCTCCGGGGGGCGTACGGCCCTGGTCCTGCTCGGGCACGGCACGGCGATGAACAAAAACTCCAGCGGCGTCATCTACCTCAACGCCGACCGCATCCGGGAGCGTGGGATCTACGACCAGGTAGTGGAGGCTTTTCTGGACCAGGACCCGGAGGTGGGGGAGGTCGTCGGC
>JBARZM010000080.1:0-5582 GCA_049650095.1 Rubrobacteraceae bacterium | reverse complement strand
ATCCGGATGTCGCCGTCGAGGTTGCGGAGGCGGTCGCCCGGGGCGAGCACGAGCGGGCGATACTTTGCTGCGGTACGGGGCTCGGGATGAGCATCACGGCAAACAAGGTCCCCGGCGTCCGGGCGGCCCAGTGCCACGACGTATACTCGGCCGAGCGGGCGAGGAAGTCGAACAACGCGCAAGTCTTGACGATGGGACAGCGGGTTATAGGACAAGAGGCGGCCAAGACGGTAATGGAGGCGTGGCTGGACTCGGAGTTCGCCGGCGGCAGCTCCGCCGCCAAGGTAGAGAAGATGGAGGAGATAGACCGCCGCTACCACGGCACCACCGCCTAGAGGCTTCGTGTCTCCGATGCGCGTGGCGGTACTCGGCGCCGGCCAGATGGGTACGGCCTTCGGAAAACCCGTTCTGGAAAGTGGAAACGAGCTAGTCTACTGGGGGCCGGAGTGGATCGACACTCCGGCCCTCGAAGCTCTCGCGGCGAACAAACCGCACCCGGACCTCGGTGTGGCCCTCCCGGCAACCGTCGATACGACTTCCAGTATAGAAGAGGCCGTTCACGACGCGGATCTCATCGCCCTGGCGGTAACCGGCGAGGGTGCGGAGTGGGTCGCCCCGGAGGCCGCCAAATACGCTCCGGAAGGGGCGCCCGTCATGGTCTTCAGCAAGGGCCTCATCGAGGGTGATGGTGGCGGGATAGTAGCCGTCCCCGAGTTCGCGCAGGAGGTTTTCGGTCCTTCGCGGAAAGTCGTCGGGGTCGGAGGTCCGGTAAAGGCGATAGACCTGATCTGGGGTTCCCCAACCCAGACCGCTTTCGCCGCCGCGAACCTCGACGACGCCCGTGCAGCGTGCGAAAAATTCGCCGCCGATTACTACTTCCCCGGCGCTTCCGACGACCTTTCGGGCCTCGGGTTCTGCGCGGCGCTGAAGAACTGCTACGCGATAGCTTTCGGCATGATCACCGGGGACGACGCCAAGCCGAACCTACGGGCCCTCGCCTTCGGAACCGCGCTCGGGGAAATTTCACGCCTCGTCTCCGCCGCCGGTGGACGCCCCGAAACCGTCACCGGGGCCGCGGGGGCGGGCGATCTGTATGTCACCTGCCTCTCGGGCCGCAACGGGGACTTCGGGCGCCGGCTAAACACCGGCGCAGGCCGCGAAGAGGCACTCAAAGACATGAACAACGCCACCGTGGAGGGCCTGGGCACGCTCCCGCCCGCACTAGACCTCGCCCGCTCACTAGACCTCGGCGAGGAGGAACTTCCACTCCTGCACAAACTCGATGCCGTACTGCGCGAAGAAGAGTCCGCTCGGGACCTCCGTTTGGCGGACCTCCTACTCTAGTAACACTCTGTATGATACCCGGCAAAGAGTTATGAGCTACAGGCCGCCTCCTGCGGTGCGCGCCCGGTCGAGCAGCCTTTCGACGAACGCTTCGTCCCACCAGCCGAGAAAGAAAAAAAGGTCGGCTATGGTGAATCGGTTACGCATGAAGAGGCAGTTCCTTATTGCCCATCGGGCGGTATCGGGCGAGACTGGCGGGTCAAGCTCACTGAAACGCGCAGGGCCATCAACTTCCGAAAGTGCCCCGGCCAGACGTTCCGGCGACACGACCATCTCCGCCAGGCGTTCCCGGTGATTTGACCATTCTTGCAGGAAACTCTCGAAGTTCTCGCGATGGTCGGTCCATCGCGCAAGCTTCTCGCTGTAGTCGCTCCAGCACTCGTCCCCGATGTCTCCGCCAGGGTCCAGTTCTTCAAATGCCCCGCGCACCACGGGTTCCATAGAAGCTGGCTCCGGGAAGCAGGCATCCACGTCTACCTTCGAAGGGTCCAACTCCTCGAAAAGGGTCTCCCACGCGGCGGCTGCGACGACCGAGGCGACCCCGACCTGCGCGCCGTGAAAGCCTATTTGGAGGTTACGTTTCCCGGCGTTCATGTCGAGCAGGTGGCTAACCATGTGCTCCGTTCCGGAGAGGCAGGCCGTCGTCCCGGTCGTCCCGGCCGCCATGCCCCCGAGCGTGAGCACCCGCACCAGTCGCGCCATGGCCTCCAGCTCGCGCTGGCGTATGGCCGCGGCATCTCCGATCAAGGCCGGACCGTAATCCAGGACCATCTGTATCGCCCCCGGCTGGTAAGAATCGTCCAGCCCCATGAGTGATGCCAGGCACCAGTCGGCGGGGCCCGTGTACATGGCGATGGCGTCCCCGTATCCGGAGGCATTCATGGCGTGGGGCGCATCCACGAGGGTCCGAAGGTCGGAGATCAGGGCGTCCGGCCAACGTGACGGGGTGGTCCGCTTCACCCCGTTCTTGAGCAGCACGGACACGTCGTCGGCGTAGCCGTTGACCGACGCAGCCGTCTGGACGACGACCAGGGGCATCCCTCCAGCGCGGGCCGTGGCGACCTTGCAAACGTCGCTGATCGTCCCGGAGCCGGCGACCACGACGCAGTCAGCCCCCGCAACGGCAGCCTCGGCCTCTTCCAGTGTTTCGTCGTCCGCGTGCAACTCTTCCGAACTGTCCGCCCCAAGGACCACCCGCTCCACCCCGAAATGCTCGCCGAGCAGGCCCTCGACCAGGTCCGCGTGATCCTGGCCGTCACGCTGTTTGTACGTTGAGTCTACAACAAGTAAGATCCTGGCTTCGCGGACATCCCCGATAAAATCAGATACTACTTCGGGGATAAGCTGAACTGCATCTGGCCCGATCTCGACCCGGCTCATCCCTATCTCCTCGAGCCGGCCCTCTGGATCGGCATCACTCAGGATATCCCTCAAGCCGTCGAGATCCGCCGGGTCCGCATTCGGAGTCTTTCCGCTGGCCGTCAAATCACACCTCCTCTATACTTGCCACCACACTGGCAGCATACATCCAACCGCGCCCGCCACGCGACGACTAAAATCCCCGACTCTATACGGGAAGCATTCTTACCGCAGTGAGACTACCTTTGATCCGCGCGTGCCACTTCTCGACCGTAACACCTGGCACGGGCTCCAGCAGGGCTAGGCTGGCGTTGTTGAGCAGCATGTCCACCAAGCCTATAGCCTCGATGGCCGCCCCGCTTGCCCGCGCCACCTCCTCTAAGCCGGTAAGCCTGTTCCGTGGAATCACATCCTCCAACTATCGTCTTCGAAGATTAATGCATGGGGTGTTGTTGGTTTCGACAAAGTCATCGGGTCCAGTCCATCACGACCTTGCCCCCGGTTGCCTCGTCTGCCACGCGCAAGGCCTCTTCCGCCTCGCCTCCCTTGAACCTGCGGGTTACTAGCTTCTCCAGGGACTCTGCCCTCTTCTCTGCGAAACGCACGATGCCTTCGTATTCTCCGAGTTCGTAGACCCAAGACCCGAATAAGGTAATACCCTTGCGCCACAACTGCGCGGGGTCCAGGGTCCACGGGGCGGTTGCGGCAAGCACCAGCATCTTGCCCCTGGGCCTGAGAACTTCGAGCGCCTCCGACTGGGCGCGCGGGTTTCCCGAACAGTCGACGGAAGCCTCTGCTCCCCACCCTTGGGTTATCTCCCGTATTATCGCCTTCGTATCAGAGGCTGTGGGATCCACGGTCCAGGCGGCGCCCATCCCTTCGGCGAGGTCGCGGCGGCTTTCCACCGGGTCAACGGCCACGACGTTCGCGCCGTAGCTGGAAGCAACCAGCACGGCGCAGCATCCGACCGGCCCCAGCCCGAAGACCACGACCACGTCTTCGGGGACGGGCTGCAGTTTCTTGATCCCGGAGAAAGCCGTCCCGAAGTTGCAGGCCATCAAGGCCCCCACCTCGTCGCTTAGGCTGTCGGGCAATGGAAGGCAGATCGAGGCTGGCGCGGCCACGATCTCGGCATCCGCGCCGTCGACGTGGTTGCCTAACGTTCGCCGAGCAGGGCAAAACATGGGCTCGCCGGCCCTGCAGTACCGGCACCTTCCGCAGCCGTAGTGCTGGTAGACGACGACCCGGGTACCGGTAGCTAGATCCTCGACCCCGGGGCCGACCTCTTCGACGATGCCCACCGCTTCGTGGCCGGCGACTCGCTTCGAGCGGTCCCCGACCTGCGCGGCGCCCTGGCGGTATATGTGCAGGTCGCTCCCGCACACCGCCGACATCGTCGAACGTACCACCGCCCACCCGTTCCGAGGCTCCGGCTCGGGCAAAGTCGCCAGTTCTGCGCGGCGATCTCCCAAAATGCGTAGACCCTTCACTGCCCATCGCCTCCTTCAGAACCCTGGAGCTTGCAAGCCAGCGACTACACTTCCCAATAGACGAATCAGGTCGAGCGCGTGAGGTACTTTTTCTCGATGGAGGCGACGAGTGAGTAGGTAGTGTCGACCATGTTACCGACGTAGAGTCCACCGGCCTGGGTGAGAAGCTGGTAGGCGTCCAGGCGGTCGTACCCGTGCTCCTCTTCCAGCCACAGGATCAACTCCGTGTTGGCGATCCTGGCGGCGTCCTCCATCGGCCGGGCGCTGCCTACGACCATGATCCTGTCCTCCGACTCGATGCGCGGCCACTCTATCGTCTGCCCCTTGATAACGTCGAAGACTAAAGTTGTCTTGGAGGTGATCTCCAACGCCACCCCGCACAGTTCGCCCTGTCCCTGCCGCGCATGACAGTCTCCAGTATAAACGAGCGCGCCTTCGTTCCACACCGGCAGGTAGACGGTATTTCCCGGCCTCACGTCCGGCACGTCCATGTTCCCGCCGAACGGCCCCGGCGCCAACGCGCTGATCGCCTCAAGGTCCGGCGCGACCGCGAGCGTCCCGACGAACGGGTTCCAGTCCACCTCCACCCCGAGATCGTCGTTGGAGAGCGACTTGCCGTCCTCGGAGAGGTTCCACACCCAGACCTTCTCCGGGAGCGGCTCCTGGAGCGTGCGGGTCATGACCGTCGAGGTAAGGCCGCCGAAGTACGGGATGAGCGCGCTCACGGCGAAGTCGCGGGTCGGTTCGATCTTTTCGATGCGTACCGCGAGCGTGTCGCCGGGCTCGGCCCCCTCGACGAAGATAGGACCGGTCTGCGGGTTGAGGAACTTGGCCGTTGCAAGCGCCTCTCCCGGCAGGTCTTCCGTGCTCTGTATCCTGCTCTCGAAGGCGTCTTCCGTGTGAACGACGACCCGGTCGCCGGGCTTCACCCGCTCCACCGCCTCGCGGTACGGGTTGAAGACGTAGCTGAAAGATTCGGGCTTTACCTCGATCGTCCTCGCCTCGGTTGCCATTACGCTCCTTTCGGGGTCGCTTCACAGGTCATGTCAAGGTTCGTTTAGGGCATTACCGCGACCTTTATACCGTCGCCGCTTGCGGATTTGTCTATGGCCTCGACTGCTTCTTTGAGGGGGAAACGGTGGGTTACCATCGGCTCCACCCGGACGCGGCCGGATTCGATCAGACGGAGCGCCATCTCGTAGTCGGCGCGCCGGGAGTTGGAAGCCCCGGTTACGACCAGCTCGTTGTAGTGGATCAAATTAGCCTCCACCTCCGACCAGCCGTCCCCCGCAAGCCCCGCAAACACATTCACGCGCCCACCCTTGCGGGTCATCCTGAAAGCCTCGTTCACGAGCGCCGGTATGCCGATGCAGATAATGGCGGCGTCCA
>JBARZM010000079.1:0-11038 GCA_049650095.1 Rubrobacteraceae bacterium | reverse complement strand
GTGGACCACGGCGTCCATGCCCCGGACAGCGGCGAAGGCGTCGCCGGGGTCTGTCATGTTGGCCTGCAGGTAGTCGGGTTCGTTTGGGAGTGGGCGGTCGAAAGTTGGTGGGAAGACGTCCACGGCGCGGACGGTGTGGCCGGCTTCCATCAGGGCGGCGACCGCCGCCCGGCCTACTTTGCCTCCAGAACCCGTAACTACTACTTTCATACACTCCTCCATCTATCGAGACTGTTTTTATTTAGACAATTTAGCTGATTCTCATGCTATCCTCGTGTTCCGTCAACGCTTGTAGGATGGCATCCGTCACCTCCTTTGTCTCCGACGCGCCACCGAGATCCGGGGTTCGTATATTAGTGCGTGAGAGCGTTCGGCTTATTGCAGAGAGTATTCCGGTCGCTGCTTCGCCGTATCCGAGATGGTCCAGCATCATGGCTCCAGACCAGATCTGGCCGATGGGGTTGGCTATTCCCTGTCCGGCGATGTCCGGCGCGGATCCATGTACTGGCTCGAACATCGAAGGATGGTCCCCCGTGGGGTCCAGGTTGGCGGACGGGGCGATGCCGATGCTTCCTGATATCGCGGCCCCGAGGTCGCTCAGGATGTCCCCGAAGAGGTTCGAAGCAACGATCACGTCCAGGCTCTGTGGCTTTAGCACGAACCTCGCCGCCAGCGCGTCTATGTGTTCCTGCTCCGTCTCCACTTCCGGATAATCCGCCGAAACTTCACGAAATATCTCGTCCCAAAATGGCATAGTATGAATTATGCCGTTGGATTTCGTGGCCGAAGTTAGCTTCCCATGACGACCCCCGGCCAAATCGAAAGCGTATCGCATGACACTCTCCACGCCCCGCCGGGTAAAGATGGACTCCTGCACGGCGAGTTCCTGGTCCTGTCCCTTGTAGAGACGTCCGCCGACCTCGGAATATTCACCCTCGTTGTTCTCGCGGACGACCGTGATGTCGATATCCAATGGACTTACATCTCTTAGAGGACTTTCGAGGCCGTCAAGCAAGCGTACCGGCCTGAGGTTGATCCGCTGTCCAAATTCACGCCGGATGGGTATGAGAAGCCCCCACAAAGAGACGTGGTCCGGCACTCCCGGATAACCAACGGCGCCAAGGAAGATCGCATCGTGGCTACGGAGTTGTTCCATTCCCTCTTCAGGCATCATTGAGCCTGTCCGAACGTAGTACTCACAACCCCAGTCGAACTCGTTCCACTGTAGAACAAAGCCCCATATCTCACCGGCGCACTCCAGGACGCGTTGGGCTTCCGGAACGACCTCTTTACCGATGCCATCTCCCGGAATGACCGCGATATCGTATCTCATGAACTCATCTCTCGTATGACAATCTCTCCGGCTGACAAACGCCTAGCGGCCGAAGACACGAACAATCCCGGAATCGTCCTCCCCACCAAAACCCAGCGAAGAGCCTTCCTTGAAGACTTCCCAGGCGGCGGAGGATATGGGGCTTTGGAAGCCATTGTCCCCGGCAGCTTCGAGTACGAGACCCAGGTCTTTGACAAAGATGTTGAGCGCGCTCTTTACTTGGGAGAACTCGCCGGAGAGCATGCGTTCCCCGCGATCTTCCAGCATAAAAGAGTTCGCCGCACCATGACGGATCGTCTCGAATACAGCACGCGGATCTAGCCCGAGCGCGGCTGCGTAGGCAAGCGCCTCGCCCGCTGCCGCGATGTGTACCCCGCACAGAAGTTGGTTGACGAGCTTTACGGATTGTCCGTCGCCGGGCGACTCGCCGCACAACACCACGTTGGAACCCATGGCTTCCAGAATCTCCTTGGCCTCGTCGAAAAGATCGTGCGACCCGCCGGCCATGATGAGCAGATTCCCCTCAACCGCCCGGGCAACACCACCACTCACCGGCGCGTCCAGGACACGCACGCCCCTGTCCTCCATACGCCCGACGATACCGCGAACCGCTTCCGGCCCCACGGTACCCATTATTATCAGGATGGCTCCCTCGCCTAGAGCCTGCGCCGCGCCTTCCTCGCCGAACAGGGCGTCCTCTACCTGATCCGCGTTCACGACCATAAGGACGAGAGCCTCTACGTCTTCCCCAGCAGCGCGGGGTGAGCCCGCAGTCGAAGCTCCCGATTCGGCCAGCACCTCCACGCGCTCCTCGACCACATCGTAGGCTGAAAGCTGAAACCCTGCTTCCAACAGCGTTCGGGCCATGGGTGTTCCCATCGCACCGAGCCCTATAAATCCTATGTTCTTCACGTTTCTCCATCCTCGGGCCATCCGAAAGCCGTAAGTTTTTTCTCGACCACATCATATACTGCCTCTTTGAGCCTATCGCCCAGGTGCTTGAGATTGAGAGTTTGTGAGCTAGGGTCAAGCTCTTCTTTCAAGCGGCCGAAGTATGCGGCCCTCAGTTCGGTATTGACGTTCAGCTTGGCGACCCCGAGGGATGTGGCACGACGTAAGTCTTCGTCCGGCAAACCGGAGGCTCCATGTAGCGACAGCGGAAGGATGTCGCGGTTCCGGATCTCATCGAGCCGGGACCAATCCAACTCCGGGGTGCCGGAGTAGTGACCGTGTACATTGCCGACGGAAACCGCCAGGCAGTCCACCCCGCTCTCATCCCTGAACCTCTTCTCTTCAGCGGGATCGGTCATGGCGCCAGCCGTTGCCTCAATCGCCTCATCCTCCTGACCCTCTATCCTCCCCAGTTCGGCCTCCACGCCGACCCCTAGGCCCCTCATCGAAGACACCACAGACCGGGTAAATGAAAGGTTCTCGTCGTAAGGTAGCTTGGACCCATCGGCCATGATGGCGTCTACTCCGCAGGCTGCGGCCCATTCGATCAGCTTTTGGTCCGGAACGTGATCCAACTGCAAAAGCACGTCCACCGATGCGTCTTCCGTCACTCCCTTGAATCCCCTCACTAGCCGCTTGCCTCCGGAGTCTCTGAAGGAAGCCGGGCTTATCAGCACTATGGCCGGCGCCCGGCGATCTTCCGCAGCCGAAACGACCGCGTGGAGTTGCTCGAAGTTGTAGCAGGTGAATGCCCCGACAGCCCTGCCCAGCTCCCGTGCTTCCGACAACACGCGGGCAAACCTCGTCTCGCTCATCGCAAACGCTCCACAAGCAACTCCGTCGCGCCAGTTACGCTTCGTACTCAGATAGCCGAGTAACCACCATCGGCCTGCAGGTTGGCGCCCGTTACGAAAGAAGAGCGGTCGGAGGCGAGGAACATTATGGCCTCCGCGATCTCGGATGGGTCCGCCAGGCGGTTGATCGGATGGTTAGCTAGTATGTCCTTCTCCGCTTGTTCGGGGTCGGCCTGGCTGTCGATGTAGATGCGGAGGAAATCTCCATCAACGGAGCCCGGCCCAATCGTGCTGCAACGGATGTTTTCCTCCGCGTAGTCGATGGCGATTTGTCTCGTCAACTGGAAGACTCCACCCTTCGAAGCGCAGTATACGGCCTGTTCCGGCAGGCCGACCACGGCCGAGATCGAACCGAGGTTGACGATTGCCCCCCCGCCTCCCTGAGACTGGAACTGCCGGATGGCGTGCTTGCACCCATAGAAGACGCCCGTGAGATTGACACCTATCACCCGCGCCCACTCTTCGGCGGTGATATCAGCCGCCTTCTTGACCACGATGGTCGCCGCATTGTTGACTATCGCGTCGAGTCTATCGTAGTTGTCCACGGCGAACCGAATCATATCCGACACTGATTCCTCTTCGGTAACGTCTACCTCGCAGAACCGGGCCTCGCCGCCGTTGTCGCGGATTCTCTCAGCAACCTCTTCGCCCCACTCTTTCTCGATGTCGGCTACCACCACCTTTGCGCCGTTTTGGGCGAACAGCTCAGCCGTGGCGGCTCCGATGCCTCTCCCCGAACCGGTAATTATCGCGGTCTTGTTTCGCATGTCCATCTAAACAACCTCCTCTAAGTTCTATTGCCTTTGACTGTACGTGTTAAACGCGACCGCCAGGATGATGATCGCGCCGGTAACCGCCTGTTGCCAGAATGTCGAAACGCCGAGCAGGACCAGGCCATTCTCCACCAGTCCGAGCAGGGTAGCCCCAAGGACCGCGCCAAGTATCGTGCCCACGCCGCCGAAGAGACTGGCGCCCCCGATAATCACGGCGCCGATGGCGGAAAGCTCCAGCCCGACCCCAACGGAGGGCAGGGCCGTTGCCAGCCGCGAGGTGAGGACGACTCCGCTGATAGCCGCCAGAGTAGAGGCTACGACGAAGACCAGGACTTTGAGGCGCTGCACTTTGATCCCCGACAACTTCGCGGCCTCCTCGTTGCTGCCGACGAAGTAGATATGCCGGCCGAGGGTCGTGCGGCTGAGTACGATGTGGGCCGCAACAGCCAGCACGATCAAAATGATTACGGGTATGGGAATCCCCAATAGAGACCCCTGTCCTATAACCAGAAAACCGGAACTGAAGCCGGAAGTCGTGCTGCCCCCGGTCGTGCCCAACGCTATTCCACGGGCAATGCCGAGCATTCCGAGCGTGATGACGAAGGAATGCACCCCCGTCTTGACCGTAAGCAGGCCGTTCGTCAGCCCTACTACAAAGCCCGTAGCCGCTCCGGCCAAAATCCCAACTATAAACGGAAGACCCATAGAGACCGTGACGTAGCCGACCACTACGGATACGAGCGCCGTAACGGAGCCTACGGACAGGTCTATCCCGCCCGTCAGTATGACGAACGACATGCCGACTGCCACGATAGCTAGCAGGCTGATCTGGCGGGACAATACGAAGATATTGCCCTCCGTAAGAAAGTTTGGTGTGAGAAACGCTAGAAGCACACAGAGTGCTAGTATCGCCACTATCAAACCCGTCTCCCGGGCCCGAATCACCCCGGTTGCTAGCCGCTTACCTTCCTGCGCCAGTCGCTGCGAAGTAGGCTGCTCATCTACAGGCGTCTGTCCGCTAGCCATCTACTGTACCTCCTGTCCCTGTTCTGTTCCCGTGGCCAACGCCATGACTTTCTCCTCACTGGCCTGCTCCCGGGACAACTCGCCCACTACCCGTCCCTCACGCATAACGACTACCCGGTTGCTGATCCCTAGCACCTCCGTAAGCTCGGAGGAGATCATGATAATCGCGATCTCCTGCCGGGCCATCTCTTTGATAAGGTCGAATATTTCAGCCTTTCCACCCACGTCGACGCCCCGGGTCGGCTCGTCGAGGATCAAGACCCGCGGCCGGACCGTTAGCCATTTGGCGAGGACTACTTTCTGTTGGTTGCCGCCGCTCAGGCTAATCACGCTCTGCTCTATCGACGAGGTAGAGATGCTCAACCGGTCCACGGCTTCTGTGGCAATTCTCTTATCTTCCCGGCCCTGTATAAACCCGTTTCTGCTTACGCTTTTAGGGCTTGCAGCCGAGATGTTGTCGCGCAAGGACATCCCCAGAAAAAGTCCCTGTAGCTTGCGGTCTTCGGGTACGTAGCCTATCCCCGCGTCTATTGCCTGGCGCGGTGTGCCGATCTTTACCCGTTGATCCTCGACCAGTACCTCACCGCTATCTATAGGATCTGCTCCAAATATGGCTCGTGCTACCTCAGTACGGCCGGCGCCCATGAGACCGGCTATCCCGAGGATCTCACCCTCACGTACGTGGAAACTTATGTCCTGAAATTGCCCTGGTCGACACAGGCCGCGCACCTCGAAGGCTACGTTCTCTGACTGAACTTCCTTGGCATCTCCGTACAAATCTTCTAACTGCCGTCCGACCATCATACCGACGATCTCTTCTTGGCTACTCTCTTCGGTCTTGCGTACTCCGACGAGCTCGCCGTCGCGCAGCACCGTTATTCGGTCGCTGATACGAAAAACTTCCTCCATACGGTGCGAGGTGTAGATCACTGCTACTCCTTGTTCCCGCAGTCGGCTGATGAGCTCTAGCAAGGCATCGACCTCGCTACCGGAAAGAGAGGACGTAGGCTCGTCCATCACTATGATCCTGGCTTCGAGCGAGATGGCCTTGGCGATCTCGACCATCTGCTTGCGTGCCACGCTAAGCCGACCTACCTCTTCGTGCGGCTCTATACTAGTGCTGTGCAGCGCGTCGTTCAGCAGCGTCCGCGCCTCGCGGTTCATCCTTCTGAAGTCGACCAGACCGAGTCTCGTACGAAACTCGCGGCCTACGTAGATATTTTCGGCCACGCCCAGATGCTCGGCCAGGTTCAATTCCTGGTATATGACAGAGATGTTCAGCTTCTGGGCCCGTTCGGGGCTGGAGATCTCCACGGACTCGCCGTCCAGAAAGATTTCACCCGCATCCGGCCTCTGCGCGCCGGCCAGGATCTTTAGGAGCGTGGACTTTCCGGCTCCGTTTTCTCCCACGAACGCCATTACCTCCCCAGCATTTACCTCGAAGTCTACGGCGTCGAGAGCCTGCACGCCGGGGAAGGCTTTGCTTATGCCCTGCATTTTTAGGACTGGAACATCCTGATCCTGCATAGTTACAAATTCTCCTGTTGCCTAGAAGGCCGGAAGATGGATTTTCCTGTGTCCGCAGGGGGACACCGCGTCCCCCCGCGGGTAGCCTGCACGTAGACGTTTTAGTGGGGCGCCTCCTCCAGGAATTGCTCCAAGCTTTCTGGAGTTACCAGGATTGTGCCGGTGTCGTAGGCTTCCTGCTCCGCTTCTCCACCTTCGTCCAGCTTGTTGAGCAATTCGAGCGCCTGGACGGTCATGCCGTACGGCTTCTGAGAGACAAGCGCCTGTACGCACCCATTCCTCATCAGCTCGACGCCCTGTTCGACAACGTCGAAGCCGGCGACCTGGACTTCGTCGCACCGGTTTGCCCCCTGGACCGCAAGGCCCGCGCCGGGCGCGTCCGCGCCGGTGATACCGACCAGAGCGTCCAGCTCAGGCTGCGCCTGGAGCAGGTTCTCCGCCGTCGAGGTGGCCCCTTCGACAGACTCCCCCGTGGTCTCCTGGGTAACGATCTCAATGTTCGGGTACTGTTCCAATCCCTGTTCGAAGCCCTCCAGCCTCTCGCGGGCGTTTATGGCGGTCAGGTTGCCGGCGAGTACGGCTACCTGTCCTTCCTCGTTCAGGTTGCTGGCCACGGCTTCGGCCAGCTTCTCACCGGCGGCTACGTTGTCGGTGCCAACATAGGCTACTGCCTCGGAGTCCGGCGCTGGTCCATCCCAAGCGATCACAGGTATACCCTGAGCCGTTGCCCGGCTGATCGCTGATGCGATAGTTTCGGCATTGATGGGCGATACGGCTATGCCATTTGGATTTCTGGAGATCGCACTCTCGAAGAGTTGCAACTGCTGGGCGGCGTCGGGAGTGTCTGGGCCTATAAACTCCGCCTGAACCCCGAGGTCCTCAGCCGCCGCGTTCATTCCCTCCCGGGCATCGGCCCAGTACGGGTTGTTGAGCGATTTGGGCAGGAAGACATAAGATTCATCTCCTCCCCCGCCGGAGTCAGCCTGTCCTTCATTACCTCCTCCCGAAGACCCAGATCCACATGCCGCGAGGACAAAAGCTATAGTCAACATCATGGTCGTTCTAGCCAACCATTTCATTGGTTTCTCCTTTCCCTTTGGACAAAACGTTTTCCCCTATCACCCCTGATAAGGTTGTTTGAATGCCTGAGCCTGCTACCTACCGGCCTCACCCCCCTTGCCGCCATTCCGTAATATTTCGATGACTTCCGCGAGGGTCTCCGATCCTCCAACATTGCCGGGGAATATTATGTATGGCAGCCCCGGGAACTCGCTATCTTTAGGGAGTATCCATACCGGAATGATGCCTGGTAAAAGCGTTCCCGCAACCTCCGCCCGACGGACCCCCATGCCGTGGACGCCGATGTCGCTGGCCGTGATGCCGCCCTTCGCCACCACGAAACGCAACGGAATAGTCCGGTCCAGACGCCGAACCAACTCCACCAGTGACTCGGAGACCAGGCGGCCAATCTCGAAGCCCGTTTTGTCCGTACTTTCGGAGACAACCTCCCGACTCGTATAGACAATTACATCCGTTTTTAGGAGGGCTTGGTTCATCACCTCCTCGACACGGGCAAGCTCTTTCTCCCGGCTATCCGGGTAGATCACATCTCGCACAGATAGCTCTACCTCCTGCAAGCCGCCGAGCGAGACTGCCTGCTCCAACTGACGGGTCGTCATCTCTACGTGAGACCCGACGAGTACGAGGCCTTGACCACGGCCGCGATCCCCCCGGGCATAGAGATTTTCCACACTCACAGGGTCCGCCCCGACGATGCCCCCCCGCGCGCGGACGAAAGAAGGTCCCACGCGATAAAGAAACGACTTCCCCGAAGCCTCAGCTTGGAGGAGACCCAGGGCGAAGACTTCAAGGTCCGCGTACTCAGTCGCGTTTACCACGACCGACCTGCCGTCGTTGGCCTTCCGCAAGAGAGCACCGACGCGCTCCGGCCCTCCTTCCCTAATGTCGGAGAGGCTGATCCGCAACACTTCAGAAGCGGCGATCCGCCCGGCGGTCTTCTCTTCTACCCACTCCGCAAGGTTCGACGAGGAGTACCCGAAATTAGCGTCCGAGGCGAATTCGGTTTGTCCTGCTGGCATCAACCGCTCATCCTCTTTCACCCAATGAACGTCATCGACGGTCAGCCGTCCGGCCTCCAAGAAGCAGGGGCAGAGGACGACGCCGTCAATCTTTCTGCCACTAGAGCTCTCTAGGGCTTCCCGCAGTGCTTCCACCTCGGCGGGATAGTGACCGCGCAAGGTCGAGTCGCTCCGGCTAGCCACGACGAAGTCCGTCCCAACCTCCGCGGCGGCCTCGACTAGCCGTACCGCGATAAGGCGGTTCAAAGCAACGGCTTCTTCCTCCGGCAGACTTCGGGAGTTGGTCAAGATAAAGAAGGTCGACACGGGCTGGGTGAGCGCCCAGCGGAGATCCTCCGGCGACCAGGTGGTTAGCACCGGCACGCCGGAGACACTCTGCGTGCCGGTGGGATCGTCATCGAGGGCAACGAGATACCGGCCACTCTCATCTATCTCGTCCCTTATCTTTGAGAGCAAATCGGACTCCGGCCATGCTGGCGGCTGTGAGGCAAGGTAGCCCTGGGCCTCGACCGGCCCATCGGGTTCGCGTGGATGGGATAACATCGGCTCTCTCGCCCTACGCCTTACTCAACGCTTGCCCGACGTATTCGACACCCAACCGCGGACTGGTCAGGACTTCCAGGCCAGTTTCCTCCGCCAGCCGGAGGGCCATGCGCGACATCGAAGCCTGGGCCAGCACGATGACCTCCACCTGCGGCGCGAGCTCTCGCGCGCTCTCGGAGACCATCTCGTCGTGGCGCTCCTTGTCGCCGTTCATGAGTACCTCGAACGCGCCTTCACCAAGCTTGCGTACGATCTCGATCTCTTTGCCGATCTCCGCCGCCTTACTCTCTATCTGGTCCGCAGTCGGGCCGAGAGTAGTCGGCACGGTAGCCAGAACCCCGATCCGGGTCGCCTGTTCGGCCGCTTTACGGGCCATTCCGTCATCGATCTTCACTATAGGAACACCTACGCTCTTGCGGGCAATATCCATCGTCGGCCCTAGAGACGAGCATGCGGAGAAGATGATGTTGGCTCCCGCCTCTTCCGCTGATTGCGCCATACGAACCATGCGGTTGGCGCTCTCTTCGCTGATCTCTCCCTCTTCCATTACCGTGGAGAGAACGTCGCTGTCGACGAAGTGTATGATCTCCGCTTCCGGCAAGACTTCCTCGAACAGGTCCGTCAACACAGGCTCGACGTTCACGAATACAAAGCTCGTGTGCAGGATAGCCACTTTATTGCTCATTCTCACCCTCCTGTTGATCCAAGGATTGTGCTCGCCGGTGGTCTTCGTCCTTACCGAAGTGCTCGTCCAGGTCCAACTCGGTCTGGATGAGATGTTCGCGCATCGCCCGGCGAGCGCCTTCGGGGTCTCTGTCTACAATGGCCTGGAGGATACGACCGTGGGCGGCGATGGCGTGAGTTCTTATGTCCGGGTATTCTTTGGTCTGGCGGCGGGCTTCCCGTACTAGTTGACTAACGGGGTCGAAGAGTGCCGTGATAAAGGTGTTGCCGACCGAGGACATTATTGCTTTGTGGAAAGCTATATCCGCCTCGACTATAGATTCCACGTCTCCATCGGCGGCTTTCATCCCGTCGTGTGCAACCTGCATCGCCTCTATGTCTTCTTCCGTCCTACGGTCAGCGGCCATCTCGGCGGCACCGACCTCGACCAGCCGCCGCGCCTCGATCAGTTTCCTGGGTAGAGCACTGGCTCCTACGAGATCCTCGGACCTGGCCGCGAGTAGATCCGGATCAAAGGGCGACCAACGCGATATCGGATTGACCATCGTGCCGCGGCCATGCTTGACTTCCAATACTTTCTTGGTACGCAAAACCGTTATGGCCTCTCGCACGGTAAGTCTGCTGACCTGTTCGCGCTCGGCCAACTCCGCCTCCGAAGGAAGCATCGACCCCGGTGGAAACTTTCCGCCCGCTATGTCGTCGATCAAACGTCCCACCACCCTATCAGCAAGTGCTTTTTTTGCCATTCCCCTATCCTCTCATCAGACGAACTCATCTGATGTCAGATGAGCACAACAATAACATGGGTCTTGCGCATCGTCAAACTGCAATCTCGCATCTCGCATCTCGCATCTTCAGAAGAAACCACGCTGTGGATGTCTGAGGTAGGTCTTCACGGATTGGCGTATGCCCCTTAGCGTTCAATCGGCTCCTAGACCTCGTATCGCTCTGATCTACTGGATCGGCGTAAAGCTGGGACGACGTTCGTGGAATAGGCGCGCAAAGAAACCGTTGTTACAATTTTACCGCAAACTCGAAGTCCGACGCCTGTTCGACGGCGCGGGCCGTCCGCAGAAGCCGGGGCTCGGTGAAGTAGTCGCCCATTAGCTGAACGCCGACGGGCAAACCTTCCGAGAGACCGCCGGGGACGCTGATGGCCGGTATACCGGCGAGGCTTGCGGGGACGGCGCAGATGTCCTGGAGATACATGGCGAGCGGGTCGTCGGTCTTCGCCCCGATCTCGAACGC
>JBARZM010000078.1:0-6177 GCA_049650095.1 Rubrobacteraceae bacterium | reverse complement strand
CCTCGAACGCCAACCGCAAGGAGCCACTACGGCCCGGGCGGGCCACTCCGGGTAGGGTTTCGAGCCTCAATCGCAAGCCTCCAACAGACGCCCCAACAACCCCTCCGGGTCGTAGAGGATGCGGAAGCCTTCCCGCAGGATAGGCTTAAGGTTGGGGTCTACGGGATCGGTCGCGGCCCACGAGGGCGGGGCGATGCCGGCCTCGACCTCCAGGCCGGAAGGAAGTATGAACCGCCGTTCGGTCATCTCCGGTCCCCACTGTTCGGTCTTTATTATCCGGAGGCCCCCGAGTTCACGTACCCAGGATTCATTTTCTAGATAGTCTTGCTTCGCCGTGGTTAGCAATACGAGGTCCACGTCGGAGTCCATGCGGGCATCACCGCAGGCCCGGGAACCGACCAGTCCTGCAGCCACTACGTCCGGCCTCCTCGAAGACCACTCCCGGGTTCTCGCGAGCAGCGCCTGAACCTCATTGGTCCGTTCGCCTGTGACCATCCGGCTATCTTACCGTCCTGCGGCTCCGAGTCTTTAATGCGGATGTGGATGCCCGTGATGATCCGGCCGGGCCTCGGAGACGGCCGGGACCCACTCGCGGCGTCCTACAGCGTTTCTTATCCACCCTATGACCGCTTCCATACCATCACCATGAAGCACTGAGGCAAAGAGCGTCGGGGCATCACCACGCAGTTCGGTTGCGTCGCGGTCCATAACCGATAGGTCGGCGCCGACGAGCGGGGCGAGGTCCGTCTTGTTTATGAGCAAAAGCTCCGAACGGGTAACGCCGGGACCGCCTTTGCGCGGGACCTTATCCCCGCCGGCCACGTCTATGACGTAGATTGAGGCGTCCACGAGCTCCGGAGAGAACGAAGCGGCCAGGTTATCCCCGCCGCTCTCTATAAAGAGCAGGTCCAACTCGTACTCACGCTCCAGCTTTTCGGCGGCTTCCAGGTTCATCGAAACGTCGTCCCGGATGGCGGTGTGCGGGCACCCTCCGGTCTCGACGCCGACGACCCGGCCCTCCGGCAGCACAGACGCCCTTTGCAAGAACTCGGCGTCTTCGCGGGTATAGATGTCGTTGGTGACGGCGGCGATCTCCAACTCGTTCCCCATCCGGCGGCACAACTCCGCGACGAGCGCCGTCTTTCCGGAGCCAACCGGCCCCCCTACTCCGAGCCTCAAAGCATCCAATGCTCCTCCTTCAAGATATGTACAACCTTACTCTCTGGCGTTCGTGCAGCATCGAGCGGACGTCAATCGTCGGCGCGAAAGCGTACATTTCGTCCGGCCGCAAAGTTTCGCTCTCTTCGACGGCCTCGGCTATCTTCCCGTGCAACTCGTACAAAACCCGCTGAGCCGCACTTCCACCTAGCGGGATCAGCTTCTGCCCGGCCGCAACGAGCGATGCGGCGGTCGAGTAGAGGTAGGCGTGCAATGCATCGGGAAGCTCCACATCCAGAGCCGGACCCACGACCCCGAAGCCGGTCGCCAGATTTCCCGGAGAAGCGCCGTCTCGAACTGAAGCCGCGAACCCGTCCAGCAAGTCGTCTTCCACGCCCAGAGCGCCAACGCTCGCCAGAAATCGGCGGCCCGTGGCGGCACTGGCTTCACGCAACTCCCGGGTGAGCTTCGTGGCAGCGAGGAGCCAGTCTATCCAGGTTAGCTCCTCGACGGAGTCCGCCGCGTAAGCCGAGCGCAAAGCTACGCAATCGGAAGTGGCTAGGGAATTCAGCGTGAGTTCCACGAAACTTCGCAGGTCGCCGGCGTCCCGCAATTCTCCCGCGTCATAGAAGGCTTCGAGTCCCATCGAGTGGGCGAAAGCCCCGGTCGGAAACGCGGTGTCGGAGACCTGGAGCAGACTTAGCAAGGCTTCGGGGCGCATCAGAAGAGGAAGTAACGCTGGGCCAGAGAAAGCTTTTCCGCCGGTTCGCAAGTTATAACCTCTCCATCCACACGAACCTCGTAGGTCTCCGGGTCTACCTCGATGTCCGGGAGCAGGTCGTTGTGGACCATGTCTTTCTTTCCGATCTCTCGGGTATTCCGCACCGGCGTGAGCTTCTTACCGAGCCCCAAACTCCCCAACGAGCCGTTCTCAGCGGCGGTCTGTGAGATGAAGGTGAGGCAGGTGTCGCGCATAGCGGAGCCGAAAGCGCCAAACATCGGCCGGTGGAGGACGGGTTCGGGGGTGGGTATGGAGGCGTTGGGATCGCCCATCTGGGCATGGGCTATGAAGCCGCCTTTTACAACGATCTCCGGCTTTGCGCCGAAGAAGGCCGGTTTCCAGAGGACGATGTCGGCGAGCTTGCCGGTTTCGATGGAGCCGACGTGGTCGGAGATGCCGTGGGTTATGGCGGGGTTGATGGTGCATTTGGCGACGTAGCGTTTGACGCGATGGTTGTCGTTTCGGTCCGAGTCTTCGGAGAGCGGACCGCGCTGGCGCTTCATCTTGTCCGCCGTTTGCCAGGTACGTATCCAGACCTCTCCAACCCGGCCCATCGCCTGGGAATCCGAGGCGATCATGCTGAGGGCACCCAAATCGTGCAACACGTCCTCCGCCGCGATGGTCTCGGCCCGGATGCGGCTCTCGGCGAACGCCACGTCCTCCGGAACCTCGCGGCTCAGGTGATGGCAGACCATGAGCATGTCCAGATGCTCGTCTATGGTGTTGACCGTGTAGGGCCGGGTCGGGTTGGTGGAGCTTGGTAGCACGCTCGGCTCGCCGCAGAGCTTCATTATGTCCGGGGCGTGGCCGCCGCCCGCGCCCTCCGTGTGGTAGGTGTGGATGGTCCGTCCCTCGAAGGCTTCGGTCGTGTCTTCGACGAAACCAGACTCGTTCAGGGTGTCGGTGTGAATAGCGACCGGCACGTCCAACTCGTCGGCGACGGTGAGACAGGTTCGGATGGCCTGCGGCGTCGTGCCCCAGTCCTCGTGCAACTTCAGGCCCGCTGCGCCGGCTTCTATCTGTTCCCGTAGCGGTTCCGGGCGGGCGGAGTTGCCCTTGCCCAGAAATCCGAAGTTGAGCGGCAGGCTGTCTATCGCCTGGAGCATGCGGTGGAGGTTCCAGGCGCCGGGGGTGCAGGTCGTGGCGTTGGTTCCGGTGGCGGGGCCGGTACCGCCGCCGAGCATGGTTGTTACGCCGGAGGTTATGGACTCGTCAGCCTGCTGGGGCGAGATGAAGTGGATGTGGGCGTCGATGCCGCCCGGCGTGGTAATCATGCCCTCGCCCGCGATGATCTCGGTGGAAGGTCCGATCTCCAGCGTAACCCCGTCCATCGTGTCCGGGTTCCCAGCCTTGCCGACCCCGGCGATACGTCCATCCCGAACCCCGATATCCGCCTTCGTTATTCCCCAGTGGTCCAGTATGAGGGCGTTCGTGACGACGAGGTCCATCGCGCCTTCCTCGCGGGTCGCGACACCCTGGGCCATCCCATCCCGGATAGACTTACCGCCCCCAAAGACTGCCTCTTCCCCGGCGAGCGTCAGGTCTTGTTCGACCTCGATGAACAACTCGGTGTCGGCCAATCGCAGCCGGTCGCCGACGGTAGGTCCAAACATGCCGCCGTAACGGCGACGCGAGATGCCGCTCATACGTCCTCCATGAAGCCTTTTTCGCGGGCGCGTTCGAGTGCCGCTTCACGGACATCGGGGTCGTCCAAAGCGCCTTCGGTCAGGCCGTTCATGCCGCGGACCACTCGACGACCACCGATGGCGACCAAATCCACTTCCCGCTCGTCGCCGGGCTCGAAGCGGACGGCGTTGCCCGAGGGGATGTTCAGGCGCATTCCGTAGGCGGCTTCGCGGTCGAACTTGAGCGCCTTGTTCGTCTCGAAGAAGTGGAAGTGGCTGCCTACCTGGATCGGACGGTCCCCGACGCTGGAAACAGTGACCGTGAACGTCTCGCGATCCGCGTTCAACTCTACTTCGCCTTCGGCGGGTAGCGACTCGCCCGGTATCATCCTGTGGCTACCACTTCTTGTAGGGGAGGAACTTGCCGGAGTAGGTTATTTTCACCCGGTCGCCGTCGGGGTCTTCTTCACGCTCGACTTCTACCGTGAGGTCTATGGCGCTCATGATGCCGTCGCCGAATTCCTCGTGGATAAGGTGTTTCATCGGGACGCCGTAGACTTGCATGATCTCGTAGAAGCGGTAGACGAGCGGGTCGGTCGGAACCAGCGGGTCGAGGCCGCCCCGCATCGGGTAGTTTTGCAGGGCTTCGGCAACCTCCGGGCCGAGGTCGAGCGCTTCGGTCGCTTTTGCGGCTTCTTCCTCGTTCATGTGGATCTGGCCCATAAGCGCGGCCGTGGTCCACACGTCGCTCATGCCGACCTTCCCGGCCAGCTCTTTCCAGGTCAGGCCCTGCTCTTTCTTGGCCTCCAGGATGAGTTCGGTGGCTTTTTCGCGGTTCATAAGGCTCCTTTCCTAAACGATGGGGTCGTGGACGGTTACGAGCTTTGTTCCGTCGGGGAAGGTTGCTTCGATGGCTACTTCGTCGATCATCTCCGGCACGCCCTCCATCACTTCCTCGCGGGAGAGGATCTTGGTCCCGAAGCTCATAAGGTCGGCGACGCCCCGGCCATCACGGGCGCCTTCCAATAGTTCAGCGGAGATCAAAGCTACCGATTCCGGATGGTTTAGCTTCAAGCCCCGGTCTTTGCGCCTTCGGGCTACCTCGGCGGCGGTGAAGATCATCAACTTTTCTTGCTCTTTGGGCGAGAGCTTCATTCGTCTCCTCGATGTTTCTGTTAGTTCCGTACCGCATCTTAGAGACTACGCATCGCCCAGTCGCCGGCCCCTCGGCCAAACGAGGAGCCTTCTAAACTCTGTTTCTTTAGACAATGGGACAAAACTGCTTGGCGGGACGGCCTGCATAGCCCCACCGGGCCTTTCTTCGAGCTTTCTATTTGTTTAGACGGGTTCCGTTTCGGGTTTCTTGCAAACGTCGTGGCACTTCTTCTCCAGATAGCAGATGGGGGCGTCGGGATGTGATCGGCCGGGGGTACAGAAGTCTCCGTGACGGCTACCCCCGTAGGTTAGCCCCTTGTCCAGGCGTGCTGTGCGACGAGGGCTTTAGAAAGCTCGCGCCTTCTATGACGCGAGCAACTCCTTGAGGGCGTCATCTATGAATTTGGTATCTTCCGGGTTCATTCCGCCACCCGCGAAGTGGCCCCAGATCGAGGGTATGGGCCGGAACTCGGCGTTTGGCATGTGAGAGGCTTCGTACTCGTTGTCTTCCGGCGGGAAGTACAGGTCGGTCCGGCCCGGCATCACGACGGCTTTCGCCTGGATCGCGCCGAGCGCGGCTTCGAGGTCTCCGTCGAAACCGGGGGTCATTCCCACGTCGCCGTTCTGCCAGGTCCACAGCATGGCCAGGAGGTTGTTCGCGTCCTTGGGCAAAAAGAATCCTTCCCAGAAGGCGACGAGGAAGTCTTCGAGCGAAGAGTAGCCCTCGCCCTCGTAGAGCCGTTCCCGGTAGAACGCCTGCGAGAAGCCCCATCCCGCGTAGACCCGGGCCATCGCCCGCAGGCCCGTCGTCGGGGGCTCCTCGTACCAGCCGCCATTGTAGGCCACGTCGGCGGTGAGGGCGGCCTTTACCCCTTCGAGGAAGACGAAGTTGTGCGGAGAAGTCTTAGCGGAGCCGCAGAACGGCAGTATCCGCCCGACCATCCCGGGGTAGGATACGCCCCACTGGAAGGTCTGCTGCGCGCCCATTGACCAGCCGGTTACCAACGCTAGCTTCTCGATGCCGAATACCTCCGTCACGAGCCGGTGCTGCAAGGCGACGTTATCGTAGGTCGTAACGTTTGGAAAACGGGCCTTGTCGTAGGGCGGCGGGGTGTTGGAAGGCGAGGAGGATAGGCCGTTGCCGAGCATATTCGGGATGATGATGAAGTAACGCTCCGGGTCCAGGGCCATGCCGGGACCGATCAACCACTCGTTATCCGGATGCTGGCCGGAGTACCAGGTCGGGTACACGATGGCGTTGCTCTTGTCTTCGTTGAGGGCACCGTAGGTCTTGTAAGCCAGCTTCGCATCCCGCAGCGTGGCTCCCTCTCTCAGCACCACGTCTCCAAGCTCGAAAGTTTCGTAGTCAACGGTCAACGGGATGCTCCTTTCGCGGCGATCACCGGCCTGGATCGCGTTTCCAGCATTCTATACGCGGCCGGATATATGCCGCCACAA
>JBARZM010000077.1:0-44038 GCA_049650095.1 Rubrobacteraceae bacterium | reverse complement strand
TGGGCCGTGCTTATGTCTATCGGCAGCAGCACGGCGTACAGTGGTTTTCCGGACCGCTTCGAGCGAGACCTGGGCGTGCCGTTGTCGCTTCTGGCCGCGCTGGCCTTCGTGACGATCCTGCGCTCGTTGGCGCAGCCCGGCACGCTGGCGGTGGTGGTAGCTTCCGTGACCGTCATCTCGATAGGGACGCTGGTACAACTTCGCGCGGCCGAGAGTTTGATCTCCGCCGCCGGGCCGAGCGCCCAGTTGACCATGTCGCCCCGGGTGGCGGCCGCCGGGGCGTGGCTCGAAGACAACAATGCCGGCGGGAATATAGTAGTAAGCCCGTACGTGGACGAGGTGCCGAGCCGGGGCCTCCTGGCGATGGGAGGCTACACCGGGATGCAGTCTTACGACAGCCCGCGCATCGAACTCGGCAGGGACATCCCGCCATCCGGTCCGGAGCCGCTACGGGACGCGCTGTGGCTTTTAGAGAATCCCGAGGGCGACAGAACCCGTGAACTCTTGGACGAATACGACGTGCGTTACGTGGTGCTCTCCAAACTCTATCCGGCCGAAGCCTGGCAGCCTTTCGCGGAGAGGAAAGACCTCTACCGGACGGCCTTCGAGAACAAAAGCGTTATCATCCTCGAACCGCGAAAAGCGTTGAGGGACGCCACCTCAGGCACCGGTTCGTTAAATGTACTTTAAAGAGATGTAAAATCTTCCTCTGATCCGTCCGTTATGCCCTTCCGGGCATCAATTTCGGGCTCCGGTACCGCTCCGGTACCCTAAGCTAGAGGACGATGGCCCTGCAGACGAAAACAGGATAAAAGTGTGGCTTACGACCTTATACTAACGCTCTCGGCGGCGGTCCTGATCGGCTTCGTGCCAGGATACTTCTGGTCGCGGTGTCTCGTCGCTACCGACGATCTCACCGTCAGAATAGCTTACGCCATCGCGCTCTCTATAACGCTGGTGGCGGCCGTGGCGCTCGTTCCCACCCGGCTCCTGGGCATGGGGATTAGTCTCCCGGTGACCGCCGTTTGCGTGATGCTGGTGTTCCTCTCGGGTATTGCGGCGTACTCAATCTTCGGCCCTGCCAAGGGCCCCGAAAGTCCGCTGGCCACGCCCCCACGCCCTTTGGGCCTCCCGACACTTGCCCTGACGGGTGTGGCGCTGGCGCTGGCGCTGGGTATAGCTTTCGAGTACTTGCCTCTCTGGGGTACGGTCCCGTACGTGGTGGCTATCGTGGTTCTGGCCGGAATAACGCAACTCCTCTTGCCCGCGCGGCAGGCCTCTCCGGCGCCGTCGAGCCCGGAAGAACCGGCGGGCACCTCCGGCGGCCATTCGCGGACCTCGGAGATCGTCTGGAAACTTCTGACGCCGGCCGTGTTCGCGCTGGTCCTGTTCCGGGGGTACTCCGGGCCTGTACTAAACGAATGGCCCTTTATCCGGGGCGTGGATCACTACTCACACGCGGTAATGGCGAACTTGATGATGACCGAAGGCAAGATAGAACCGTACCTGATCTACCCGCCCGGCTTCCACACCATGAGCGCCATGATCTCCCGCTTGAGCGGCCTGGATCCGTTGGAGATTTTCCCGGTACTCGGCCCGGCCCTGTTCCTCTTGCCGGCGCTCGCCGTCTATACCCTCGCCGGCCGAATCTGGGGCAGAAGCTACGGGACGGTCGCGGCGCTCTTTTCGAGCGTCATCCTCGGGGGCTCCTATCGCTACCTGGATGAATCTATGTACCCGAACCTCGTGACGTCCCAGTTTTTACTAATTCTGGCGATCGCGGCCTTGTTTCGATTCTATGCCACCGCTTCGATCCGAACCGCTTTGACGGTGGCCCTGCTCGGCTCTTCGGTGGTTCTCTACCATCAAGTATCCAGCCTTTACCTCGTGCTGTTGCTGCTTCCCGTCGGGATATTTTTCCTCCCTTACTTGCTGCTCCGGCACCGGCGGCAGGGTATCGTGTTGGCCCTCTCCCTGGCTCTTTTGGGGGTGCTTTCGGTTCTCTACGCCTGGGACACCTACAACTTGCCTGGTCTGATCGGGGGCCTCTTGGAAGAATCTCAGGCGAGCGAAACGGGCTCCGCCATCGAGATGGCGATAGGCACGCAGCCTCTCTACATACCCTCGGATCTACTACTGCAGATCATTACACAGCCCGTGGCCTGGCTCGGACTGCTCGGCGCCCTGCTTCTCTTGGGGGGCCTGAAGAGGCGCGTAAGCACCGGCTCCGCGGCGCAGAGTATGATGTATCTCACCCTTCTGTGGTGGGGCGTACTAATGCTCGTCGGTAGCCTGACAGCCTACAGCGGTTTTCCGCAGCGGTTCAGCCGGGACCTCGGGATACCGCTCTCGCTGCTGTCCGCGCTGGCCATCTTTGCGATCTTTCGCCCGCTGCGGACGGCGAGCCTCTCACGTCCGGCCGCGGCCGGGCTTGCGGTGTTCGCGGCTCTCACGGCAAGTACGCTGGTCGGGTATCAGGTCGTCCAGAGCCTGGAGAAGGCCGCCGGTCCCAGCAACCAGACCACCATAACGGCGGAGATCGCGGCGGCCGGCGAGTGGCTCGAAGAGCACAACACCGGCGGAAACATCATCGTCAGCCCGCACGTAAACCAGGTCCCGAGCCGCATGATGCTCGCCATGGGCGACTACTCGGCCCTCCAGTCCTTCGAGCTGGTCCAGATCATGTACCCGAGAGACCTGCCCCCTACCGGCGCCGAACCTCTCCGGGACGTGATATGGGTGATGCAAAACCCGGTGGGCGATACGACCCGACAAATACTTGAGAAATACGATATCCGGTACCTGGTGTTCTACAAAAACATGCCCGACCGGGAGACCCTCGACTACTGGATACCCTTCACGCAACGCCCCGAACTCTACGATACGGCCTTCGAGAACGAGGACGTTATAATCTTCGAGCCCAAAGCTCCTTTGATCGGCGGGATAGAGGAATAACCTGGGCTAGAACGCGAAGCGGCCCCCGAATATCCGGTCGGAGGCCGCCTGGTAGCCCGCCACGTTGGCCCGTTGCAGGAAAGGTTTGTAGCAAGGTTTTTTAACGCTTCTGTTACAGGCCCGTGAACTTCTCGATAAAACGCCGTCAACCGTTCCCGAGATACTGGTCGAGAAAGGCGGCGATCTTGGGGTAGGCGTCGAGGCGGTTCTTGAGCTTGGCGAGGCCGTGGCCTTCATCCTCGTACAGCAGGTACTCGACCGCGCCGCCATTGTTGCGGACACGCTCAACGATCTGCTCCGCCTCGCCGACCGGCACGCGGGGGTCGTTCTTGCCGTGGATGACCATGAGCGGCGCCGTTATTTCCTCGGCCTTGTGGATGGGGCTTATGGATTCCAGTAACTCCCGGTCGTTTTCGAGAGATCCGTACTCCGGCTCCCGGAGCGCCCGGCGGTAGCTGCCGGTGTTCTCTAGAAACGTGACCATGTTGGCGATGCCCACTATATCCACCCCGGCGCTCCACAAATCCGGGTACTCCGTTAGCGCCGCGAGCACCATAAATCCGCCGTAAGAACCGCCCATTACCGCGACCTGTTCGTGACCCCTATCTCGCAGCCAGTGGGCGGCGTGCGCGAGATCCCGGACCGAGTCCATCCGTAGCTCCACGTCGTCGAGGTGGGTGTAGGCTTTGCCGTAACCGGTGGAGCCGCGGACGTTGGGGGCGAAGACGGCATATCCACGGTCGAGGAAGTACTGGGTGACGGGCGCGAACGTCGGGCGCGACTGGCTCTCCGGCCCGCCATGGACGTTGACGATGACCGGGGCGGCCTCGTCCGGCTCGTAGAAGACGGCCGGTATCTCCCGCCCGTCGAAGCTCGGGTAACGGACTATCTCCGGTCGCTGAAAGGTGCTCCGGGGTATTCCAGCCGTCGAGGAGCGGGTTAGCCGCCGCGGTTCGCCTTCCGGGAGATCCAGTATCCACACATCGGGGTTGCGGTCCGGGCCGGTTAGCGTGAACGCCAACTTTTCCGAGTCCGGCGAGAACTCGAAGCCGCCGATTATCCCGGCCGGCATCTGCGGCGTGGGCATCCGGCGTCCCCGGCCGTTGAAGAGCATGAAGTCCGAATACCCGTCCACGTTTCGGGCCGCCACGAGATAACGTCCGTCCCCCGAAAGCTCCACGCTCTCCACGTCCCGGTCGTCGGGCGTGAGGTATTCGAGGCCGAGCGTCGAGAGGTCCAGCCGCGCCAGACGCAGGAAGTCGCCGTCGCGGTCGGTGGCGAGGTACAAGCTCCGGCCGTCGGGCGTTGCGCAGGCGCCGGAGAAGCGGGCTTCGCCGGCGTGGGGCGTGAGAAGCCGGGTTTCACCGGTTTCCAGGTCTAGCCGGTACAGGTCGTTGTTCAGGTTGGAGTGGTGGCGCGAAACTATTAGGTAGGAACCTTCAGGACCCCAGGCGGAGATCGTGTGGTACCCGGAGACTTCCCAAACCATCTCGGGTTCGCCGTCGGGCTCCTGCACGTATACGTCGAAGTCCGTTCCGTTGCGACGGGTGGCGGTGTAGGCGAGGCGCCCGCCGTCCGGCGAGAAGCCTCCCGCGTAGTGGATGGCCTCCGGGTTGCGCGTTAGGTCTTTCTCCCCTCCGTCCTTTAGCAAGAAGAGCTGCGCCCGCTCGTTGCCGCCGGCGTCCACGCTGAAGAGCAGACTATCCTCTACCGGAGAATACCCGGCGCCCATAATGCGCTCCTCGTGGAACGTCAACTGGTCCGGCCACCCCCCATCCACCGGAACCTCCCACACCTGCGCCACACCCGTTACGTCCGTCAAAAACGATACCCGAAGCCCATCCGGAGACCACCCGGCCCCGTAAGCCCCCCGTACTTTTAAATACCGCCCGAAATCGTAGGCCACGCAAACTCCTTCCAACTCTCCCGATGTTACGAAAACTTTGCGAATTTGTTTCGGGAAGATTAAAGCACAGTTGAGTTCCGCAAATTCGCGCCGATCTCATGAAATAGCTCCGGAAACCTGCTGCAAGCGGACGTTTTTTGTCCGGCGCCTACATTTTACCCCGGAGGTCGGGGCTTTCTTATACGATTCTCCAGATGTGAAAACGTTCACTTAGACACATTTTGTTACCGCTTGAAACTATCCTACACGATAGTACCCTCCATCCTTGTTGTGCGAACTATTTGTTCTGGAGGGGACGAATGAAGCATTTGTTGAAAGTTTGTTTGTTGGCGGGCGTGATGGCTTTGGCGTTGGGCGCGACCCAGCAAGAGGCCCAGGCTGAGCCGGTCGTGTCGAGTTGGTACGGTCCTGGATTCGCGGGCAACCTGACGGCGAGCGGCGAGGTCTTCAACCCGTGGGATTACACGGCGGCCCATCCGTATCTGCCGTTCGGCACCTTGTTGAAGGTTAGCTACGGTGGCAACAGCGTCGTCGTTCGGGTCACCGACCGCGGGCCGTACGTTGCCGGCAGAGGCTTGGACCTCTCCCAGGGCGCGGCCCAGGCCATCGGTCTCTACGGTGTCGATTGGGTTGACGCTCAGATAGTCTACTAAGGGTCGTAACCACGACTCGGTAGACGGGAACCCGGCAGGCCGGGAACCTGCGGAGTATGGGGCGGACGCGGTAGCCAGTAGCTACCGCGTCCGCCTTTCTCGTGCTTGAAGACCTCCGGAACGGGGGTCTTCGGTTTCGAGGTCATCCCGGAGTTGCTCGTACTCGGCGCGGGGGATCTCCCCCCGGGCGTAACGCCCGCGCACTACCTCCATGGCGTCTTGCGGGCCAGGCTCTGAGAAGTCTGCCTTCGAGAGTATCTTCTTTAGCCCGTACCTTACACCGAGGTATACGCCCACGAAGACAACCACGGCTTGCAAAAGCGCGGGTAGACCGAAGTAGATCATCCACTCCCACGAACTGGGCCCGCCCATGCAAGACTCCTCTCTACCAAGACTCCCTACAACCCGGATTAAAACACAGCCCCGTCTCCCAGAGGGCGCCCGCGGGCTGGGGCATTGGGGTGTGGTTCACTTCACTTCCGGGTGCGGCCGGGCCGGCTTTAGGCTACGTACCACCACGTTACGAACATGGCGCAGAGCATCAGTGAAAACACCGCCCCGGAGACCAGCCACGTCCAGAGTAATATCCGGTTTCGGAGCAGTACCCCGAGCACGATAAAGAGCGGGAACGCGACCAGCACGTACCGCGAAAGCCCCATCAGCGTAACGCCCGGCGCCCCGAAGAAGGCCGGAAACACCGAGACCAGGAACGCGTAACCCCACATCCCGGGCGAGAGCACCCGCACCCCGGCGGCGAGCAAGACCGCTGCGAGCATCAGGAATATGAAGTTGTAGGTGTTGTTCGAGGAGTTCAGGTACGCCATGAGTTGGTTGGGATCCAAACCCGCGATGTTTACTTGCGGGTCGAACAGCCACCGCACGCCGTCCCGCGCCTCCCGCCAGGCGTTCGAGGCGGTTTCCAGCGGCCCGCTCGCCTCCCGGTTCCATTCCTCCTGCTCCGTGTAGAACAGGAAAGGACTGCCGAACTTCCACCACTGGTATCCCATGTACGCCACGAGGCCCGAGGGGGCAAGGGCCAGGTACGACACCCGCCACCACCGGTAGTAGCCGATATTCCTGAACCACTCGTAGGCCAGCGGCAGCACGAGGAACAGCCCCACGTTCCGCGTGGCCGTCGCCAGTCCCGCCAGGAGACAGGCCAGGAGGAGGTCTCTGCGGACCCGGGCGGCCCAGATGGCACCCGCCGAAAGAGCTAGAAACAGGCTTTCGGTATAGGTCGCGTTCAGGTAGAAAGTGGTTGGGAAAAAAGCGAGGCCGAGGACGGCACCCCGGGCGACGCGGGCGCCATAATCGTGTTCGGCGATCCGGTAGACGAAATACAGGGCAAACGGTAGGACGAGCAGTGAGATCAGGACCCCCCACACCGCCAGCACCTCCACCGAGATGGGCCCGCCGAACGAGGCCGCGAAGGCCCGGATCAAGAGCGGATACAGTGGGAAGAACGCCGGAGACATGTTGCTGGGAGGGTTGAGGTAGCCGTTGGACGCCAGCCGCGCGTAATGCTCCCCGTCGAAATGGGACCAGATATTCATGGTCCCGAACGGGTCGTCGGTGGTGGCGGACTGGAAAGCGTTTACCGGGACGACCTGGACGAGCGCGGCCCCCGCTATAAGATAGAAGATGCGACTTGCGGCGTACACGGCCAGCACGAACCCCAGGGCGGACCCTAGGCCCGACCCGCGTTTCTTCTTGTATTCCATCCGGATACTCTACGGCCCGAATTGCGAAATGTCCATGCGGCCCAAGCTGCCCGCAATTTGGAGCCCCAGCCGTGCGTCCCGCTTCTCGGGGTGTAAGAATGTAGACGTTGGGATATTGAATTTAGGGAGGAAAGCTCTTGAGAACCGTAGAGGAGATCCGCGGAGCCTTCGGCGTGAGGGTGGCCGGGTAATCGTGGCCTCTCCAGAGGACGCGAAACGTTTGGATCAGATGGACGACCTGCGGGACATGGGCCGCTTTCCGCTCCCGGTCTACGCCGGCGCGACCGGCAACGTGCTCCTCACCATAGCCCTCACTTTCTTCGTCCACGGGCGTTACCCGCGTCCCGGCGCGCTCCCGGCCTGGGTGGGGCTGGTGCTCTCGCTCAACCTCTTGCCGGTCGTACTGTTGCGCCTCGGCCTGGACGACGACGCGCCGAGGCCCGTTATCGAGGAGATGGGTTTCTTCGAGGATCAGCACAAGTTCGCCCGCTGGGTGTATCTGGCGGCCTCCGCGAATATGGGGTTTTGGATCTCCCTCTCCTGGCTGGCGTTCTCCCTGCACCGGAGCCGCAAGGTCCTCCTGGCGATGCTCGTCCTGGCCCTCGTCTGCACCTCCTTCCCGGCCTGGAAGCGTCTCCTGGACCAGTCTTGATGCCAGAGCCGTGCGCGGCGTAAAGAAACAGGACCTCCCGGAGAAGACCTGCCCGCTTTGCGGCAGGCCCTTTAGCTGGCGCAAGAAGTGGCGAAACAACTGGGACTCGGTAGTTTACTGTAGCGCCCGGTGCCGTTCGGCGGCGAAGAGTAAGCCCGTCCCACAATAGAAACAGTCGTTTTGCGGAAGTTCAGCCCTCAGAAGTTGACTTTCAGCAAAGATAAAAAGCTGCCGGCTGATACCTGGTGGCTCGTCCGAAGAGGCTCAATACTTCTGGGCGTCTCTATAACCCGGACTTCCATCCGCAACCTCTTCCCGGAAGATCTCCTCGGAGGCGGAGATAGGGTCTAGCTCCCGGTTGTAGACTTTCTCCATTAGCTCCGTATCTTCCCGGCCAAGACGCTCTTGCATCTCTTTCTCCAGGCGGTTCGTGGCCCAGGAGACGACGAACTCCCTGAGGGCTTCCCGCCGACGTTTTTTTAGTGTCCCGCTCTCTCGAAGACCCTGGCGGTGTTCCTCTATCGCGCTCTTTAGCTCCTCTATTCCCTCGCCGGTGTCGCCCCGGGTCATCAGGATCGGGGGCATGGGCGCCTCCGGGTCTAGCTCGTGCCCGATCTCCAATATAGAGCGTACTTCGCTTGCCGCGCCGGGCGCTTGCGGGTGGTCGGATTTGTTGATGCAGAAGATGTCCGCCACCTCCATCACCCCGGCCTTTAGAGCCTGCACCGAGTCCCCCGCCCCCGGCTGCAAACACAAGACCACCGTGTCCGCCGCCGAGGCGACTTCCACCTCACCCTGGCCCACGCCGACGGTCTCGAAGATCACCACGTCCATCCCGGCGGCCTCCATCGCCAACGCCGCGAGCCGCGAGCCGCCCGCGAGTCCTCCCAGATGTCCCCGGCTCCCCATCGAGCGGATAAACACCCCGGTATCGAGGAAATGATCCGAGAGCCGGATGCGGTCGCCCAGGATGGCGCCCTTGGAAAACGGGCTCGAAGGGTCCACGGAGACGATGCCCACCTTCTTATCCTCTTCGCGGTAGAGCCTCACCAGATTGGAGATCACGCTGCTCTTCCCAACCCCCGGCGGCCCGGTAAAACCGACCGTCAGGGCGCCACCGGTGTGCGGGTAAATCTCCGAGATAATCCCCGCCGTCTCCGGGTCTTCGCGCTCTATCTTGGAGATCACCCGGGCCAGCGCCCGCCGGTCGCCGCCGAGCAACCTCTCCGCTAGTTCGCCGCCGGCCACGAAAACCTTTTGCATGCGCGCAACATGCGCTAATATTAACAGCGTGACGAAGATGATTCAGATACGGAACGTCCCGGACGACCTGCACCGGACGCTCAAGGAGCGGGCGGCGAAGGCCGGCATGTCGCTCTCGGATTACCTGCTCTCCGAGGTGGAGAAGGTTGCCGAGAAGCCAACGATAAGCGAGTGGCTCGAAACGGTAAGGTCCAGGGAGCCGGTAGAGTTGGACGAGCCGCCGGAGGTTACTATTCGCCGGATGCGGGACGCCGACGATCCGCGCGATGTCGATTAGCGTTTATTGATCGTTCTCGACGCATCGGCGGCGGTTGCTGTTTTGTTGAACCTCGGCGAGAACGCAAGGGTTATAGGAGACCGGATGAACGGGACAGACGGAGAGGTTCATGTACCGCATCTCTTCGAGATCGAAGTATTGAGCGCGCTACGCCGGCGCATGATAGGCAGCCCACGTCCAGAGCGTAGCGCCCAGTTCGTGGAAGACCTTACGAGCATGAGGCTGACCCGGTATCCACACACCGCGCTTCTGCCGCGTATCTGGGAGCTAAGACACAACATCACGACCTACGACGCGGCTTACGTGGCGCTCGCCGAGACTTTGGACGCGCCCCTGGTCACACTAGACGCAAGACTCTCTCAAGCCCCCGGCATCCGGGCCGCCGTGGAGTTGTACCAATAGAGAAGGGCCCTCCGAAGAGAGCCCTTCTCTTAGACTTAAAAACTCGTATTGCCGGATCTAACCTTCTAGCAGCAGCGTCTCGGGGTCTTCGATCAGCTCTTTGATCCGGACCAGGAAGCTGACGGCGTCGGCGCCGTCTACTATCCGGTGATCGTAGGAGAGGGCCAGGTACATCATCGGGCGAACCTGTATCTCCCCGTCTACCACCATCGGCCGTTCCTGGATTTTGTGCATCCCGAGTATCGCCACCTGCGGGGTGTTGAGGATCGGGGTCGAGTTGAGCGAGCCGTAGATGCCGCCGTTGGTTATGGTGAACGTGCCGCCCTGCAAATCCTCCAGCGCCAGCTTCCCGTCGCGGGCCTTCGTGGCGAGCTCGGCGATGCCGCCCTCGATCTCGGCGAAGCTCTTTGAATCCGCGCCGCGTACGACCGGCACGACGAGCCCCTCGTCGGTGTTTACCGCCACCCCGATGTCGTAGTAGTGCTTTAGCACCAACTCGTCTTCTTGTAGCTCGGCGTTGACCTTCGGGAATGCCTTGAGCGCCCCGATGGCCGCCTTGGTGAAGAAGCTCATAAAGCCTAGCTTGACCTCGTTCCGCTCCAGAAACGCGTCTTTGCGGCGGCTGCGAAGCTCCATCACGGCTCCCATGTCCACCTCGTTGAAGGTGGTGAGCATCGCCGCCGTCTGCTGGGCCTCGACGAGCCGCTTGGCGATGGTCTGGCGCCGCCGCGACATGCGGACCCGCTCTTCGAGGTCCGCCCGGCCATTACGGTCTCCCGAAGCCTGCGGCTGGGGCGCGGCCTCTTTGGTTTGCTGCTGGCCGTTAGACGTCTCTTCTTGCTCGTCAGGCGACTCGCCGGGCGAGTCGTCCGGCGACTGACGGTACTGTTCCCGGATCAGACGCTCCACGTCGTCCCGGGTCACGCGCCCGCCGGACCCGCTCCCGGAGACCTGGGCGAGCTCTATCTCGTACTCCTCGGCCAGCTTCCGCACCGAAGGCGAAGCCCGAACCTCGCCGTCCTCCCGGTGCCCGTTGGCGTCTTCCTCAGAGGCCTCTCCCGAAGCGGATTCCTGGGTCTCGGCCTCGGGCTCCGGTTGCTCGGCCCCGGCCTGGGCGTCTTCCTCCGGCTCTTCTTCGCCGGACTCTTCCTGCTCCGGTTGGCCTTCATCCTGGCTATCGCCTTCGCCGCTGCCTTCGCCGATAGTGCCGATCACATCCCCGACGCTGACCGTCTCGCCCTCGGCGCTGGTGATGGATTCGAGGACGCCGTCTTCTTCGGCCTCTACCTCGAAGTTGATCTTATCGGTCTCTAGCTCGACGAGCGGGTCGCCGGCGGATACCGGCTCCCCTTCTTGTTTCAACCACTGGCCGACCGTCGCGTCGGCGACCGACTCTCCAAGCTCCGGGACATGTATCTCAACCGCCACGTTTCACCTTTCCTATGGTATCTGTGATGTTTGCGCTATTCGCTTCCCACGGGGGCCTGAGACCGGCTCATCTCGGCCGCCGCTTCGCCTTTTTCGGAGTCGTCGCCGGTGCTCTCGAAGGCCCGACGTATTATCTCGGCGTGCTCTTGCTTGTGGAACCTGGCGGAACCCTGGGCCGGGCTGGGACGTGGCGGCTTGCCGATGTAGGTTACGGACAGCCCGCCTTCGTCCAGGTCTTCGGCCAGCCCTCTCAGGCGCGGCTCGACGAAGGTCCAGGCGCCCATGTTCTTCGGCTCCTCCTGGACCCACAGAACCTCCCGAAGGTTAGTGTAACCCTCCATGATCTCCCGGATACGGTCCTCAGGGAAAGGATAGAGCAACTCTACCCGTCCTACGGCGGTATCCACGGCCTCCTCCCGGTATTCGCTGGCGACTAGCTCCGTGTAAATCTTACCGGAGCACAGGATGAGACGCTCGACCGACTCGGCCCGTTCACGGGCCTCGGCGTCGTCCAGCGCGACCTGGAAGCCGCCTTCGGAGAGGTCTTCAAGCGACGAAGCCGCCATCGGGTTCCGGAGCAGGCTCTTAGGCGCCATTATTATGAGGGGACGCTGGTTCTCCTTGAGCGCGACCTGGGCGCGCAGGATGTGGAAGTACTGGGCGGCCGTGGTCAGGTTGGCTACCCGGATGTTCTCCTGGGCCGCGAGCTGCAGGTAGCGTTCGAGGCGGGCGCTGGAGTGTTCCGGCCCCTGGCCCTCGTAGCCGTGGGGCAAAAGCATCACGAGGCTCGAAACCTGGCCCCACTTCGCCTGTCCGCTGACGATGAACTGGTCGATCATCGGCTGGCCCACGTTCGAGAAGTCTCCGTACTGGGCCTCCCAGAGCACCAGCGCGTCCCGGGCGTTGACGGAGTACCCGTACTCGAAGCCTATCGCGGCAATCTCCGACAGCGGGCTGTTGTGTACGGCGAAGGAGGCGTTGGCCTGGGGAATCGAGTGTAGCGGCACGTAGCGTTCGTCGGTCTCGACGTCGTACAGCGCGGCGTGCCGCTGGGAGAAGGTCCCCCGCTCGGAGTCCTGGCCGGTTAGCCGCACCGGCACCCCGTCCTCCAGCATCGTGCCGAGGGCCAGCGCTTCGGCGTGGGCCCAATCCACGTTTTCGAGGCTCCCCCGGTTTTTCTGGAGCAGCCGTTCCAGCTTGTCGTTCGGCGTGAAGCCCTCGGGACGTTCCAGCAGGGAGGCGTTGAGCTCCTCCAGCCTCTCCGCCGATACCGCCGTCTCCGGGATCTCGGCCAGCGGCGACCGTAGGAGGTCTTCGGCGCCCTCCGACTCCTCTTCGACCTCGGGGGGGTTCCGGTGGATCTCCTCCATCTTGCTCCGGATGTCCTCGACCATCGCGTCGGCCTCACCCGCTTCGACGATACCGCGGTCCTCCAACTCTTTGGCCCAGCACTCTCGAACCCGGGGGTGATCCCGGATCGTCTCGTACATCTTGGGCTGGGTGTAGGAGGGCTCGTCGCCCTCGTTGTGGCCGTAGCGCCGGTAACCGACGAGGTCTATAACGAAGTCTTTCTTGAACTTCTCGCGGTAGGCGTAGGCCATGTTGACGGCGGCGAGGCAGGCTTCGGGATCGTCGGCGTTGACGTGGACCACCGGGATCTCGAACCCCTTCGCCAGGTCGCTGGCGTACCGCGTCGAACGGGCGTCCTGCTTCTCGGTCGTGAACCCGAGTTGGTTGTTGGTGATGATGTGGATGGTGCCGCCGGTGGTGTAACCGGGGAGCCGGGACAGGTTCAGAGTCTCGGCGACTACGCCCTCGCCCGGGAACGCCGCGTCCCCGTGCAACGTAACCGTAAAAGAAGCGTTGGCGTCCAGCTCCGGGCCTCCCGGCTCGTCCCGCTTCTCCTGGGCGGCCCGGGTCATGCCTTCGGCGACCGGGTTTACGTGCTCCAGGTGGCTCGGGTTCGGGGCCAGGTTGATGAGGACCTTCCAGTCCTCCTCGCCTTCTTCCAGGTGGAACTCCCGCTGGCCGAGGTGGTACTTGACGTCGCCGACCCAGCCGCCCCCCCCACTCTCCGCCGCCGAGGTCTGCTCCTCTTTGTCCGGCTGCTGAAATTCCCCGAAGACCCTACCGTAAGGTTTGTTCAGGACGTGGGCCAGCACGTTCAGCCGTCCCCGGTGGGCCATGCCCATGACCACCTCGGGCGTCCCGTCGTCGGCGGCGCGCCGGATGAGCCGGTTCAGCATCGGCACCACCATGTCGTTTCCCTCGACGGAGAAGCGTTTTTGTCCCAGAAACGTCTTGTGCAGAAACGTCTCGAAGGTCTCGACCCGCGTGAGCCGGCGGAGGAGCCGCGTCGCGTCCCTGCCTTCGAGGGTACCGTTGAACTCCTCGCCCTCCACGGAATCCCGCAACCAGAACCGTTCCTCGGGTTCGTGGATGTGCCCGAAGTCGTAGCCGGTGGTGCTGCAGTACAGCCGGCGCAGTTCGTCTACAGCTTCTTTGGCCGTGGAAGTACGATCCGCCAGGGGACCCCCGATCGCGCTAGACGGCATCTCTTCGAGGTCTTCCTCGCTGACGTTGTGAAACCCCGGGTCGAGCGTCGGATCCCCGGTCGGCTCGGCGCCTAGCGGGTCCAGGTGGGCCGCCATGTGGCCGAAGTCCCGGATCGAACGTATAAACTTCGCCGCCCCGACGACTTTCTCCACGTCGACGCCCGCGACCCCGGACGGCGCGTGGCCGTTAGACTCTACCTTCGGCGGGCTCCAGTCCTCGAAAAACTGGCGCGTCTGCTCGTCAACGGAATCCGGGTCTTCACGATACTTCTCGTAGAGTTCCAACACATATCCGAGGTTCGGACCATAGAACTGACTCTCGGTCTTTTCCAACGGGATCACATCCTCAATCTGTCGTCTCGGGTCGGTTGCCTGGCGTGGCCTCGTTTTCCACGCGGCGGTGAACTGTTTTTCTTGCGAAATTACCGTACATCTCTATTTGGTAATAATAACTCACGTCAGTATCTCTTTTTACCCGGAATCCAACTTTGTACGCCCTCTCGAAGAGCCGGACCTCGTACGCCTACCCGCCGGTTTGCCGGAGCGACTCCCGAAGATCATCCGCCATGCCGCTGTGGCCGTATTTCTCAGCCTGCCCGACACCCATCTCGTAGGCGGTTCGGGCCTCGTCCCGGCGCCCCAAACGGGAGAGAACCTCCCCGAGCCGGGCGTAGGCGTTTCCCTCGTCGTCGTGGGTAGCAACGTAGCGTTGCAGGACCGCCGCCTCTTCTTCGTAACGCTCGGCCTTGCCGTACTCGTTGGCCAGCGCCAGAAGTCCGGTCGGGTTGTCCGGGTTGTCCGCCAGCATCCGCTCGAAATAATCTATCCTGTTGCCCGCGTTCTCCAATGGTGGCCTCCTACCAAATAATTTGTCCCGTAAGTTAGTATAGGGGCTATGAAACCGAGACACTTCGAAACCCGCGCGGTCCACTCCGGAGAACACCGGTCGGCCAAAACCGAGGCCGAGAGCACCGGCGCCAACGGGACCGGCTCCCGGCAGGACTACTACCCTATATCCACGCCCATCTACGCCTCCACGACCTTCTCCCACCCGAATATCGAGATGACGGACCGGGTGCTGGGCGGCGAGGAGGCGGGCTACAGTTACGCCCGCTACGACAACCCGACGGTCGCCGCTTTCGAGCAGGCGCTGTCGTCCCTGGAAGGGTCCGGCCGGGCCTACGCCTTCGGTTCGGGGATGGCCGCCATGCACGCGGCCCTCTCGGCGGCCGAATGCACCGGCGAGTGTACGGTGTTTGCCGCCGAGCAACTCTACGGCTCCACGGCGACGCTCATGCTCCAGGTATTCGGGGCCGCCGGGGTGGAGGTTCGCTTCGTGGACGTGTACGACCTGGAGGCGTTGGAGGAGAAAGTATCGGAGCATAGGCCGCGGGCCGTCGTTATCGAGACGATCTCCAACCCGCTCTTACGGGTGGCCGACACGGGGCGCATCGCGGAGATCACCCGCGATGCCGGCTCGGCCCTGATCGTGGACAACACCTTCGGTACCCCGTACCTCCAGCGTCCGATGGAGCTCGGCGCGGACATGGTGGTCCACAGCGCCACCAAGTACCTCTCCGGCCACGGCGACCTGACGGCCGGCGTAGTCGTCGCAAAACAGCCCTACGACGCGGGGGTCGAGCAAATTCGCAAGCTCGTCGGCGGGGTCCTCGGTCCTTTCGAAGCCTGGCTCGGCCTGCGGGGCCTGAAGACCCTGCCCCTCCGCATGCAGCGCCAGTGCGACAGCGCCCGGGAGATAGCCGACTGGCTCGCCGCCCATCCGAAGATAAACAAGGTCTACCATCCCGCCACCAAAGACCACCCGGACAACGAAGTCGCCCGCCGGACGCTGGCGGATAGCGGCGGCCTGGTCGCCTTCGAGCTGGCGACCGGCGAAGCCAATGGGCGAGAGGCGGCCTTCCGGTTCCTAAACGCCCTGGAGCTCTGCGTAAAAGCCCCGAGCCTCGGCGACGTATACACGCTGGCGATCCACCCGGCGACCGCTTCACACCGGGAGCTCTCCCCCGCCCGCCGCGAGAAGCTCGGGGTAAAAGAAAACCTTCTCCGGCTCAGCGTCGGCATAGAACACCCGCGAGATGTGATCTCCGATCTGGAACAGGCGCTCGGTAGACTTTAAAGGATTCTGAGCGTTCTTCGCGAACTTCACATTAATACCCGGGACACATAGGGTCCACAAGCCTTGCAGGAACCGCCCCGGACTGTCTTCTAGCATCTCGGGAAAGCCTCCGGAACTCGCCCGAAACTACTATCCGTGGCATATTTTTTCTCTCGACAAGCGTGTCAATCGCGAGGCTCGCTCGGGGAGAGCTTTGTTGGAGTGGGAGATTGGACCGGCGTCGCCGGAACGGATAACCCAACAGCCAGTTGAGTTCCGGCATGTACCGGAAGTTCGTTCCGTAGATACCGGTTATTATGGTTGGAACTGTCAGTATGACGGTCCAGGCCGAGACCTTCTTCGTCTGGCCACCCTGCTGGATGCCCACCAGCGCGAGGTTGACGCCCAGGATATTCGAGCGCAACTCTCTGAAGGTCTCGATCTGCCCGGTAATTTGGCGCCCCCTTATTCCGCCGTGACCGCGACTGCCCATGACGATCGGACCAAGTGTCTATCTCCTCGGCAAGCTCCAAAATCTCCTGTGCCGCGGTTCCCATCCGCAGGTGGGCTTCAACGACATAGCCGCCTGCATCTTAGATCATCTTCGATCTTCTCTGATTCTTCTTCTTCGGGCGCTCGTTGTGCTCCAGGTTGGGCCGCGGAAACAGACTTTTGTTACAATTAAGTGTAGTGGAGCAAAGGCGGCTCGACTGATCGGGCCTATTGCAGACAAGGGGTGGCGAATGGACGGTTTTCCTACAAAGATTCTGTTGGCTACCGACGGTACAGAGGAATCAAACTACGCGACCGAGTTGGCAGTGGGAATATGCCGGGCCAGCGGCTCCGACCTCTACGTCATCAACGTCAGCATACTGCCAGGGATAATTGGAGACCCGCAGGCGATAATCGCTGACAGCGAAATAATTCAGGGTTTCAGGGATAAAGTGCGGGCCGAGGCCCGCAAGAGACTCGAAGCGGATCTGGAGCGGATCGCGGATCTCGGCGGAACCGTGTCCGAATACTATGAGCGCTTCGGCTTATCCGACCGGGAGATCGTGAGGCTGGCTGAGGAGCTGGACGCGGATCTGGTGGTCATCGAAAGCCATAGTTTCGGGGCGTTGAACCGTGCCCCTATCGGGGGCTCAGCCCACAGCGTAGTCCATTATGCCCACTGCCCGGTACTGGTGGCGCGGGCGCCGGAACCGTCATCCTCTCCGGGGACAGAAGGCGGCTCCACGCGGGTCTTCGGCAAGATCCTCGCCGCCGTGGATGGTAGTCGGGAGGCGGAGGCCGCGGCGCTGAAGGCCGCGGAGTTGGCGCGCATTACGGGCTCCGGGCTACACCTCGTGCATGTGGGGATAGAGTATTTCCTCTTCGCGTACGATTACGTAAGCCCGGACCAGCTCGAGCGCCTGAAGCAAGAGCGCCAGGCGGTCCTCGACGAGCAGCGCCGCAAGCTCGAGGACTCCGGCGCCAGGGTGGAGGATGCCCACATGAGGATGGGCCGTAGGGTAGATGAGGAGGTCATAGAGCTTGCCACCGAACTCGGTGTGGGGCTCATCGTTACGGGGAGCCGGGGACACTCGGCGCTCGGTCGCGCCCTGATGGGCAGCGACTCGGACTCCATAGTCCGCCACGCCCACTGTCCGGTGTTGGTGGTTCGCCCGTAGTACCCGTAGTACTCACACAGGTGCCAGGCGTCCCCGGCTGCCGGGACTTGGGGGAGAGCCTGGGTACTGCACCGACATGCCCTTTCGTAAGCACGACGTATACAACGTACAGAGAGAAGAGCAGCAATGGCGAATAGTAACTCCATACCGAAGCTCGTGGGATCGGTGTTAGCCTGCGAGGCGGCGGGTGGTATAGGCAGCATCTTCACGGCAGATAGGTTGAGGGACTGGTGTCCGAAGCTCGAAAAGCCCTCGTTCAACCCGCCGGGATGGAACTTCGGGCCGGTGTGGACGACGCTCTACGCAATGATGGGTATCGCCTTTTACCTGGTCTCGCAGCGGTAGGAAGCGGAAGACGATCTACGCAGCAACGCCCAGGTTCTCTTCGGGGTGCAACTCGGCCTGAACGTGCTGTGGTCGTATATCTTCTTCGGACGGCGCGCCCCGGGGTGGGCGCTGGTGGAGATAGTTTGTCTCTGGGTCTCTATAGCCGCTACCATAGCGGCCTTCTCGAAGATTTCCAGGAACGCGGCCCTTCTCATGGCGCCATACTTGCTGTGGACGAGCTTCGCGACGGTGCTGAACTACGCGATCTGGCGGCTCAACAGGTAGATACACCAGAAGGTAGACCGGCAAGCCCAGATCCACCCGAAGTCGGTCCAAGACTCTTGTCCACCGTGGTCGCTAGTCCTCGATATCCAGGCGGACCCGGAAGAAATCGAAGGGGACCCTCAGCACGGCGGGCGTCGGAACGGCTACTATAATCCCGCGAGCCCGCCGAGGAGGTTCTGGGCAAGGTCTTGGGCGCGGCCCGACAATCGGCTGAGAAAATCGCTTATCACCTGTTCGGGTGAAGCTCCCTGGAGCAGGCTGCGGGCGAGCCGGTCGGCGCTGCGGGCCGTGTCAGGTGCAGCGGAGATCAAGCCCCCCAACTGATCGACGAGTAGCGGGACGAGAAAGAGTCTCACGAGGACTACCAGGCCAGTCAGCCCGAGGTATGAGAGGAGTTTATTTTAGTAATAAGTGGTACAATACTCTCGTAGACGTTGTACCTCTAGTAGGAGGTAAAGAACGATGTACAGGAAGGCCGGATAACAGCAGCGGGTACTGGCGTTGTGGCACGACCAGGGCTTGTCGCGCGGGCTGGTGATCGCCGACTCCTAACAGGAGGGGCTTCGCCGGTCCGAATATTTTTGCCAGCGAAGTCTACACGAAGGCTAATCTCGGGAAGGGAAGTACCATGCAAAACATGCAAAAGAACCAAAGAGTGTCAGAGGTGGCGGTAGATGTTCTGGCGCGCCAGGCGGGAATCCGCGCAACCCGGACCGGGGAGGCGTTCGAGGGCGCACTCGAAGCAGTTCTCGAAACTGAGGCCGGCCGACAGCTTGGAGAACTGCGCGACGGCCCGCACCGGGATGAGAGCGCGCGGCGCTGGCAGGATGACCTCAGGCGGGAGCGCGTACAGGAGCGTACGCGAGAGCGAGGCGAGGAGCATGATCGAGCCTAGCAAGAGGCGTGTAGGATAACTCGACAGGAAGAGCAGTGCCGGGCCAAACTAGCGACCGGCACGAAGTGTGGGGCGGCGACGAGCAAGGGAGATCCCTCGTGACTCTGAGCATGGCGCAGCGACGGCTCCTGGAGGTCTCCAATTATCGCGCCGAGGATGCCGGAGAGAAGACTTCGCCGGGGTTGAGAGTGCCGCGGTGAACCAGGGCTCCTGCGGCGATCAGGATCGCCCGGTAGCGGTAGAGTGCCCTATCAGGGGGAGTATGTCTCCGGCGAACTGCCCGTCATCCGCCCGAAGCCTGGCGCGCGGAGGCGAACGTGTTTACGGCGCGCCCTATAAGCACGGCGATGACCACGAGGGAGATGAGCGACTGTAACATCGTCAGCACCTTCGCCCGCCGGCTCAGGACCGCGGTGTCCGTCGGGCTGAAGGCCGTACTGGTGTTGAACGCCAGGAAGAGGTAATCCACGAAACCCGGCGCCCAACCGCTCGCCTCGTTCCCGCCCCGCGCTATCTGGGGAAACAGGAAATCCTCGCTGGCATGGCGGTCTCTGCGGCGGAGTGCTGGTCCCCCGCCATCTATCTCCCAGTACCAGACGGCGAAGGTAAAGACGTTCATCACCCAGATAAGGGCCGCGTCCCCGAGGAGGGCCGGGGCGGGTATCCGTCCTCCCAGCGCGACCAGGATCAAGAGCACGGCGCTCGCGGCCACCGCGACGGTCACCAGCGCGACCAGGACGAGCGCGAACCGGCGGGCCAGCTGGTGACGCCCGCCGAGGTGGGCCGACATCAGAGCCGCGACCAGCAACACGATGAGGGCCGGAAACAGAAGCCGCGGCCCGAGTGTAAGCTCGGTAGAGATCGCCGCGTAAAGGGCGCCAACCGCGAGCAGCGCGACCGCGGCCGGCCATCGAGGCACGCCCTCCCGAGACCCGCGCTTTCCGGTGCCTCTGTCTCCGCCGATTCTGCCGGTTCCTGTGGGTTGGGGCTCCTCTATGCCGACTTCCCTTGCTCGACCACTACCGCTTCGCCGTCTTCGCATATTATCCTCCAAGACTTGCCCCAGCGTCTTGCCTTTCTGCGTAACGTACTTGTTATGGTTCTTGAAGCTTCTGGTCTCGACACCGCCAAGGCCCCGATGCACGAGGGTACTTCGACGCTTCTCCTTACGCGCTTTTGCCCGACAAGCAGGTTGTCGGACAAGGTTTACTATAGAACGCTTCCTTGGAATTACGTATGCACGCTAACCTTTCATCTCCCCGCCGGATAGTAAAATCATCTGTGTATGAAGCGATTTATGATGTCGTTACTGGTTCTCTTACTCGCCGGTCTCGTTTTGGCGACCTTCGGAATAGGGTTCTCCACGGCCCAGGAGGCGAAGCCGGAAGTCTTCGTGGCGGACGCAAGCGAGACTATGGGTAGTAGGAACAACGATCTGACCAAGAAGACCGTGAGCTACCTGGAGCGGGTGATCTCCGAGGCCGAAGAGGCCGACGCGGCTGCGGTGGCGGTAGAGTTGAGCACCGCCGGCGGCAGCATAACGCTGATGCAGGACATCGTCGGGGCGATGAACGAGGCCGAAGACACCCCGATCGTCGTCTACGTTACCCCGCAAGGCACGCGGGCCGCGAGCGCCGGGACGTTTATCCTTCTGGCGAGCGACGTGGCGGCGATGGCCCCCGACACCCGCACCGGGGCGGCGACGCCGGTGACCTTTACGGGCCAGGACATCCCCGGGGCTTTGGGAGATAAGAGTCGCAACGACGCGGCGGCCCTCATAACCAGCCTCGCCGAGAGCCACGACCGGAACGCCGAATGGGCCGAGAAAGCCGTCCGCGACGCCGAGGCTATAAACGCGGCGGAAGCTTTGGATATAGGCGTGATCGAGTACGTCGAGCCCGATCTGCGGGCGGTCCTGGAGGCCGCCGACGGAGAAGAAGTACAACCGAAAGGCCTGACGCTGGACACGGCGAACGCGAACCTCGTACAGAAACCTCTGACCTTCGAGGAGCGTTTCGGGTTCTCGACCTGGTGGGTCATCGTGCCGGTCGTCTTACTGGTGCTGTTCGCCGTCAGCCTGACGTTCGCGATCTTCCGGACGAGCCGTCTGCGGGTCAGTACGGGCCGGGAAGGCATGATCGGGGAAATCGGCACCGTCCGTCAGACGGTCAGCGCCTCCGGCGGCTCGGTCTTCGTCCACGGCGAGTTGTGGAGCGCAATCCCCGAAGATAAAGACCTCCCCCCCATGGAGAAGGGCGCCGAGGTCGAGATAGCCGGCTTCCGGCGCACCTCTATCGTGGTGCGGCCGACGAACTAACATGAGTAGGGGAGTGTCGCCGCCCCCGAACCCGTCCAACACCGCCCCGAAAATGTTTACCCATCTCTCGAAACAGATTTGCCCCAACAGGAAACTGTTTTTGGGTGCGCGGCAAGACGAGTTCTTTTTCGGGCACGATACCCGCACCCGCGCCTTCGGCTTCCAGCCAGGTCAACTACCTTTGGGACCGCGGTCGACGGGCGAGTGGAAGCATGGATTTTGTCACGGGGTCGTCAGTTTCGGTGTAACCATTCAGGCGTCAATGGGGTCTCATATTACTGTAGGTTTATCCCTCGGCTGAGAGGATGGACATTATCGTCCGGGGGGCAGACGGAGCACCCGCAAAGAGAAAGGAGATTTTATACGGCATCAGCGCGCGTTTTTCCCGGAGAAGCGATATCTCTTTCATCTGTAAAAACCGATAAAAAAACGGCGGCTCGAGTTCATCGGAGTAGACCCAGCAACCAGAGAAGGGCGTGGCATTGAGTAAGTTATTTATTGGACTAATGGTAACCGTGGTGGGAGTGTTGATCTTACCGAACCTGGCCCTGGCCCAGGCGGGCCCGGGACCTACCCAGGCCCCCGATCTTCTCTCGGTCGATAATTTTAGAGAAGGTGCGGACGTCAACGGGACCGGCGGCGGAGACACTGATACCTACGTCGATTTCACCTTCGACCAGCCAGCCACGATAGCCAGTTGCTGCGCGGGTTTCGAGCTGGTGCCGACTGACGGCGGAGACCCATTCAATGCGCTGTCACCGGAAGTTGGCGGAGATGGAACGACCACTATCACCCTGGCGTTCGAGGAGCAAATCACCGCCGCCCAGATCGCCCGCGGCACCGTAGGCAAAAATACCGTGAGGGCTGAAGGTGGAACCGACGCGACCAATAACCCACCCCAGGCCGCGGCGGTCAGTGGTGGCGGCATCACCACGGACCCGGACCTCACTTCGGTTCAGAAAGACGGCGACCAGCTGCTCTTCACGTTCGACGAGCCGCTAAACCAGGAGGACGTCATCCAAAACACCTCCGGCCTCCGGTTCTACACGCAGGACGCCGGCACGTACAATTCCTCGGTCGTCAGGAATACGGACGACCCGGCGGTGCTCCGGGCTATCTACGACCTGCCGCAGGGCGTTACGCTAGACGACGCGGTGGGCGGCTACGTGGTCGCCAACACGGTCCAGGACGCCGATAAAAACCCAAACGAGCTCGACGAAGAGGCCCCAGTTGGAGATACCGGTGCGGAAGTATGCCCGGCGCCTGATACCGCAGGGAGCACGGGCAACGGTTCGGGCGTTACCGAAGCCCCAGACCTGCTCTCCGTCGGCAACTTTCGCAGGGGACCCTTTACAGATGATTTCCGTCCCACCACCTGCGTAGACTTCACCTTCGACCAACGGGCTTATCTCAACAACGGCACCCGCGCAAACTTCAACCTCGTGCCGCTAAACGCCGGCGACGCCCTCGACGGCTCGACCAACCAAAAGCCCGCGAGCGACAACCCGGGCGACGTGGTCGTAACGGTGATCTTCCCCGGCGACATAGAGCCCGCGAACTTCGCCCGGGGCTACGTAGACACTGGGGTAGTCAACTCGGCCCCGAACAACGCCAGTAGCCAGAACCCTTACAACATCAACCAGTCAGAACCGATAGCGCCCAACACGAAGACCGAGAACCCGGACCTCGTTTCGGTAAAGCGCAGCGGAAGTTCTTTCCTGTTCGAGTTCGACGAAGCGCTCGACGCGGCGGATGTGGCAGAGAACTCCAGCGGTCTCAGGCTGTACTTCCCCGAGGCCCGGCAAGGCAGCACCATACCGTTTGCCAGCTCCTCCAGGGTCGAAAGGGTACAGGGCACCAGCACGACGCTACGCGCGTTCTACAAGGGAACCGTTCCCCAAGGCTACTCGCTCTCCGACGCCGTAGGAGCTTACGTCGTACAAGGTTCGGTACAAGCCGCCCAGGGCTCCCGGGGAGGCAATAGCGGAAATAACGCCTTCGACGAGCTCTCCAAGATCGGGGTCACATCCCAACCTTCCCCGAACCCCGGTCCTTCTCCGAACCCCGGTCCTTCTCCGAACCCCGGTCCTTCCCCGAACCCCGGTCCTTCTCCGAACGTCATAAAGGGCACCCCCGGCAACGACGTTCTTCGCGGCACCCCCGGGCGTGACGTCATCTACGGTCTCGGTGGCAACGACACAATCCGGGGACTCGGTGGCAACGACGTCATAAGGGGAGGAGGAGGCAACGACATCCTCTATGGCGGAGCCGGCAACGATCGCCTCGTGGGGGGATCCGGCAACGATATCCTCTTTGGTCAGGGCGGCCGGGACCGTCTTTTGGGAGGCCCGGGTAGAGACGCGTTGTTGGGAGGGCCAGGCAAAGATATCGAGAGGGGCGGCCCCGGCAGGGACGCTACCGGAAACCTCGCCAAGCGGATAATCCAACAGGTTTCCAACCAGGTGAGATCCAGCTTGAACTAGGCCAACGTCCGCAATACTGCGAGGAATATTGCCCGAACGGCTCCCTAGAGAACCCCGGAGCAATAAATCCTGGCCTACACCAGGCGGCGCCGGGTCCAAAAGATCCGGCGCCGATCTGTACAGAGCCCTCCGGCCTCCGGCGCTAACCGGCTGGCCGGCCTACGAGTTGCCGGGCCAACTCTTCCGGTTCCGTAGTCGGGCTCTGGCAAGCGTAGCCTTCGCAGACGTAGGCGGTTGCTTTGCCGTCGCGCGCCGGACGATCCGAGAGGAGCGGTATGAACCCGGCGGCGCCATCGTCTTCCGGGTCGCGCCCGGCGACCACTTTGTTTGGCAGGTAACGGGCGTAGAGAGTCTCTACGAGTGCCCGGGTGTCCGCCCTTCCAGGTTCCCCGACTATGGCTACCTCGCGGGGCTGGGATAGGTAAAAGTCAAGCGCCGCCAGCAGCCGTCCGAACGCGCCGGGGAGCTGGTCCATACCGCCGCTCAGGTCTTCGAGGACGGCCTCGGCCCGCTGCCGGTAGTCGTCCCGGTCCAGGAATAGGGCGAGCTTCAACAGGACTTCGGCGGCGACGGAGGTGCCGGAGGGGGCGGCGTTGTCGTAGACGTCGCGGGGACGGGTGACGAGCTCTTCGTGGTCCACGGGGGTGTCGTAGAAAGACGCGCGTGACTCGTCCCAGAAAAGCTCGGAGATCGCGCCGCAAAGCGAATCGGCCTCTTCCAGCCAGCGGGGCTCGAAGGTCGCCTCGTAGAGCGCAACGAGCCCGTCGGCGACCATGGCGTAGTCTTCCAGGTAGCCGTTGAACCGGGCCCGGCCATCCTTGTACGAGCGCCGGAGCCGGCCGCCGGCGCGCAACTCTCGGAGCAGGAAGGAGGCGTTTCTCTCGGCGGCCTTCCGGTAGTCCTCGCGGCCCAAGACCCGGGCGGCGAGGGCGAAGGAGTAGAGCATGAGGCCGTTCCAGGCGGCGAGGACTTTCTCGTCGCGTCCGGGACGGACCCGACGCTCGCGGGCGGCGAGGAGCTTCGCCCGTACGCCCTCGACCCTACGCCGCAACTCATCCGGGGAGATGCCGAACTCGCCGGCGACGGCCTCCGGCGGTCGGGGGACGTTGAGGATGTTCTTGCCCTCGAAGTTGCCCGCTTCGGTAACGTCCCAGTAACGGAGGGCGAGCGTCGCCTCCTCCGGATCGAGCGCCGCTTGTATCTCGGCGGGGGTCCAGACGTAGAACTTGCCTTCTTCGCCCTCGGAGTCGGCGTCTTCGGCGGAGTAGAAGCCGCCTTCGGGGGAGGTCATGTCGCGGAGGACGTAGTCCAGGGTCTCGGCGGCGATGCGCTTGTAGAACTCGTCGCCGGTCGCCTGGTAGGTTTCGAGGTAGATGCGGGAGAGCAGGGCGTTATCGTAGAGCATCTTCTCGAAGTGCGGCACGAGCCACTGGGCGTCCACGGAGTAGCGGGCGAAGCCGCCGCCGGGCTGATCGTAGATGCCGCCGCTTGCCATCTTACGCAAGGTATCCTCGACGCCGGAGAGGGCTTCCCGGTCGCCGGTGCGGTGGTAGTGGCGGAGCAATACCTCGAGGTTCATCGTCTGGGGGAACTTGGGCGCGCCCCCAAAGCCCCCGAAACGCCGGTCGAGTTGGGATTTCAGGGTTTCGGCGGCCGCGTCGAGTAGTTCCGGGCCGAGGGCCGATTGCGGTATGGCGGCGCCGGTTGCGGCCTTGAGGTAGTCGCGGACGCTCTCGGCGCTTTGTAGGACCTCGTCGCGGCGGTTCTCGTAGGCGTCGGCGAGGCTCAGGAGGAGTTGCTGGAAGGAGGGCATTCCCCGGGATGGGACGGGCGGAAAGTAGGTGCCGCCGTAGAACGGGGCGCCCTCCGGGGTCATGAAGACCGTCATCGGCCAGCCGCCGTGCTTGGTGAGAGCCTGGACGGCGGACATGTATATAGAGTCTATATCCGGCCGCTCTTCGCGGTCCACCTTTATGCTGACGAAGTGCTCGTTCATCATGCGGGCGGTCTCTTCGTCCTCGAACGACTCGCGCTCCATGACGTGGCACCAGTGACAGGCCGAGTAACCGACCGAGAGCAGCACCGGCTTGTCTTCCTCCTTCGCCTTCTCCAGCGCCTCCTCGCCCCAGGGGAACCAGTCTACCGGGTTGTCCTTGTGCTGGAGCAGATACGGGCTCGTCTCGTCCGCCAATCGGTTCGCCATGATCCCTCCTCGGGCATCCGCTTCTTCGGGACAACGTACCACACCAAGAGTCCGGACAGAAACCGGCGCCGGGGAGATCGCCACGCCCCCTCGGTTTCGTTACAAGCGTAACTCCCCCGAATCGGGCGCCGGCGCGGAGCAACGGGGGGCTTTGGGTCAGACTCGTGGTACTTTTGCTATGCTTGGACCAGGCCCGAGAAGGAAGGAGAAGATGTGGATCTTCAGAAACTAGAGAGTACCGCCCGAGAGTTGCTGGCGCCGGGGCAAGGCGTACTCGCCGCCGACGAGAGTGGCGGCACCATCGGCAAGCGGTTCGAGGCCCTGGGCATAGAATCGACCGAGGAGACCCGGCGGGATTACCGGCAGATGTTGTTCACGACGGACGGCATCGGCGAGTTCCTCTCCGGGGTAATCTTGTATGACGAGACGATCCGTCAGGAGTCCTCCGACGGCACGCCGCTCATAAAAATCCTCACCGACCAGGGCATCATCCCCGGTATAAAGGTCGACGAGAGCACGGTCGCGATGCCGCTCGCGCCGGAGGAAAAGTACACCCAGGGGCTCGACGGGCTTCGGGAGCGGCTCGAAGAATATGTGGGGATGGGGGCGCGCTTCGCCAAGTGGCGGGCGGTCATTACCATCGGCGACGGCATCCCGACCCGCCGGTGCATCGACGCCAACGCCGACGCGCTCGCCCTCTACGCGGCCTTCTGCCAGGAGGCGGGCCTGGTGCCGATAGTCGAGCCGGAGGTCTTGATCGACGGTGACCACTCTATAGAACAGTGCTTCGAGGCGACGGAGCGTACCCTGCGGAGCACCTTCGGGGCGCTCTACGAGCAGGGCGTGGAGCTTACGGGCACGCTCCTGAAGCCGAACATGGTCATCTCCGGCAAAGGGGCGGACCGGCAAGCGGGTGTCGAGGAGGTCGCCCGGATGACGGTCGAATGCCTCAAGAGAAGCGTGCCCGCCGCATTGCCCGGGATAGTCTTCCTCTCCGGCGGCCAGACCCAGCTCCAGGCGACGCAGCACTTGAACGCGATGAACCAGATGTACGACGACCTGCCGTGGGAGCTTGGCTTCTCCTACGCCCGGGCGCTGCAAGAGCCGCCGATGGAAATCTGGGGCGGCGATAACTCCAACACGGAGGACGCCCAAAAAGCCTTCTACCACCGGGCGGCGATGAACAGCGCGGCCCGGTCCGGCTCCTACTCCGAAGACATGGAGGATCACGCGGCTTAGAATCGGATGTTTTTTGGCTGTTGGCTATTAGCTGTCGGACATTGGCGGTCGGCCTGGAGGCTGGCCGCTTTTTGTATCTCGAAACAGGCCCACAACCAGGAGGAATGCCAAACCCGAGAGGACGGGTTGCCACAGGAAGGAATCCCGCTGATAAAAGGGTTTCCTTGTAATCGTAAGACCTGCGCCACCGCAACGGGGCTTCCATGCCCGGGTGACGGGAGTATTCCTATACGTACGGCCCGATCGGGGACGCCCGGCGTTGACGACGCGGCGCGCTCGGAGGTATGTTGCGTGGAAGGTTGCGGCGGGAGGGTGAGGGGCCGGGCTAGCTTGCTTTCTCCAGGGTTTTCTCCGCCGGGCGCCCGAAACGGACCCAATCTTGCAGCTTGCAGGCTTTTACGCTGGCGCGGGCCTGCCAGGAGGGGTTTACGAGGGTCAGGTGGTGGGCGTAGAGGTGAGACCTCACGGCTAGTTCGCGCGTGGATTGCAGGTCGAGAAAGGTTACGCCGGAGAGGTCTACGGTCGTCCGCTTGCAGAGGCTCGCCACGTTATCGAGCGTGGACCGCAACTCGGCGGCCGACGTGAGATCCAACTCCCCCCCCAACTCTATCGTCATGCTACCGTCGCCCGAACTCCGTACTGTTATCTCGTACACGGTTACACCACTTTCAGTAGTATTCCCCGGCCTATGACGGACCCCCTTCGGGTTCCCTTTGCCTGGCCTCCATTAACCTGTTTGACCGATGGAACCCCGGATCAGTTACAGCGTACGTCCGGTTCCCGGTCGAAACTCGCGTATTTACACATTTTGGTGTAATGTAGAGGGGGAGAATTACTGCTACTTTAGAGGTCTTCATGAATCGTCTCTTTACAGACCGATCCTCGCGACCCTCAAGATAGCGTGCGGTCCTGAGCCCAAACAACGAAAATCTTTACCAAGCCGCGGCCCGGGGGGACGCGCGGGCTTTCTCGGAATTGGTCCGGGAGCACTCGTCGCTCGTATACCGGGTAGCGCTCCGCATGTTGGGGAGCGGCGGGGCCCAAGATGCGAGCCAGGATGTTTGGATGAAGGTCTGGCGGAACATAAACGAGTTCAGGGGTGAGAGTTCGTTCAGCACCTGGCTCTACAAGATAACCATGAATACCTGTTTGAACATCCGCGAAAAAGAACTCCGCCGGGACCGGTGGGAGTTGCGAGACGAGCTTCCACTCTTGCCCGAACTGGACGGGAATTTCGAGAGCAACCCCGAAGCCACGACCCTCAGCCGCGAACGCAAAGACGAGCTTCTCATCGCGCTCCAGTCGCTCCGGGCCGAGCACCGGGCCGCGCTCGTGCTGCACCACCTGGAGGACCTGGGATACCGGGAGATCTCCGAGATCCTGGAGATCCCCGAAGGGACGGCGAAAGTCTGGGCTTCCCGGGGCCGGGCGGCGCTGCTGGTTTTGCTCGCCGGCAAGTCCGACGAGGAAACCAGCAACGGTCTTGACAGACCCGGCAACGGTCACGGCGCATGACCTGGGAGATCACAGAGAAACGCTGGGAGGCGCTGGAGAAGATCGGGGCTTACGCCGCCGGTGAGCTGGAGGGTGACGAAGCCCGCGAGGCGGAGCGGCTGCTGCTCGAAAATAGAGATTATCCCCGGTTGGTCGAGTCTTATACCCGGATGCTCGTTTTGCTCTCGGTCATGGGCCAGGAATCCCCCGAAGCGCCCCAGGCCGTCATCAACCACGCGGTCCGGCGGGCTTACATCTCGGCGTTCCTGCGCGGCACGGAAGAATTCTTCGGGGGTCTCGGCCGTTCATACGGCGGCGCTTTCGTCTATTATCTAGGCCTCCGTCCCAAGGAGGCGTAGCCAAGGCGTAGAAAACTCACGGAGGAGAGCATCGAAGTGTCTGACACCGCGAACGGCCTGCTAACGACGATCACGGACCTCGTACCCAGGCTCGTCGGGGCCGTGGGCGTGTTGCTGGGGATTCTCCTCCTGGCGATAGTCCTCCAGCGGCTGGCGACCCGCGCCCTAGAAAACCTGGGCCTGGATTCACTTTTCGAGCGGACCGGCGCCTCGGACTCTCTCTGGAAGCTCGGCTACAGCGGCGGCCCTTCGCGCCTGCTCGGGTTCGCGCTGTTCCTCGGTATGATCATGGTAGGCATCGCGAGCGCCCTGAGCATCCTCGGCCTCTCTTCCCTGGAGAACGCAACGAGCCAACTCGTCAACCTCTCGGGTAAGGCGCTGGTAGCTCTCGCCATCATGATCGCCGGCGTAATGGCCGCCGGGTGGCTCGCGGAACTGGCCGCCCGGGAATCCGACCGGGCCGGACTCCGGGGCTCGGGCAACATCCGGCGTATCGTGTTCGCCACCGTGCTCTCCGTAGCCACGCTCGTCGCCGCCTCACAACTCGGCCTCAACACCGACCTGCTCGTCATCCTCGCCATCGTCGTCCTCGCCACCATCGGGATCGCCGCCGCCCTCGCCGTCGGCCAGGGCCTCGTTCCGCTCTCCGGCAACATCGCCGCCGGCCGCTACGTCCAGGAAGGCATCGAACAGGGAGATGTGATCTCCGTGAACGGCATCGAAGGTACCGTCGAGGAACTCGGCTACGCCTCCCTCACCGTCCGCTCCGAAGACGGATACCTGTACCGAATACCAAACCAAACCCTCATGCAAAACATCATCCGCAAGCAAACCTGAGCAAGAATAAGGCCCCAAACGTGGCGTAAATCACTTCTTTTCCGCTAACTCGTGTAAGAATATAGATGCATTAAGAACATAGACTTTATAAGGTACTCCCACGCGAGGAGATGGCGATGAAGAGAGACAATCCCATAACAGACCCGGCCCACGACGTATTAGGTTACGAGCGTCAGTCCCTGGACCCTATCTTCAAGCCGGAGACGGTCGCCGTGATCGGGGCGACCGAGCGGCCGGGGAGCGTGGGCCGGACCATAATGTGGAACCTGGTCAGCAACCCGTTTGGCGGGACGGTTTTCCCTGTGAATTCCAAACGTCCGAACGTGCTCGGCGTCAAGGCGTACCCGAGCATCTCGGAGGTTCCGGCCCGGGTGGACCTGGCTGTAATAGTGGCCCCGGCCCCGGCCGTGCCGGGCATCGTGGCCGAGTGCGCCGAGGCCGGCGTGGGCGGCGTCATCGTCATCTCCGCCGGCTTCAAAGAGACCGGTGAAGAGGGTGCGGAGCTAGAGCGGCGGGTGTTAGAAGAAGCCCGGCGCGGCCGGATGCGGATCATCGGCCCGAACTCCCTGGGCGTGATGAGCCCCAACACCAACTTCAACGCCACCTTCGCCGGGGCCATAGCCAGGCCCGGCAGCGTTGGTTTTCTGAGCCAAAGCGGGGCGCTGTTAACCGCGATCCTGGACCAGAGTTTCCAGGAAAACGTCGGGTTCTCGGCGTTCGTGTCGGTAGGGTCCATGATGGACGTGGATTGGGGAGACCTGATCTACTACCTCGGCGACGATCCGAAGACGAAGAGCATCGTCATTTACATGGAATCCATCGGTGACGCCCGGTCCTTCCTGTCCGCGGCCCGCGAGGTGGCCCTCACAAAGCCGATCATCGTCATAAAAGCCGGCCGCACGGAGGCCGCCGGAAAGGCCGCTGCCTCCCACACCGGCTCCCTCACCGGCTCGGACGAGGTGCTAGACGCCGCGTTCCGGCGTTCCGGCGTGCTTCGGGTGAACGACATCTCCGAGCTATTCAACATGGCGGAGATATTGGGCAAGCAACAGCGCCCGAAGGGTCCCCGCCTCACCATCGTGACAAACGCGGGCGGCCCCGGCGTGCTCGCCACCGACACGCTCATACAAAACAGCGGAGAGCTGGCGGAGATCTCCCCGGAGACCATGGAGTCGCTAAACGACCTCCTCCCCGCGCCCTGGAGCCACGGCAACCCCATAGACGTGCTCGGCGACGCGGACCCGGAACGGTACGCCAAGACTTTAGAAATTGCCGCCCAAGACCCCGAAAGCGACGGCCTCATGGTCGTCCTGACGCCGCAGGACATGACCAACCCCACCGAGACCGCCGAGGCGCTGGTGCCTTACGCCAAAGCAACCAAAAAGCCCGTGCTCGCGAGCTGGATGGGCGGTGACGAGGTCGCGGCCGGCAAGGCCATACTCAACCAGGCCGGCATCCCGACCTTCGACTACCCGGATACCGCGGCCAAGGCGTTCACCAACATGTACCGCTACAACTACAACCTGCGCGGCATCTACGAGACGCCCGAGCTCGCCACCGACACAAACGGCGTGGTCGTGGACCACGAGCGGGCCGAAGAGATAATCGAGGACGTCCGCGACGCCGGCCGCACCATCCTGACCGAGTTCGAGGCGAAGGAACTCCTCTCCGCCTACGGGATCCCAACCGTCGAGACCCGGGTCGCCCAAAGCGCGGACGCCGCCACCGAGATAGCGGATTCGATGGGTTATCCGGTCGTCCTGAAGCTCAACTCCGAGACCATAACCCACAAGACCGACGTGGGCGGCGTCCAGCTAAACTTGAAGGACGCATCCGAAGTCCGGGCGGCTTACGAGGAAATGGGGCGGAACATCCAAGATAGCTTCGGGGAAGAGCACTTCTCCGGGGTCACGGTACAGCCGATGGTCTCGCTAGATGGCTACGAGCTGATACTGGGCAGCAGCTTCGATCCGCAGTTCGGGCCCGTGGTGCTCTTCGGCTCCGGCGGCAGCCTGGTCGAGGTCTATAAGGACCGGGCGCTGGCGTTGCCGCCGCTCACCACCACGCTCGCCCGCCGGGCCATCGAGCAGACCCGCATCTCCGAGGCGCTCAAGGGCGTGCGCGGCCGGGCTCCGGTCGATACGGCGGCGCTAGAGAAATTGCTGGTGCGGTTCTCGCAGCTCGTGGTTCAGCTACCCTGGATCTCCGAGCTCGACATAAACCCGTTGCTCGCCTCTCCCGAGGGCCTAACCGCCCTCGACGCCCGCATCGTGCTGCACGATCCGGAAACCCGGGAAGAAGACCTGCCCCGTCCGGCGATACGACCGTATCCTACCCAGTACGTGTGGCCGGAAGAGATGCAAGACGGCACGCCCATGCTCGTGCGCCCCATCCGGCCCGAGGACGAGCCGCTAATAGTCAAGTTCCACGAGTCGCTCTCCGACCGGAGCATCTACATGCGCTACTTCCACATGATGAACCTCAGCCAGCGCACGGCCCACGAAAGGCTCACCCGGATCTGCTTCATAGACTACGACCGGGAAATGGCCCTCGTCGCCGAACGCCAGAACCCCGAGACCGGAGAGCGCGAGATCATGGGCGTCGGGCGCCTCAGCCGTCCCGGCAACGCGCCCGAGGAGGCGGAGTTCTCTATACTCGTCAGCGACGATTTCCAGCGCCAGGGTCTCGGCACCCAACTCCTGAAGCGTCTCTTGGAAGTCGGACGGGAAGAAGGCCTAAACCACATCACCGCCGACATCCTCTTCGAGAACCGGGTAATGCAGCATATAAGCCAGAACCTCGGCTTCCGGGTACGCCGCGACGAAAACGAGATGGTCATGAAGGCCGACCTGGACCTCTACCAAACGGCGTAGAGGCCCGGGTCGCGGGGGCGTTGGCCCCTGGAGTTCTTACGCGACGAGTTGGTACCCCGGTGGAGGTAGTAGAAGGCGCCGCCGGCTATGGCGCATTCCGTCGCGCCGGGGTTGCCGGGCCGGTGGAAAACGGCGGCCAAGAGCAAAGACATCCATTACCCGCGCCACGATCTCCCGGCAGTACGTGCGCCGCCAACCCCTCAACTTTTTCGGCCAGGTTCTCCGATACCGTCGTTGCCCGGATGCGGGCCGCCCGGCGCAACTTCGGGGGTTCGTCTTCGTACGAGGGGTTACCCGTGGTTAATAATCGGCGAAACACGGTATATGATGTCTAAGATCGTCTACCAACATAGAGGAGTATAGATGGGCATTTTGTCTTGGATAGTGTTCGGCCTGATAGCCGGCATAATAGCAAAGGTGGTCATGCCGGGCCGGGACCCGGGCGGCTGCATAGTCACCATGTTGATCGGCATAGCGGGCGCGTTTCTCGGAGGGTTCCTCTACGAACTCCTCACCGGAAGGGCCCAATACACGCAGTTCGACCTCGGGAGCTTCTTTATAGCCGTCATAGGCGCCGTTATAATCCTGGCGATCTACCGCGCCGTCGTCGGACGCAGCGTCTGACCTAACCCTCCCAATAAAACCTTACCTATTCCCGGCGGCGAAGACAGGCTCTTCGCCGCCAATTTCATCCCCTTCCCACCTCTGACCCTGGCGTTCGGGATAGTGGCGCGGAGGGTCCCGTCTAGCGCATCGCCCTGCCGGCCTTATGCGCCCGGGTCCGTAGTAAGGGCCTACTCCCGCCGGCCCAGGGCCTTTCGCGGTGCGGAGGATGATCCGGCGGATGGCGATACGGTTTTCGCCCCGGGAGTACGGTAGTCCGGCCAGGGTTTTGCAGGACCAAATCCCCCGGACTGGGCTGGTTATCAGCGAGCCCGTCGGGGGACTTTAGCCCTGAAATTTACTTGAGTTTATCCAGGTTAGCTTTGGGGTGGTTCGTAGAGTTGGAGTTCGTTGCCTTCGGAATCTTTGAAGGTGGCGACCCGGCCCCAATCGTGGTCGGAGATGCCACCGGGGAACTCCACGCCCCGGCTCTTGAGGTCCTCGACCGCCGCCTCGATGCCCTCGCCGGGCTGGAGGGTCAGGACCGGTCCTCCGTCCACGCCGGCGCCTCCGGGCTCCCGGCCGTTCAGGCCGATCCTCATGCCCTCCACCTCGTATTCTGCCCAGTCACCGTCGCGCTTTACCTGGGAGAAGCCCAGGGTATTCTCGTAAAACTCGACCGCCCGGTCGGTGTCTTCGACCGGCATCCAGACATTCGCTATTCCCAGCGCCATCTTTGGCCTCCTCTTCTGTTGCTCAGGTTGGCTGTCTACGTTAGCCGAATACTCGCAGGAAATGTTCGACTATTTTGTGTTCGACTTCATTCAACGGTATCTTTCCCGCCAGTTCTTTTTCCAAACTCGTTACGCCGAACTCCCGGATGCCGCAGGGTGTGATGAGATCGAACCAGGAAAGGTCCGGGCCCACGTTAAAGGCGAAGCCGTGGGAGGTGATCCAACCGGACGAAAACTTGACCCCGATGGCGCAGACCTTGCACTCCCCGACCCACACCCCCGTGTAGTCCGGATGCCGCCAACCCTCTAACCCGTAATCTCCGAGCACCCGGATAATTACTTCCTCCAGGTCCCTCAAATACTTGTGGGTGTCGCGCACTTTGAGACGCAGTATCGGGTAGCCGACGACCTGACCCGGCCCGTGGAACGTCGCGTCCCCCCCGCGGTCGCTCCAGAAAACCTCCGCGCCAAGAGACCGCAGATATTCCTCCCCCGCCCCGAGGTTCGAAGCATCGCTCGCCGCCTTGCCCACCGTAAATACCGGCTGGTGTTCCAGAAGAACCAGGGTGTCGCCTATCTCATCCTTCTTCCGGAGCCGGACCAGTTCCTTCTGCAGATCCCAGGCCTCAGCATACGGCACGAGGTTCGGCAAACGCCGGACTTCGAGATCGGACCTGGATTTTGTAGGATCAGGCTGCAACATATTCGCGTATATCTACCTGAACCCCGGATTCAGCGGCTTCTTCAGCGGCTAAGAGCAGTTGAGTAGTAGTTTCCTCGTCAATGTACTCTTCCCCGCATACCTCGCACACCGTAGCCGGGACCTTACGGAACGCCAGAACCATTTCGTCCCGTTCCAAGGTCACAGTAACGGTTCCGTGCTCTAGCTCTCCCTGTTTGCACACAGCACAGCTCAAAGGATTTTCTTCTTTCTAAAGCCAGTCTCCCAAAGATCCAACGTCGGCTCGTATACGGTTATCACGAACGTCTCGTCGCTCTCCGTACTGTCGGCGGCCACCACGGGGATCGGCGCCGATCCCCGCCAACCCAGAACGAGTCGGCTCGGATAGGGTTTGTCTTCAGGGTAGTCCTGAATCATCTCTCCCGTCTCCAGCACGTAACGCACATCCTCGTTGCTGACCTGCCGCCGGAAAATACGCTGTATAGCGTGTACCCGAAAAACAAGTCGCACTGCGGACCGTGGAGCGTTCCTAGACGCCCGCGCCGACTTCGTTCTTGCGGGCGTCGGCGGTTTGCTCGTGGGCGTGGTACGAGCTGCGGACCAGCGGCCCGCTCTCGACGTGCTTGAACCCTAGCTCGTCCAGGCCGTAACGCCTCAGCAGCGCGAACTCCTTGGGCGTGTAGTAGCGGCTCATCGGCAGGTGGTTCTCCGAGGGACGCAGGTACTGGCCGATGGTCAGGATGTCCACGTCGTGCTCGCGCAGGTCGCGCATGATCCGGTGAAGCTCTTCTTCCACCTCACCAAGACCGACCATGAAGCCACTCTTGGTTAGCCCGTCTGGGTTTAGCTCTTTGGCGTGCTGCAAGACTTCTAGGGACCGCTTGTACTTGGCCTGCGGGCGAACCGCCGGGTAGAGGCGCGGGACCGTTTCTATGTTGTGGTTAAAGGTTGCGGGCCGGGCGTCTATAACGGTCTTTATGGCGTCCCGGTTGCCCTTGAAGTCCGGGGTAAGGACCTCCACGGCGCACTCGGGGACTTCTTCTTTTATGGCTTCTATGGTGGCGGCGAAGATCGAGGCCCCGCCGTCGGCCAGTTCGTCGCGGTTTACCGAGGTGATGACGGCGTGGCGGAGGCCCATCTGCTTGGCGGCGTCGGCGACTCGGTAGGGCTCGTCTATATCTAGCTCGGTCGGCTTGCCGGTCAGGACGGCGCAGAAGCCGCAGGAGCGGGTGCAGACGTTGCCCAGGATCATGAACGTGGCGGTCCGGTTGTTCCAACACTCCCCAATGTTCGGGCAGCGGGCTTCCTCGCAGACGGTGTGCAGCGAGAGGCCGCGCATGGTGTCTTTTATCTCTTTGTAGGTCTCGCCGTCGGGGACCCGGGCCTTGAGCCAGTCGGGGCGACCGTGCTTGCCTTTTTCTTGCTTGAAAGCAAGATACTCCGTCGGGACGTCGTCCGGCGGGGTTTGTACGGGCTTATCTTCCCAGCGATGGCGCACCTCGAAGGTCTTGGTGCCGTCGTCCAGGACTTTTAGGTTGATCTGTCTGCGAGCCACCGCTCTCCTCTTTCTCGGTTTCTCTTCAGTAATGCTTCAGCGATATATTAACCCACGGCGGAGACTTCGCTGTAATTCTACGCCCGCGGACCAGAGGTTGACCGGACCCGCGGGCGTAGCTTTACGTCTCCTACATGTGAATGGCGTGGCCATCGACGGCCATCGAGGCCTCGGCCATGACTTCGGAGAGGCTCGGGTGCGGGTGGATGGTCATCCCGATCTCCTGCGGCGTACCCTCGACCAGCTTGGCGAAGACGCCCTCGGTGATCAGGTCCGTCACCTTCGGGCCGATGGCGTGCATCCCGAGCAGCACGTCGGTCTCCGCGTCCGAGACGACCTTCACGAAGCCGTTTGGTTCTCCCTCGATGAGGGCTTTGCCGATGGCCCGGAAGGGGAACTTGGACTCCTTGACCTCGTACCCTTCTTCCTCGGCCTCGGCCTTCGAGAGGCCGAACGAGGCTACCTCGGGCCGGCAGAAGGTTACCCGCGGGACGAGCGTCTGGTCCATGGGCATCGGGTTCTCCCCGGCCATGTGCTCCACGGCGGTTATGCCTTCGTGTCCGGCGGCGTGCGCCAGCCAGTAGCCGCCGATTACGTCCCCGGCGGCGTAGATACCATCGGCGGCGGTTTGTCCGTAGCCGTCTACCGGAATGGTGCCGTTGTCGTTCAACTCCACGTCCGTAACGTCGAGGTTCAGCTCTTCGGTAACGGTCTTGCGCCCGACGGCGACCAGCATGCACTCTGCTTCCAGTGTGTCGCCGTCACCCTCGCCCTCGCCGGTGGGAGGTTCCTCGCCGCCGTAGCTGCCGCCCTCACCCTCGGACTCATCCTGGTCTCCAGCGGCGGAGATCTTTATCTTCACGCCGTCGTCGGTCTTCTCCAGGCTCTCGGGGTCGGCCAGGGTGCCGGTCAGGACCTTGATGCCGCGGTTTTCGAACTCTTTCTGCAGTTCGGCGGAGATCTCCGGGTCTTCGAGCGGCACGATGCGGTCCAGCATCTCGACCACCGTAACCTCGGCGCCGAAATCGTTGAACATGCTGGCGAACTCGACGCCCACGGCGCCGGAGCCGAGGATAATGATCGACTCGGGGATGCTGTCCATCTCGGTGATAACGTAATCGCTCGATAGGACTTTATCGCCGTCGAAGTCCAGTCCCGGCAGGCTCTTGACCGCCGAGCCCGTGGAGATGAGCACGTTGTCCGTCTCTAGCTCCTCCTCGCCGTCTTCGGTCTCTACTTTGATCTTTTTGGGCTCCATAAAGCTGCCGGTCCCGTTGTAGACCTGGATCTTGTTTTTCTTCATCAGGCCCGAGACGCCCTTGCGAAGCGTGCCCATGACCTGTTCCTTGTGCCCGGTTACTTTCGAGTAGTCGAGCTCCACGCCGTCGGCCATGATGCCGAACTGCTCGGCGTGCTTGAACTCGTTCATCAGGCCCGCGCTGTGCAAGAGCGCCTTGGTCGGGATGCATCCCAGGTTGAGGCACGTCCCGCCGAGATGTCCGCCCTCGCGCTTCTCGATAAGCGCCACGCTCATCCCGAGCTGGCTCGCCCGAATCGCCGGTATATACCCCCCGTTACCTCCACCGATTACTACCAGATCGAACTTGTCCGCCACCTGAAGCTCCTTTCAAGCCTTCCGCTAAAACTCTAACTTCATATCATACCCCGGATCACCCTCTTCACGCTGGCAGGCCGGACAGTAGTGCGTCGGCCGCCCGCCGACCTTCTCCCGCACCACCACTCCCCCGCATCCCGGACACCGCTCCCCGTGCTTCTCGAAGACGCGCAGGTGATCCTGGTGTGAACCGGGACGGTCCAGCACGTCCCTATACAGCCGCACCGTAGTCCCCCGATGCTCGATGCCCGCCGCCAGGTTTTCCCGAATCGCCTCGTAGAGCGCCTCCCACTCCCCGTCCGAAAGCGTGTTGGCTTTGCGGCGCGGATGGAGCCGGGCGTCGTAGAGGATCTCGTCCACGTAAATGTTCCCGATGCCGGAGACGACCTTCTGGTCCAGGAGCAGCGGCTTTATCTGGGCTCTTCGCGCGCCGATGGATTCTCGCAGGTACGTCGGGCTGAACTCTTCGCCGAACGGCTCCGGTCCCAGGGAGGAGAGCCTTTCTTCTAACTCCTCCTCGTTCAGGAGCCGCGCCCGCGTGAAATGAGTTTCGTCCCGCAGAAAGAGCCTGCGATCTTTGTCCAGGTGCAGGACCATCATGGGCGCCGACGCCGGTTCCTCGACCGGCGGCGCGAGAAGCAACTGACCCCCGATCTTGAGCTGAAACACCAGCGAGTCCCCTGACTCCAACTCCACAATGAGATGCTTCGCCCGCCGCCGCGCCCCGGTTATCCGCACGTCTTCCAAGCACCGCGTGAACTCTTGCACCGTGGGCTGTTCGACGAGGCCGGGCTCCAGCACCTCGGCCCGCGTTATCCGGGAACCAGCGACCAACTCCCGCAGGTCTTCCTTTATAGTCTCTACCTCTGGGAGCTCCGGCACTTACTCTCCGGCGGCCGGTACCCGGACAATCCCCGCCAGCGGAACCGGCTCCCGGAAGACGGCCCGGTAAAGACCGTCGAGCATTATGGAACGGGCGTCGAGCGAGCGCACGGCGCCTTCCCGCACCCGGCGCTGTCCCTCTTCATCCTCGGCGTAGGGGGCGAGGGCTTCCATCATGATGCGGGCGTGGGTTACGTCCATGGTCACGTGGCTGGTAAAAATCTCCAGGTCATCTTCGGCGACGCCGGCGGATTTCTTCAAGCCTTCGGTCAGGCGGACGTAGATCGGGGGCACCGGCCACTCACTCGCCGGCCCCATCGCCCCGAGCCCCAGCCGCACGTCCGGATGCCGGCACAGCTCGTAGTGGACGCTGATATAGGACTCTATCTCCGGCAGCGTCCGGGGGGCGCCCCATTCTTCTTCGTCTATGTCCAGCGCCCGCAGAAAATGACGATAGAGGGCGGGGTGCGTCTCTTCGGGGTTCAAATGGCCGTATTCGTCCACCAAGACCTCGGCGAGGGCCAGCTGGAGCCGTTCGTCGTCGCGGCAATTGGAGATAAGGGCCGCCAGGTATAGCCGGCTTACCCGGACGTGCCGGTAGTACTGGATGGCAAACTCCCGGACACCGTCCGTATCGGCCTCCCCGTCCCCGAAACGCTCCAGAAAAGGATGGACCAAGGCGGGGTGAGAGATCACCTCTCGCTTCAACCGCTCCAGAAACTCCCCCGAACCCATCACACCTCCAACTCGTCGCTTTCTTTTAGTCTACACCCTCGCCGCAAAGCCTCGTTTCCATCCCGAAAACCTATGCCACACGTGAAGCCCAAACCCGTTATTTGCAGGAAATTCACCGTCGAAAAAGATGTTTTGGGCGGTATAATCGTGTCATGGAGAATACACAGAAAGAGTCCCGGCAGGATTGGTTGAGCGTCCCACGAAGGCGGGAAGGCGAGCGTCTGGACCCGCACGTCTACGAGCGGGGCGTCAACGGCCTGACGGTCGAGGAGGCCGTCGGGCGGGCGTTTCCCCGGGTAATGGGCATTTTGGGTCGGAGCGGCGAGCGTTATTCGGAGTTCGAGGCCGGGTTGGTGCGCCAGGCCGTGCGGGCGGCTTTGATCTCCCAGGTCTCCCGGGCGAACCTTTACCGGATCGCCGGCATCCTCGTCGCCGACCGTCGGGACGAGGGGGCGCACCTCGGTAGTTCGCTGGCGCTGGCTTACGTGGCGGCCTTGAGAAAAGCATTCCTGGGCGACATCTCCACCGGAGAGCGGGTCGCAACCCCCGAAGGCCCCGGCGAGGTCGGCTACGTCTCCGAAAACGGGCGGAACGTGGTGGTAAAACTCGGCAGCGGCCGTGAAGTGTGGATGCCGGTGGATCAGCTCTCCAGGCCGACCGATGGTCCGGCGTACGGGCTTCGGGCCTCCTGAACCTTCTGTTATATTCAGGGCCTTACCGTAAACGGCCTCGTACGAACACCAAAGGTGGTTGATGGCGAAATCCAGGACAAAGGCGCGCGTGATCTACAACCCGGCCTCCGGCGGAGACGGTTTCGACCCCGAGGAGGTGCGCCGCAAGCTCGACGGCTACGAACTAGAGTGGATCGAGACCGGCAGCGCCGAAGAAGCCGAGAATGCGGCTTGGGAATGGGGTGAAGGGCTGCTCGTAGTGGCCGGCGGGGACGGCACGGTCACCCAGGTCGTAAACGGCCTCGGACGCGCGGGATTTCCCGGCTCCGTTACCCTGGCTCTCCTGCCGATGGGCACCGGAAACGACCTCGCCTCCACCCTCGCCGTACCCGAAGACGGAGAGGGCGCCATCGAAACGATTCGGGAAAATTCGGTTCGCGAACTGGACATCATCCGGGTCCGTCACGAAGCCGACGAGAACCGGTTCCTGATCAACGTGGCGACCGGCGGGGTGGGCGCCCGGACGACCGACGAAGCCGACGACGAAACGAAGCGTCGTTGGGGGAAGATGGCCTACCTTATGTCGGCGCTGGAAGTGGCGCGGGACTTCGAAGTTCAGGAGATGCGGCTCACCCTCGACGGCGAAGAGCGGCGGGTACGGGCCATCAACGTCGCCGTTGGCAACGGACGCTACGCCGGTGGAGGCTGGCCGGCGGCGCCGAGGGCCAACCCCGAAGATGGGCTCATAGATCTGGTGGTAATCGAGGATGTGGGCCTGCCGGAGATGCTCGCGCTGGCCCCCGGGGCGCTCGCCGGATCGGATTACCTCGACCGGAGCGGGGTCTACTTCGACCGGGCGAAGGAGATCCGGGTAGAGACCGAGCCCTCTGAGTTCGAGTTCACCGTGGACGGCGAGGTTATAGGCCGGTCGCCCGTGGAATTTATTATCATGCCCCGGGCGCTCAAAGTAGTAGTCGGGGCGGAGTACGTCCCGGAACCGGAGGTATGAGCTTGGAGAGTATAAAAATACGGCTATTCGGGGCGGCGGCGGACCGGGCCGGCACCCGGGAGGCCGAAGTAGAGTCCGGGGCTACCACCCTGGAAGAGTTGTGGCCCCTGCTGGCCGAGATGTACCCCGGTCTACATCCCATGCGCGAAACTTTGGCCTTCGCGGTCAACGAAGAGTACGCCCGGGGCGACGCCCCCGTCCAACCCGGAGACGAGGTCGCGGTGCTGCCGCCGGTCTCCGGTGGATGATACCTATAGATAGCGCGTTCGCCATAGTCGACGGGCCGATAGACATCGGGTCCATGACCGTCGCCGCCCAACGCCCGGACTGCGGCGCTATCTCGACGTTCGTCGGCACCACGCGGGTGGACGAGACCTCCGGCGCGAAGGTCGAGTACCTGGAGTACGAGGCCTACCGCCCGATGGCCGAGAAGAAGCTGGCGGAGATCGGGGTGGAGATAGCGGAACGTTGGGAGACGCGCCACGTCTCGATCGTCCACCGGTTGGGCCGGGTAGACCCCGGCGAGGCGAGCGTCGCCATAGTCGTCGCCACCCCCCGGAGAGGCCCGGCCTTCGAGGCCAGCCGGTACGCCATCGAGCGGATCAAAGAGGTAGTCCCCATCTGGAAGCGCGAGGTCTGGACCGACGGTTACGTGTGGGTCGGCAGCCAGGTCGGCACCCGTCCGTAGTCCTCGAAGGATTTCCCAAAATACAATTTCCTCCATCGGGCCAATTGCATGTACGAGGCTGCGATAGTAGATTTATCCGACGCCGAAGACCGGAGGAGCGCGATTTGCAGGAACGCCGCATGGGACTGGAACAGGAATTCTTCCTCGTGGACGGCGATGGAGTCGTCTCCGACCGGGCGGATGATTTTCTCGAGCGCTGTTGGGAGATCGCCGGTGAAGCGGGTCTGGACCCGGAGAACTTCGCGCCGGAGTGCGTGAAGAACCTGGTAGAGGTCAGCACGCCGCCGGCCGCCTCCCTGGAAGACCTCTCCGAAGCCTACTTGACCAGCGTCGAGACCGCCCTCCGGGCCGCGAAGGAGATAGGGCTTCGTCTCTATCCCCTGGCTACTTACCCGTTGCGGATCACACCTATCCTGCGCGAAGCGGACCACTACCGGCTGCAGTCCCGGACACTGGGGCCGGAGAAATTCCTCCACGCCGGACGCTGCGCCGGGGTACACCTGCACCTGGAGGTCGCGCCGGAGGCCATCGACGAGCGGGTCGGCGTAGCTTACGACTGCCCGCCGGAAGACCGCCGGGAGTTGCTGAACGTCTACAACCTGGCGACGGCGCTGGACCCGGCGATCATCGCCCTCACCAAAGCCTGCCCGTTCTACGAAGGCCGCATGACAGAGATAGCGGCCCGCACCGCCTACTACCGGGGCAGCCCGAGGCTCGCCCCCTACGGCCTCTACGGAGAGCTTGAGGAGGTGGGAGGATTACGGCCGTACGCGGAGGACGCCGAGAGACTCGTCGAGTTGCAGTTCGGACGCTACCATGCCTGGCTCTCGGCGATGGACCGGGCCGGCGTAGGGCGGCGGCTGTTCTTCGAGGCGGGCGACGGGATGCTCGACGCGGCCTGGAACCCGGTCCGGCTCAACGGTCACGGTACGGTCGAGCTTCGCGGCATAGACTCCGGCTACCCGGCGGTCGTCCTGGAGACCTCCGCGCTCATCCGGGCCGTCGCCCGGAGGGTCGCCGAAGAGGACCTGACCGTAACGCCGGTCGCGGGCCTTATGACCTTCGAGGTGGAAGGACGGAGTCTGCTGGTGCCGGGGTTCGAGGATCTGGACGTAGACCTCTTCCGGGAGGCGGCTACTCTGGGCGCGGCGAGCACCGAGGTCGTCGCCTATCTGGATTCGATCCTCGAGTTCGCCAATATTGAAGCGGAGGACTTGAAGAACCTCAAGCCGGATGGCGAGTACCGGTGCCCGGAAACGAAAATCCTCGAAGACTTCGGCGTCGAGGTCTCCCAAGATACCGGACTCCGGATCGTGCGCGAGGCCTGCGACGAGCTGGAGGAGCAGATCCACTACCTCCAAAACCGTCAAAAGACGACCTCCGCGAAAGCGGGCGCCGATGAAAACTAGGCCATCTCACTACAACGAAGTCTTCGATGCCGGCGAACCCCGGGAGTCCTACGCGCCCCTCATGGAAACCATAGAGCGCCTCGGGGACGAAGAGTTCACCAGGCTTTCCGGGGCCGCCAGAGAGCGGCTGCGAGAGCTTGGCGCAACCTTCCCGCTATCCGAGGAAGAGGGCGGTAAAGAGCGTGTCTTGCCGGCGGATTGGCTGCCCAGGATCATACCCAAAGACCATTGGCAGAAGATATCCGCCGGCGTCTTGCAGCGCGGGAAGGCGCTGAACGCCTGGCTCACGGACCTGTACAACGGTGAGCAGCCTGTGGTTCCCCGGCAGATAGTGGAGAGCAGCGTCTTCTACCGGGAAGCCCGCCTGCCGGTCCCATCGGTCCCGAGCCCGATCCACGTCTACGGCCCGGACCTCGTCCATCTCGGTTCCGGCGAGTACGTGGTGCTCGAAGACAACGTGCGGGTGCCAAGCGGCATCGCCTACTCCGAGGCCCTCCGGCGGGCGGGGCTCGATACGATGGAGGACATTTTCGCCTCCTACGAAG
>JBARZM010000076.1:0-10718 GCA_049650095.1 Rubrobacteraceae bacterium | reverse complement strand
AGCTTACCTACCTTCGACAGCCTGGAGAACTGGTACCCGGAACTGGAGAAACCCTCGTTCAGTCCGCCGGGCTGGGTAGTCGGTCCGGTCTGGACGCTGCTCTACGCGATGATGGGGACCTCCATGTACATAGCCTCCCGTCATGGAGACGAGAACGCCGGCGCGTGGAGGGCATCGCGCATCCTGTTCGGGACGCAACTAGCATTGAATGTGCTGTGGTCTTGGGTGTTCTTCGGGGGACGGGCTCCGGGGTGGGCGCTGGTGGAGATAGTTTTCCTCGGGGTCGCGGTGGTGGCGGCGATCGTCGCCTTCTCCAGAGTCTCCGGTAAGGCGGCTGTACTACTTGTGCCCTACCTGCTGTGGGTTACCTTCGCGGCGGTACTGAATGGCGCGATCTGGGACTTCAACAAGTGATTCGGGCGCTCGCCAACATTGCCAAAATCGTCACAAGAGATGGAGATAGGGTCAAATGAAAAAGTATCGTTCTTTAGAGAGGGAGGCTTAACGTGGCGCTAAACGAGTACAAGCACGGGACGACGTTTTCGGGTGTGATCGGCCGGACGACGGACGAATCTTCGCCCGCCTGGCCGGAACCGGTTAGGGCGAGTGAAGGGTCGCCGAACGTGCTCTTTATCGTCCTCGACGATACGGGCTTCGGACAACTGGGCTGCTACGGCTCCCCGATCCGCACGCCCAACATAGACCGGCTCGCCTCGAACGGGCTCCTGTACACGAATATGCATACGACGGCGCTCTGCTCGCCGACGCGCTCGTGCATAATGACCGGCCGTAACCACCACTCCAACGGTATGGCTGCGATCACGGAAGTCTCCACGGGCTATCCCGGCTACAACAGCACTATCCCGTTCGAGAACGGCTTCGTCCCCGAGATGCTCAAGGGCCACGGCTACAATACCTTCGCCGTCGGCAAGTGGCATCTCACCCCCGCCGAGCAGACGAGCGCCGCCGGACCCTACGACCGTTGGCCCCTCGGACGCGGTTTCGAACGCTACTATGGCTTCCTCGGCGGAGATTCTCACCAGTACTATCCCGACCTCGTCTACGACAACCACCAGGTCGAGCCCCCGAAGACCCCGGAGGAGGGCTACCATCTGACGGAGGATCTGGTAGACAAGGCGAAGGAGTTCATCGCCGACTCCAAGCAGGTCGCGCCGGACAAGCCGTTCTTCATGTACTTCTGTCCGGGGGCGATGCACGCCCCGCACCACGTCCCGAAGGAGTGGGCCGACGATTACGCGGGCGCCTTCGACGACGGCTGGGAAGCGTACCGTGAGAAGACCCACGCCCGCCAGCTAGAGCTGGGCGTCATCCCCGAGGGCACGGAGCTGCCGCCCCACGACCCGGACGTCCCCCGGTGGGACTCTTGCTCGGACGAAGAGAAGAGGCTCTACGCCCGGATGATGGAGGTCTTCGCCGGTTTCCTTACCCACACTGACCACCATATCGGCCGGCTCGTTAGCTTTCTCGAAAGCATCAGCGAGTTGGACGACACGCTCATAATGCTCATTTCCGACAACGGCGCCTCCCCCGAGGGGGGTCCGACGGGGTCGGTAAACGAGACCAAGTTTTTCAACTTCGTGCCGGAGTCCCTGGAGGAGAACCTCGCCGCCCTCGACGACCTCGGCGGACCGAAGTACTTCAACCACTACGCCTGGGGCTGGACGTGGGCGGGCAACACGCCGTTCCGGCGCTGGAAGCGCGAGACCTACCGCGGCGGCATCAGCGATCCGTTCCTCGTCCACTGGCCGGGCGGGATCCCCTCCGGCGGCCAGGTGCGGTCTCAGTTCGTCCACGCCATAGACATGGTCCCAACCGTGCTCGAAGCCGTGGGGATAGAGCCTCCGGCGGAGATCCGGGGTGTCGCCCAATCTCCGGTCGAAGGCATGAGTTTCGCCCACACCTTCGCCGAGGCGGACGCGAAGAGCGCCCGAACGACACAGTACTTCGAGATGTTAGGCCACCGCTCCATCTACCACGACGGCTGGCGGGCCGTGTGTCCGTGGCCGGGGACCTCGTTCGCCGAAGGCAACCCTTTTGGTACCCCGATCACCGCCGGGGATCTGCGCGAGCTGGACGCCCACGCCTGGGAACTCTACCGGGTCGCCGACGACCCGAGCGAGCGGAACAACGTCGCCGCCGAGCATCCCGACGTGTTGCGGGAGATGATCTCACTCTGGTACATCGAGGCCGGTCGCTACAACGTGCTACCGATCGACGGTAGCGGCCAGGAGCGTTTCGCCGAAGAACGTCCGCAGCTCTCCCGAGACCGCAAGCGCTACGTGTACTACCCAGGCACCCAGCAAGTGCCTCCCAACAGTGCGGTAAGCGTCATCAACCGCCCGCATTCCATAACCGCCGAGGTGGAGATCTCCGAGGACGGAGCCGAGGGCGTCATCTTCTCCCACGGCGGCAACGACGGCGGCTACGTACTCTATGTAGAAGACAACCGCCTCCGCTACGCCCACAACTACGTCGCCACGCGACACTTCAAGGTCGTCGCCGAAGAGGAATTGCCCACGGGCCGGGTCGAGCTGCGCTACGAGTTCGAGCCTACCGGAGAGCCGGATCTGCGGAGTGGCAAGGGCTCGCCGGGACGCGGTCAACTCTACGTGGATGGCAGGCTGGTGGGACAGGAAGAGTTCCCGGTTACGGTCCCGATCATGTTCGGTCTCGGGGGCGGAGTCTCCGTAGGGCGTGACGAAGGCTCCCCCGTCCTACCCGATTACGATCCGCCGTTCGAGTTTACGGGGACCATCAACCGCGTAACCGTGGACGTCTCCGGCGACCTCATAGAGGACGATGAAGCGACGATGCGCGCCGTGATGGCGCACCAGTAGAGGACGCCGGTGCGAACGAGGCATCTGTGAGCAGCGTTGTCCAGACACTCGCCAATCTGGGCGTCCTGACCTTTGTCGTCAGCAGCATGCTGGCGATGGGGTTGAGTTTGACGGTCGCCCAGATCCTCGCTCCTTTGCGCGACGTGGGCCTCGTGCTCCGCGCGTTAGCGGCGAACTTCGTGCTCGTTCCGGTGTCGGCGCTCCTGATCCGGCTCGTCATCCCCCTGGACGAGCCTTTGGGGATCGGCCTGATCCTACTCGCCACCGCCGCCGGAGCCCCTTTCCTGCCGAAGTTGGCGCAGGCGGCCAGGGGTAGCGCCGCACTCAGTGTCGGCCTGATGGTGCTGTTGATGGTGACGACCGTCGCCTACGTGCCGCTCGTTCTGCCGCTCCTTCTGCCGGGCGTCGAAGTGAACCCGCTGGAGATCGCGCGTTCTCTCATGCTCCTCATGCTCCTTCCGCTCGGTATCGGACTTCTGCTCAAGGCCCGCTACGAGGAGTTGGCGGCTTCGTTGCAACCGGCGATGGCGCAGGCTTCGAGCATCAGCCTGCTGGCGGTATTCGTGCTGATGCTGGCGTTGAACTTCCGAACCGTGATCGGCACCGTCGGGAGCGGGGCGATAATTGCGGCGCTCCTTCTCATAGCATTGTCGTTCGTTGGTGGGTACTTCCTTGGCGGGTCTTCCGGTCCGGTCGTAGGTCTCGGGACGGCGCAGCGCAACGTCTCGGCGGCGATGGTGGTGGCGAGCAGCAACTTCACTAACCCGGACGTGCTCGTCATGATCATTGTCGGCGCCCTCCTAATGCTCGTCGTCCTCATGCCACTGGCGGGCGAGCTTGGCCGGCGTCGAGCCGCAACCGGAGCTTCCTCCGATGGCATTACGGGACAGCAACCCGAACAAGAAAGTGCTGCGTCCACTACATGAGCGGACAACAGGACAATCCTCCCTGCTGCGTACCTTTTGGTAGCAGGGAAGCTGGCAGGATTGTCCGCCCGTCCGGAATCCGCAAGTCCGTAGCGAACGACTACGTCGGGATGGTCGAGCTCGAAGGTGGGACTTTCCTAATGGGCACGGACGACCAGGGCTTCCCAGCCGATGGCGAAGGACCGATGTGGAAGGTCTCCTTGCGACCGTACAGGATCGACCGCCACGCCGTCTCCAACGCCCGCTTCGCCGCGTTCGTCGAGGCGACTGGCTACGTCACAGACGCGGAGCTATACGGCTACTCGTTCGTGTTCGGTGGGCTTCTGCCGGACGACTTTCCAGAGACTCGCGGCGTCGCGCAGGCCCCGTGGTGGCGTCAGGTATTCGACGCCGACTGGAAGCATCCGGAGGGTCCGCAATCCTCGATCGGGGACCTTATGGACCATCCCGCGATCCACGTCTCCTACAACGACGCGATGGCCTACTGCGACTGGGCCGGTACCCGTCTCCCGACGGAGGCCGAGTGGGAGTACGCGGCGCGCGGCGGACTCGAACAGAAGCTCTACCCGTGGGGCGATGACCTGACCCCCGACGGCGAGCACCGCTGCAACATCTGGCAGGGCACTTTCCCTTCGCGCAACACCCTAGACGACGGATACCTCGGGACCGCTCCCGTGGACACCTTTCCACCGAACGGCTTCGGGCTGCACAATGTCTCGGGGAACGTGTGGGAGTGGTGCGCGGACTGGTTCCACCCGAGTTTCCACGTTCGTGGGCCTCGTGAGAACCCGGCCGGGCCGCCGTCCGGGCGAAACAAGGTGATCCGAGGCGGTTCCTACCTCTGCCACGATTCGTATTGCAACCGCTATCGGGTCGCCGCCCGTAGTTCGAACTCGCCCGACGCCTCGACCGGCAACATGGGGTTCCGATGCGTGGCGGACGTCAAGGGACTCTCGGGGCTGTGATGGTGGGGCTGCGGGGCCGGTTATTTAGCTCGTTGCAAGGCTATCGCGCCGGATGGTTTCGTAGCGACGCGATCGCTGGTCTCACGGTTTGGGCCGTGCTCGTGCCCGAGGCGCTGGCCTACGCCACGATCGCCGGCGTCTCGCCCGTGGTCGGCCTCTACGCGGCGCCAGGCGCTCTCATCCTTTACGCGGCCTTTGGCAGTTCCAAGCACATGGGCACGGGTCCGATGGCGGCGACGGCCGCGCTCTCAGCCGCGGCGGTCGCCCAGTTTGCCACCCAGGGATCTGGTAACTTCATAGCACTGACCGTGGCGCTGGCGATCACGACCGGTATCGTGGCTGCGGTTGCCGGCCTGTTACGATTGGGATTCCTCGCAAGTGTTATCTCCGCGCCTGTGCTGAAGGGGTTCATCGTCGGCCTGGCCCTCGCCATTATTATCGGCCAGTTGCCAAAGCTCTTGGGAGTCGAGAGTGGGGACGGTAACTTCTTCGAGAAGATCTGGGATCTACTCAACAAGCTTGGCAGTACCAACGGCTGGACGCTGCTGGTCGGTCTCGTTTCGCTGTTGATCGTGGTCGGCTTCAAGCGGTTTGCGCCGGTCATTCCGGGATCGCTCGTCGCGGTCGGCTTCGGCATTCTGGTCGTCGTGCTCTTCGGTATGGAACAGAAGGGTGTGGAGATCGTGGGAAGAATCAACGGCGGTCTACCCTCGCTCGGGGTTCCCGATGTCGCGCTTGGAGACTACATAAGCCTCGCACCGTCAGCCGTCGGGATCGCTCTGGTGGGCTTCGCTGAAGGTCTCGGCGCGGCGAAGACTTACGCTGCCAAGAACCACTACGAGGTAGACGCAAACCGCGAGTTGCTCGGTATCGGCGCGGCGAACCTCGGGGCCGGTTTCTCGGGCGGCATGGTAGTCAACGGCAGCCTCTCCAAGACCGCCGTTAACGGTGGGGCCGGGGCGAAAACGCAGCTCTCCGGGCTAGTCGCCGCGGCGCTGACAATCGTGACTTTATTGTTCCTCACCGGCCTCTTCGAGAGCCTCCCCGAGGCGACGCTCGGCGCGATCGTGATCGCCGCCCTCATCGAACTCGTATATATCCCATCGCTGGTTGGCTTTTACCGGGTCTGGACTCAGAGGCTCGGTAGCATCTACGGCCCTGCGGCGCGTCCCGACTTTATCGCCGCGCTCGCCGCGCTACTGGGCGTCCTCATCTTGGATACACTGCCGGGCCTATTCATCGGGATCGCGGTTTCGCTGCTACTGCTTCTTTATCGTGCCTCCCGTCCGAACGTCGCTGTTCTCGGGCGGGTGCCGGGGGTGTCGGTATTGAGGGTCGAGAGCGGGCTCTTCTTCGCCAACGCCGACCACGTTCGGGAGGAGATCCGAGGCCACATCGAAGGTGGAGATGTGGACGCCTTCGTACTCGACGCCCAGACGATGCCGTTCGTGAATGTGACGGCTGCGGAGATGCTAAACCGGTTGCGATACGAGCTCGCCGGTCGGGGAATACCCCTGTTGCTCGCGCGCGACGTTGGGCAGGTGCGCGACGTGCTGCGACAGAGCGAGGCTACCGACGATACAGGACTGCACCCCGTATTCCCGACCGTCGAAGAGGCCGTGTTGGCGGCAACCGCACTTGGATCCGGGGATTCGTCACAGGCTGGAAGTCCGCGGAAGCCATGATAGTTACCACGATCTTCACGGTTCTTGGGCCCAGCTTCTCGATCGAGGTCGTTGAAGGTCTCGCATGATACAGCGTGACGATTCAGAAGGGGACGCCAGGAAGGCCAGAAGGCCGCCTAATGGCATGCTGGTACGGACGGGTGAGTATATTGCCAACGAAGAAAGGGAGAATACCAGTGGCGACGCTAAGCGTACTGAAGTTCACGGAGGCGGACGGCGCCGACCGGATGATCAGCCGCCTCGAAGACTTGCGGAAGATGCAGATGATCAAGATAGAAGACGCGGCGATAGTCTCGTGGCCGGAGGGTCAGAGGAAGCCTCGCACCCGCAACCTGAGCAGCATGACGGGCCTGGGCGCGATGGACGGGGCTTTCTGGGGATTCCTCTTCGGACTGATCTTCTTCGTACCGATCTTCGGCGCGGCCGTGGGCGCTGCAATGGGCGCCCTCTCGGGATCCGTGGCCGATATCGGGATAGACGACGACTTCATCGAGCAGGTGCGCGAAAACGTCACCGAGGGTACGTCTGCGCTGTTTTTGCTCTCCAGCGACGCGGTGATGGACCGGGTAAAGGAGACGGTCGAGGGAATCGACTTCGAGATCATTACCACCAATCTACCGAAGGAGGAGGAAGACAGGTTGCGCGAGGCTTTCGAGATCTAGCCTGTGGCGGGCGAGGGGAGGCCCGGTCTCCCCTTGCCCGGCCTTCATATTGAGTATCGCACTGCACAATCTCAAAAAGAAAGCGGGCATGGCATGACGGCTATCGGACAACGCGCATCTTTCGGACGGGTGCTCTTCATTCTAGCCGCGGGCTTCGTCGTGCTGGCGGGGATACGACTGGCCGCGCCCGTCCTAAACCCCATCCTCTTCGCCCTGGTCTTCGGTCTCCTTTTTGCGCCAGTCTACGCGTGGTTGCAACGCCGGCTACCGGGTGGGCTGGCGCTCGTGATCATGCTGGTGGGTTTGCTGGTTCTGTTCGTCGGGCTCTTCTTCCTGCTGAGCGCATCCATAACGCGGCTGACCGGGCGGCTCGGCTTCTACGCCACACAACTCAACGGGCAGTTGGGTGATCTGCAGGAGAGCCTCGATTCTCTCGGGCTCTCCGTGGTGGACATCGGAGGGGCCGTGGACCCCGGCACCCTCGTCGGGGCCCTGGGCTCGGTGCTCTCGGGGATTGCGGGATTCCTGAGCAGCCTGTTCCTGGTCCTGATGATCATGCTATTCCTGCTCTCCGAGGGGGCGGCGCTCATGGGACGACTACGCTCCGCTGTGGCCTCCGACAACCCGCAGGTAGCGAGGCTGACCGTGATCGGCCAAAGCGTGGTGCGCCAGTTCGGGCTGCGGGCCATCGTCAACCTGGTGACCGCTGCCGGCATTTCGGTGGCGCTCTTCGTTCTTGGTGTGGACTTCTCCCTGCTGTGGGGTATTCTGATCTTCTTCCTCAGCTACATTCCCTATATTGGGCTGGTCCTCGGGGCGGCGCCCGCGGTGCTGCTCGCCCTGGCCGAGTTCGGGTTGGGACGCGCCTTCGTGGTTGTGGCGGTCGTTATAGTCGTAAACATCCTGGCGGAGAACGTGCTCTCTCCCACCCTGATGGGCCGTGGGCTAGATCTCTCGCCCACGGTCGTCTTCCTATCGTTTATTTTCTGGGCTTGGCTCCTTGGCGGCCCCGGCGCGTTCCTGGCGCTTCCGATAACCCTCTTCGTCGCCGTGATGCTCGACACATTCCCGGAGACGCGCTGGATCGCAAGTCTCATGGGGATGCCCGAAGCCCCGGTGGAGGCGGCTCCTACCCGGCCGGATTTCGATTCCGCCGGGTAGGATCTCGGTGCACGAGGCGCCGCGCCGCGCATCACGGATGCCATCGGTCTTGAGGATTGTAGAGACGGTCGTTCGCAACTTCTTCCGCCATCGGATGACCACATATGCGGCGGCGCTCGCATACCGGGCGCTCTTCGGCCTTCTGCCCCTCGTCTTCCTCGTGGTCGCCCTGCTCGGGTTCATGGACACCTACTCCCATGTCACCCCCAACACGCAGCGCGCCGCCTTCGCCCGCCTCGGAGAACGGTTGCAAAGGTCGTGACGTCCACACGCAATGAGGCCGTCGGATCAGGCTCCGCACCGACTGGCTGGACGGCTTATTTTATTGTTGAGCTTCAAACTAAAATAAGATACGCTGGCAGAGCGTCTTATTTACTTGGTGAACATTAAGGAGGTCATGTGTCGGAGCCTGTTTCACGCGCGGGCCGGTTCGTTAAACAGTCAGCCGGATATACGGCTTTCGTTCCAGCTCCTCTGCCGCCGGACCCACCGCCCCAGATGGACGGCGCGATGGTTGGGTTGCTCTCGCGCGCCGACCAGGCCGTGGGCCGGCTCGACGGTGTGGCGCGGACCTTGCCGAACCCGGACCTGTTCGTCGCGATGTACGTGCGCCGGGAGGCGGTCTTGAGCTCCCAGATAGAGGGCACCCAGAGCACCCTCGAAGACGTGCTGGCCTTCGAACTGGATCCCAGGCATCGCGGAGTCCCGCAAGATGTCGAGGAAGTCGTCAACTACGTCAAGGCCATGAACTACGGTCTGGAGCGGCTGGCGACGCTCCCTCTGTCGCTACGACTCATATGCGAGATCCACGCGGAGCTGATGAGCGGCGTCCGCGGTGCCGACAAGCTGCCCGGCGAGTTCCGCAGGAGCCAGAACTGGATCGGCCCCGGAGGAGCGGGGCTCTCCGAAGCCTCCTTCGTCCCGCCCCCCATCCCGGAAATGACGAATGCGCTTCACGACCTGGAGACGTTCCTGCACACCAAAGACAACCTACTGCCTACGCTCGTCCGCTGCGGCCTCGTGCACGCCCAGTTCGAGACCATCCACCCCTTCCTCGACGGTAACGGACGCGCCGGGAGGCTCCTCATTACCTTCCAGCTTGTCCAAGCGGGCGTCCTGCATCGTCCCCTGCTTTACCTCAGTTACTACATAAAACGCCACAAAGCCGAATACTACGACCGGCTCACGGCCATCAGGGAAGATGGCAATTGGGAAGGCTGGCTCCGCTTCTTCCTTCGCGGCGTCGCCGAGACCGCCGAAGAAGCCACCACGACAGCCGAAGCCATAGTCGGCCTGCGCGAGGAACATCGAGAGTTCCTCCAGGACGAAGGGCTCGGCCTGAACGGCCTGCGTCTTCTCGACCTCCTCTTCCGGCGACCACTCATAAACGTCAACCTGGTGAAGGATAGGCTGGATGTCGCCTTCAGGACCGCTAACGACCTCGTGGACCGACTGGTAACTCTAGAGGTGCTCGAAGAAATAACCGGCGGCCAGAGGAACCGCGTCTTCCGCTACTCTCCGTACTGGCGCCTGCTCCGGGAGCCCGACGCCGCTGTCGAGGAAGATGCTCCAATGCAGACCACCGAATCGGAAGAGCAATAAACGTCCTCTCTTTCTACCCGCTCATCGTATGCGCCGGGCGTGCAGCGCGAACCTCTCCAAAACAGGTTAGACATCCAATTGCGGTCAAACAGCGAAAATCAGATGATCTAGAAGTGTCGAACAAAGAGAAAAGTCCCACATTTGCAGGATTTTTAAGGGCGCGCTCGGCAGGACTCGAACCTGCGACCTTCTGATTCGTAGTCAGACGCTCTATCCAGCTGAGCTACGAGCGCACGGCTTACTCGCTGATAATACCGTCTGGCGGGGCTTTGCTCAAGGGCGGTGGTTATTTGTTTGGGTTTTGTGGATATACTTTAGGGAGTTGTGAGGAATCGTTTTGAGAGTAGGGTGGCCGGAGTCTTTTGAGCGAGTGTGTTCTGCTGGTTATAGGGGATGACGAGGAGCGGTTGCATCTCCGGCGCGCGCTCTCGGGTGAGGGGCTGCGGGTTTTGCTGGCGGGCACCGGTTTTCAGGCGCGGCAGGTTGCCGAGGATCAGGAGTTCGAGATCGCCGTGGTGGACAACCGGTTGCCGGACGAGCGGGGGTTTCAGGTGATCTCCGCGGTCCAGAAGCCGGGGGTTTCGACCGTCGCGCTTTTGCGGGACGAAGACACTATGGACCGGATCGTCGGTATGGAGCTTGGGGCGGATTATTATATGCGCTCGCCGGTGAACCCCAGGGAGCTTGTGGCCCGGGTGAAGCAGATTTTCCGCAAGAGGGAATACGCCGGGGCCGCTACCGCCAAAGTCCTGGTCGGGGACTTGGAGATTGACCCGGATCAGATCGAGGTCCGTAAGGGGGGCCGGGAGGTCCTTCTCTCCCCGCGCGAGTTCAAACTTTTGCATACCCTGGCCCAGAG
>JBARZM010000075.1:0-5515 GCA_049650095.1 Rubrobacteraceae bacterium | reverse complement strand
TTGGGGGGACGTTCAGGCTGTTTCCGGGAGGGTTCAGGAGTGGAGGGGTGGTCGAGCTATTCGTGGCGTTGGCCGTGCTCGTTTTCGTCGGGGTCTCCATCTCTCTGGTCTACCCTTCCGTGGACGGTCTCTTCTAGCCACGCCAGCGTCTTCAGGCTGACCGGATGGGTCGGGTGCCCGCGCTGCTCGTTGTAGTCGCGGGACCTTCGTAGGGCCTCCCGGGTTGCTTCGTGGAGGTCTTTTTCGGCCAGATTTCGGAGCCGTCCGACGCTCGGGTAATCGCGGGCCGGTTCGATCTTGTCCGCCACGTAGAGCGCGAGCGCGAGCGGGCTCATCCCGGGACTCCCAACGGTGTGGACCCGCACGGCATCGAGGACTTCCTCGTCTTCGACACCGAGATCCTTTCGGGCCAATTCTGCCGCTACCGGACCGTGCAGCAGCTTCGGGCTCTCTCGTTCGGGTTCACCTACCTGTAGGTCCCACTCCTCGGAGATCCGGAGGTACTCCCCGGCCGGAAGTTCCCGGGCGGCGTCATGCAAAAGGGCTGCCAGGCGCGTCCGGGGTTGGTCCAGGCCGTGGATTTCGGCCAGGCGCTCGGCCGTATCCGCGACCCGGAGGGTGTGGGCGTAGCGTGTGTCCGAGAGCCTTTCGCGGGCGAGGTCGTCGGCTGCTTCCAGTGGGTTAGGGTATTGTTTCATACGTTCTTCCATGCGGGGATTGTAGAATACCGGAATGCAAAAAAATCAGGAAAAGACAGCCCAAAAACGGAACATCGAGAGCGCGGAGATCCTCACCATCGGCACCGAGATGCTGCTCGGCGCCCTGGTGGATACAAACACGGCCTGGCTTAGCATCCACCTCGCGGAGCTCGGCGTCGGCATCTACCGCCACACCACGGTGGGAGACAACCCGAACCGGATAGTCGGCGCGATGGGGGAGGCCGCGACCCGCTCCGACCTCGTTATAACCACCGGTGGTCTCGGCCCGACCTCCGACGACCTGACGAACGAGTGCCTGGCCCGGTTGTCGGGGAGGGCTATGGTCGAGTACGAAGAGGCCCGCCGGCACGTGGACGATATGTTCGCCCGTTTCGGCCGCAAGCCGACACCGTCCAACTACAAGCAGGCCCTCTTCCCCGAGGGGACCACCCTCATCCCAAACCCTTTGGGCACGGCGATGGGCGCACTCCTCGAAGTGGACGGCACGCTCTTCGCCACGCTACCCGGCGTGCCGGGGGAGATGAGAGGGATGTTCGGTGAGACGCTCGCGCCGCTGGTACGGGACCGCAGCGACGGCTCCATCGTCACCAAGACGCTCTGGTTCTCCGGGATGGGGGAGTCGGCGCTGGCGGAAAAAGTACAGGACCTGCTAGACGCCGAAGACCCGACGGTCGCCCCGCTCGCCGGGCAGGGGAAAGTCCGTCTGCGCATCACCAGCCGCGCCGCCACCCCCGAGGAAGCCGAAAAAAAGATAGGGCCCGTGGCGCGGGAGATACTCTCCCGGCTCGGCGACTACTATTTCGGCGAAGACGAAGAAACTCTGGAGAGCGCCGTAGGACGCCTGCTCGGAAGCCGGGGCGAAACCCTGGCCCTCGCCGAGAGTTGCACCGGCGGCCTGCTCGCCAAACGCCTCACCGACAGCCCCGGCTCCTCGGCGTACTTTCAGGAAGGCCTCGTCACCTACTCCAACGACGCCAAAGAACGCTTGCTTGGCGTAAAACACGAAACTCTAATGGAGCACGGGGCCGTGAGCGAGGCCGTCGCCCGGGAGATGGCCGACGGGGTTAGGAAAACGGCCGGCGCGGGTTACGGGCTCTCAGTGACGGGCGTGGCCGGGCCGGATGGCGGCACGGAAGACAAGCCGGTCGGGCTCGTTTGGATCGGGGTTTCCGGCGGGGGAGAGACGTTCGCGGAGAAGCTCGATCTCTCGGCCTGGAAGCATTCGCGGGAGGCAATTCGGGAGCGGAGCGCCAACCGCGCCTTCGACATTCTGCGCCGCAAGTTAGAAGAGTAAAACAAAACTTAAAAATAACTCTTGCCGGATATATTTCGGGGTAGTAGAATCCTCGCTAGTTGACGGCACTGAGAGGAGGTGATCCAGATAGACGCATCGAGTAGTAGTAGTCGCAGGTATCTTCTGGAAGGGGTGGCTCTGACCTAGGGCCCACTAAATCCCTGCGGGACATCTAGGTTATTCCTCATCCGCCTCTTCCGTTGTTGTAGGCGGCGTGCTGAAGAAGGCTAGATACCTGTGAAATACTCAAAGGGTACGGCTCCTAGCTCTTGCTAGGGGCCGTTTTTTATGCCTCTGAAAATCTCACGACTTACTTGCGGCGGGTTGTTTACCCGAAAGCGTCCACGCCGGCTTGTGCCACCGCCTCGTCTTCGTCCACGGGACCGCCGCTGACGCCTATGGCGCCGACCACCTCGCCATCGCGCATTAGCGGGAGTCCGCCGGGGAAGATGACGACCCGGCCGCCGTTGGTCGTGTTGACGCCGAACAGGGGCTGGCCGGGCTGGGCTTTTTCCCCGATATCCCGGGTCGAGAGTCCGCGGCCGGCCGAGGTGAAAGCCTTGCCGATGGCGATGTCGATGCTAAGCACCCAGGCATCGTCCATCCGCTCGAAAGCCAGGAGGTTCATGCCGGCGTCCATGACCGCGATGTTCATCGGAGTGCCGATCTCCCCGGCCTTCTTTACGGCGGCGGCGACGATCTCCCGGGCTTCTTCGTGCTTTATCATTGGTTTCTACCTCCCATTTGCTGCCATGACCTTTTCTCTAACGGGGATGGTAACAGAGCAAGCGTTGGCGCTCTTCTTCGGAGGGCCGACCGCTGACGCCCAAAGCCTGATGGCTTATCTAGACGGGTAGATTGAACACGCCGAGGCCGCTGAGGATAATAAGCGTGGTGGCGAAGGAGTTGAAGGTCGCGTGGGCGACGAACGACGGCAGGAGGCTACCGCTCCAACGGAACAGCGCGCAGAGCGCGACCGCCAGCGTGATCAGCGTGGGAAGTAGGATCGGGTCCAGGTGGAGTAGCGCGAAGAAGCCCGAGGAGGCTAGGGCTGCCGCGGCGAAGGAGATCAGGTCCGCGGACCGGGTAACTTCTTTGCCGAGGATAGAGGCCGGGACCAGCCGGGCCAGACGGTACAGGCCGTTGAAGATCGCCGCCCGGAATACGAGTTCTTCGACGAAGGGACCGAAGATCACCACCGCGAATACTATGGCCGGGATGGCGAGGGCCGGGTTGTCTTGAACCAGGCTCTCGAGAGCCTGCATAAATGGTTGCTGGGCCCGCGAGTCCGCCGAGTACCCAAGGCTCTCGAATACCACGGTGCTCACGGCATTTAGGAGCGCCCCGACGACCGCCGCCCCAATGCCCACCGCCAACCCGAAGGAAATACCTTTTAGGGTTCCGCTTTTCGGGAGGATGAAACCGATCGGGGCCAGCGAAAAGCTGGTCTTGCGTCCCAACGTCCGGGCAACGAAGACCCCAATCCAAAAGAGGCCCACGGTAGCGCCGAACAACGTCAAGTTGAACGTTACGATCGAGAACAGCGCCTGTAGGGGGTCGTTAATCTCGCGCCCCGTTCGGGTTCCCGTTCGGGTTCCCGTTCAGGTAAACCTTGTCGGGGCGTAGCCCATGATCGGCGTCCGTTAGTATTTGGGTCTGGATCCAGGATGGCAGCAACTCGATGTCCCGGAGTCCCGAAACCTCCACCCAGCGCAGTTCCTTTAAGGTCGGCTCCGAGCCTTCCTCGACTTCCGGGTCGCTCCCCAGCCGGGCTTCGTCTTCCGAATCCGCCGTGGCCCGCACGGTTACGTCCACGGTATGGCGGCCTTCGCGCAGGAACTCGCTCACGTAAAGTACCTCCGAGAACCGGACGGCGAGGCCCGTCTCCTCGGCCAACTCGCGTTCGGCGCACTGCGGGATGGTCTCTCCGGGCTCTAGTCGTCCGCCGGGTAATACCCAGTAAGGTTTACTATCGGGCTTCTGGTGCCGCACTAACAAGATGTTCCCATCCCGCTCTACGACCGCCCCGACCCGGATGCCAAAGTCTATTCCGTTGTAACCGCGATACTTGGCCATAAGACCGAGTATACATCCGGGAAAAGCAACCCGGCGTGTTAGGCCTAACGCCCGCAAAGCCGGGTAGAGGGCAAGTGAAACAGAGCCCTATTAGTCTCTTGTCCGGTGGCCGGGATCTGTCCATCCGGACCGAAACGTTTGCGCGGCATTCACTACGGGCAAGTTGTATACGCGACAAGAGTCGCTTTCGTTTATTCGATCCGTGACGGGCTTTGGACAGAAGCGCTGCGGAGGATTCAATCTCAAGAGAGGAGAAAACATGAGGAAGAAGATGGCGGTGCTCTCCATGGTCGCGCTGGTCTCCGTGTCCGGCCTCGCAGGCTGCGGCGTGGCCCAGGACGCGGTGGAGCAGAGGGCCAACGAAGAGATAGACAAGGGCAAAACCAAAGTAGAACAGCGGGTGGAGCAGGAGAAGACCAAGGCGATCGACAAGGCGAAGGAACAGGTAGAGAACCAGGGCGGTGGATGACAGGCTTTAGCCCTCCAGCACCCAGGTGTCTTTTACCCTTCCGCCGGCCGAAGAGTTGACCACGCGGGTGCCGGGGTTGGCGACCCGGGTTAGGCCGCCGGGCATAACGTAATCCGCCGCCGGCAGCACGAAAACGCGCAGGTCCACGTAGGCCTCTTCCATCTCTCCCGGTTCCTGGCCGTCGCTCCCTTCTAGGATGTGGGTCGAGAAGTCCAGGGTTTCCTGGGCGATGAAGTTGACGGGGTCTGCCTCCGCGTGGTCCCTCGCCTGGTTCACGGCCTCTTCGCCGGCCTCCGGGCCAACCACGAGGCCCTGGCCCCCGTAACCCTCCCGGGGTTTGAGGACCAGCTCGTCGAGCCGGGAGAGGGCCTCGTCGCGCTGCCCCGGTTCTATGAGGGAGTGGGTGGGGGCGTTCGCGAGGATGGGTTCCTCGCCTAGGTAGTGGCGGATCATGGCCGGCACGTACGGAAAAACCGCCTTGTCGTCCGCTACCCCGACGCCGAGCGCGTTGGCGAAACACACTTTGCCGGTCTCGTAGACTTCCCCGAGCTCCGGAAGGTCGGTCTCTATGTAATCTTCGTCGAACCGGCGGTAGACCACGTCTATTCTCCGGTCGTCGTGGCGGTCGCGCAGTTCGCCGTCCGCCACGTGGCAACCCGCGAGCGTCCGCAACCGGATGCCGCAGGCCTCCGCCACCCGGCTGTGCTCGAAGTACGCCGCGTCCTCCCGGCCCCGGGTCAAGATGGCGACGCACGGGTCTTCCGTACCGGTAGGGGCGGCGGATTCGAGGCTCTTCCGGAGCATCGAGTAGTAATCGCTAATGGGGGCGACTTCGTAGGAGGCGAAAATGTCCTCCATCGTATCGAGCCCCGCCCGCCGGAGGGCCTCGGAGTAGGCGATGCCGCTTGGCACCCGCACGTTGTCTTCGAGCACCACGTACTCGCCGGAACCGAGATG
>JBARZM010000074.1:0-11423 GCA_049650095.1 Rubrobacteraceae bacterium | reverse complement strand
TTGTTCCAGGGCCTCTACGTCCCCTAGTTGGCTATCGGTCCGTACCGGGGTGGAGAGGCCGTTTATCCGCACGTCGCCCACGGGGGCGTTAACGTCGGCGCCGCTTATCGCGCCGACCACGGCGTCGGCCGGCAGTCCTTTCTCCTTGAGCTTGTCTGTGTCGAGGTTTACCTGGATCTCCTGCTCCGCGCCCCCGACGAGGTCTACACCCGAGGTCCCATTAACCTCTTCGAGAAGGGGAACTACGTCATCCTGGGCATACTTCGTCAGGTCGGCAAGGTCGCCGCCGTTCTCCGTCGAGAGCGAGATGTTCATGATCGGGAACGAGGAGGCGGACTGGCGGTTTATTCCCGGCTCCGCCGCCTGTGACGGCAGCGAGACACCATCGAGGGCGCGCCGCAGTTCGTCTTCCGCCTCGTCCAGGTTCGTATCGAGGCCGAACTCCACGAGCACCGTGGAAAAGCCCTGAGAGGAAGTAGACTGGGTAGATTCGATGCCGGCAACGTTCCCTATCGCCGACTCTACAGGTTGCGTTACCTGCTCGTCTACCAGATCCGGGCCAGCCCCCGGTACCGGCGTCACGACGGCCACGGCGGGAAACTCTATGTCCGGCAATAACTCTTGGTTTAGCTGGGTGGTGGCGTAGGCGCCGCTGCCTATGAGAAGCACGGTCGCGAGGATCACAACGGATTTGTTCTTCAAACACCAGGCGACGATACTTCTCATTCAATACCCTCTCTTCTTAGCAGATTCGGCCCGGAGCCTAGCCCCCGGACGAGCAACCTGAGCCCCTTGAGGAACGCTTCCGCTTCTTCAACCGTCATACGTTCGATTACCCAGTTAAGTTGCAGACGGCCCCGACCAACGATGCGACGGGCTATCTCCTGCATCCCCGATACATAATCCACCAGGACCACCCTGCGGTCCTTCTCGTGAGGACGACGTTCGACCATCCCGATCTCAACCAGCCGGTCCACGAGCTGCGTAACCGCCGGGGAAGAAACACCCAACACTTCGGCCAGTTGCCGAACAGAATGAGGCCCATCCGCCAGCGCGATCATGATCTGGATATGACCAGGCGAGACGTGGACGTCGGTTGGAATGCCCTGACACGCGATCTCGTCTATCTCCACCGCATCCGGGCGGTCGATCAAACGCCCTATCATCGGCAGAAGAAGTAAAACCTCATCGATTATCTTCTCCTTGCTGCCCTCGTCCAATGTTACACCTTTGCGTAAGCCGTTTATTTAAGTGCCTTATGGATTCTATAAGACATAGGCCGCCTGGATGTAAAAAGGCTCACACAGGGGCTGGGTTTCCGAAAGGCGCCAGAGAATGCTCTATAAGGTTTGTGGACTATATAGTATCAGCGGTAGAGTGTTCGGCGTGACCGGGTGAGTTCGAGACGCGTGGATGCACCTTCAGAGTTATAGAGCTTGAGTTCTGGTCAACCCCCCGGCGAAAGGAGAAGGGTTAGAAGCCCCAAATACGTTATTGCGCTAATTGTATAGAGTAGGCTGAACGTCCAGTTACGTTTGAAACCAATGTCGAGCGGGTGCAGTGCCGTGAGCCGCGAAAGCATGGTTACGGCGTTCGAGAAAGGCGTGAGCAGAAGCACTACTTGAGAGCCCAGGAGGATGGCGGCTGCCCAGAGCGCGGGCGACGAGCCGCTGTCCAGCGGGAATACGGTATCTATCATAAGCACCATCGGGATCACGTGTATCCCGATGAGGAAGCCTAGCGCCATAAAGAGGGTTAATCCGGGAGCTATGAGAAACGCCGGGAGTGATTCGAAAAGGGTACCGATTGGGTCCAGCGCGCCCAGAGACTGGAGCGACAACACCAATACCCCGGCAGACCCGAAAAGGGCGAACTCCGCATGGGAAGAAGTTAGCGCACCGCGTGTTTCGCGGGCGAGCCGTAATATCGGTGAGAAGCTTCGCGTTAGTATGGTTGCCAACACCCCTAGAAAAACAACAATTACCGCGATCGTCAGTGAAATGACCGCTATGAGTGAGAGTTGGTCTATGTAATGATTTATGATTCCGACTGATGTTACGAGCAGTATAGGGTATAAGAGCACTGCTGCCGTGCCGCGATCCAGTAACGTGCCGGTATCGTCAGGCGGAGCTTCTACATTACTCCCCGTACGTTGCGCATAGAATAGAGTCAAGGCTAGACCTACCAGTACGAACGGTAGTATAAGGAGGAGCAAGTCTGGATAATAGACTCCGGTGAGACCGATAGTTGTTGCGGTCATCACGTTGAGGTTGCTCCACAGTGGAACAAACGTGAAAGCCCGCCCCGCCCACATCAAGGCTTCGGTCCGCCCATCAGGCATCGCGCGACGGGCGATCACGTCTATCAGCACGAACGCCCCGACGTCCAGAACCGCCCCGAGTACGTGCCCCAAGGCCCCCGTTGCCACGCTCGGACTTATTCCCCGACTACTCATCCTTCCGATCAAGGCGCGAATGTGGGCTTCGTACCGTACAGCCCGGATGGGGTAGCCGGCAACGCTCAGAACGATCAAAACAGCTACTATGTCGAAATACTGGGGCAGGCCTTCGAAAAACTCGGTCGGCACGAACCTGCCCGTTGCAAGCGATACAGTCAGTGTGGAGAGTGCGACCAGAGCAAACATCCTGTGGAATGAGCTCGCCCACGGCACTGATAGTACGTAGAGGAATATACCTACACCCAGGAAAATAACCGTGCCGGTCGACGCCGGTGAAAAGGATGTCCACGCATAAGCGGCCAGAAACGCAGACCCGAGCGGCCACCGCAACCCGTCGAGTCGCCATTTCACCCTTTCCAGCACCGCTTCGCTTTTAGCGGCCTCGGTCCCGGCACGAGCCAACCCCTACGTTCCAAAGCAACCATCGCCGATCGGTACATCGGCCGGCAAGTAGTATCCGGTCGCGCTAATCGACGATCATCGCAGCCGCCCGTACCGGGGCTCCGGACCCGCCTTTCACCTTTAGCGGGAAGGCGACGAATACGGAGAATGGGGGTAGTTGATCCAGGTTTTTCAGGTTCTCCATTATGTAAACCTCGTTGTTGAGCAACACGTGGTGCGCGGGCTGATCCGCGTCATTAGAAGCGTCTATAGAGATGGCGTCGCATCCTACTAGAGACACTTTTTTATCGACCATATATTCGGCCGCATCCGTACTCAAGCCCGGCCAACTTTCCAGAAAATCTCTTGCTTCGGCTCCGGTCGCCCATAGTTGATCCCAGCCGTAACGGACGAGGACTATGTCGCCTTCCTCCAGGCTGCCGAACTCATCTTCCCACTCTCGAATGTGCTTGGCTTCCAGAACACCTCCCGCCGGGAGGTGCGTGGCCTGGATGGTCGCCGCTCGTCCCATCACTTTATCCAGGGGTACTTGATCTATACCGTAGCGGGCAGGTCCCTCGGTAACGAAGTGAAGCGGTGCGTCGATGTGGGTTCCGGTATGCTCGCTCATTACGAGCTGATAATGGCAAGCAGCGTGTCCCAGTTCGTGGGAACCATAGAGGACGTGTCCAAACCTGGCGTGTCGCTGCACGGCCGGTATGCCGGTTTCCAGGGTGTGACTCAGGTCTACCCAATGACTCTTCCGAAGCCACTGCGCTATTTCCAAAGGATCATTTACATTCGGCACATCGTCTCCTTTCGGTGGTGCTCAAACATCGCATTGACTGATTATTCCGTAAGCTGAATAAGCTCTCCAGGTCGACTGACGAGCATAGATGACCGATCTCGGCGCTTCTATTCACCGGGTTGCCGTAGGTTAGTAAGCACGTCGCAGTCTACCGCCAACCTTTCGAGTTCTTCAGCTAGTTCTCGTGTCAGCGGGATCCCTTCCATTCCCCGCTCCCTTTCTCTCTCCAATTCGATCTCTCCCGGCAGGTAAATTCTTTCGTGGCCTCCCGCCACCGGAAGGCTGCGGATCTCACCAACCATCCGGTCCATGCGGCCTCTGAAATCTTCCGGTGTCATGAACAAATCGGGCCGGAAGGCCATAAAGAAGTGCCCCACGTCTTGCTTGTCTCCGGTGGCGCCATACAGGGGCGCAACGTGAGGACCGACACTAGCCCCGGACAGAACAGATGAAAGCACTTCGACGAGAAAAGCGATCCCGGAACCCTTCGCGCCGCCCAAGGGCAACAACAACCCTTTCAGGGCTTCTCCGGGCTCCGTGGTCTCTTCCCCGTCGGGGCCGATAGCCCAACCTAGTGGGATCTTCTGATTACTTCCCGCTGCCAGGATGATCTTGCCCCGCGCGACGTTACTGGTAGACATGTCGAAAACGATGTCGATCTCTTTCCCGGTAGGGATACCGTAAGAGATCGGGTTGGCGCCGAAAAAGCGGTCCGCGGCTCCCCAGGGAGCCATGTTGGCCGGAGCGTTGGTCGTCGCAAGGGCTATGAAGCCCTGATCTACAATGTGCTGAGTGTAGTAAGCGAGCATACCGCAATGATTGGAGCGCCGGACGCACACGATGCCGACCCCGCTATGCTCGGCTTTCTCGACGGCCAGTGCCGCGGCGTGATTAGCAATGACGATGCCGGACCCGTTGCCACCGTCCAATAAGGCGCTGACGGGTGTCTGATGCACGAGTTGCACGTGGGTTTCCTTCTCGACCAACCCCGACTCCAGACGCTCCACGTAGACGCCCACGCGGCTAACACCGTGAGTTTCCACACCCCTTAGATTGGCTTTAACCAGATGGTCGGCGATCTCACCCGCATCCCGAGGCGGAACATCCAACGAATCGAAAATATCCCGCACGAGGTCTGTTAGCCGATCTTTATCGACTCTCACCAAGTCACTCGACATCCTCGTCTACTCTCCAGACGTCTTTGCGATGTTCTGCTGCTTTTCCGAAGAATTTTCGAGGTCCGTTGGTCCTTCGGCAAGAGACTCTCTCGCAATCCTCAAAAAGTCGAAGTCGCACCCCTCGTCTGCCTGCAAAACGTGCTCCTGGTAAAGTCGGATGTAGCCTCGTCGGGCCGGCGCTTTCATGGTTGGAAGGGCAGCGTCTAAGTCGGCTTTTCTCTTACTAAGCTCTTCTTCCTCTATCAACAAGTCCAGACGACGTTCTTCGACGTCCAGTTCGATTTCATCTCCCTCTTTGACCAGTGCTAGAGGACCTCCTACAGCCGCTTCGGGAGAGACGTGTAAGACGATTGTGCCCGAGGCCGTCCCGCTCATGCGGCAATCCGAGATCCTCACCATATCCCGAACGCCCTGTTTGAGAAGCTTCTCTGGAATAGGGAGCAGGCCTGCCTCCGGCATACCGGGCGCTCCGACCGGGCCCGCGTTCGTGAGCACCATGATGTCGTCGGGCTCGATCTCCAGGCTCGGGTCGTTGACGCGCTGCTCAAGGTCCTCCGGGCTCGAGAATACTACCGCCCGTCCCCGATGCTTTAGAAGCGAAGGTGAAGCTGCCTTTGATTTGATCACCGCGCCGTTGGGGGCGAGGTTTCCTTTCAACACCGCGAGGCCTCCATCGTGGTGGAGAGGGTCTTCAATTGGCCGGATCACGTCGCGGTAAGCCGCTGGCACGGATGCTCCTTCTATGTTCTCTCCTAGAGTCTTGCCCGTAACGCTCGGTTCATCGAGACGAAGCATCGTAGAGAGCTCTTTCATCAAAGCCGGGACGCCGCCCGCCCGGGAAAACTCCTCCATCTGATAGCGGCCTGCCGGGCGCAGGTTGGCTACGAGAGGAGTCTCCCGTCCAATGCGATCAAAGTCGTCCAGGGTCAACTCTATGCCGAGCCGGCCGGCTACTGCGATCAGGTGTATTACTGCATTTGTCGAGCCTCCAACGGCCGCGAATATTCGCATGGCGTTCTCGAAAGCGCCTCTAGTCATGATCTCCGAAGGTCTGGTTTCCCTTTCGGCGAGACGCACGATCAAGCGCCCAGTCTCCTGAGCCGCCGCCAGGCGACGGTTTTCAGTAGCGGGGATGGCCGCGGTTCCGGGCGGCATCATCCCGAGTCCCTCGGCGATTACGGCCATCGTGCTAGCGCTGCCCATAACCATGCAGTGGCCGGCGGTTGGGGCCAAAGATTCGTTGATTATGTCCAGCTCTTCTTCGTCTACTTTCCCGGCCCGATATTCTTGCCAATAGTAACGACAGTCCGAGCAGGCGCCCAGAGCCCTACCTTTATACTCACCGTTGTTCATAGGGCCGCCGGTAAACTGAATAGCCGGTACGTCGGCGCTGGCCGCGCCCATGAGCTGTGCCGGCACGGTTTTATCGCAGCCGCCGAGCAGGACTACGCCGTCCAGGGGCTGCGCCCGGATCATCTCCTCGGTATCCATCGCCGCGAGGTTGCGGTAGAGCATGGTCGTAGGACTCGTGAAGATCTCGCCCAAGGATATCGTCGGGAATGTGAAAGGAAGGCCGCCTTCCATGAGAATCCCGCGTTTGAGTGCCTCCACGATGGGACCGAAGTGCGTGTGGCAGCGGTTGATCTCGCTCCGCGTATCGCAGATACCGATTACTGGCTTCTCGTAGTCTTCGACGCTCATACCCAAATGTCGACTAAAAGCCATGCGGATGAATTTACTGAAACCCGCATCCCCGTAGGAAGTCAAACCATTTTCTCTCGCGCTCAAATCTGCCTCCCAGCGTGCAATAGAACGTCCCTCGACGGTCGAGCCCGCCTTAGCGTTCTTCCTGTCACTTCAGCAATTTTGCTATTCCCTCGGCAAAGCGGACCTCCGAATCGTCTTGCGGTTGGTAGCCGATAACCCGCAGGGCGTTGGTGATGCTCCAAAAAGTGCGGGCATTGTTCGAGACGCCGTAGAATATATGGAACGGGACACCGTGCTCATCATTGACATCAGACGTCTCGATCGACTTGCGGAAAAGCTGTTGTAAGTCCCGTTCGCTAACGTACCCGGCCAGATCCCGCACGAGTCTTTCCGGACGTCCCTCGAAGTCGCCAGGGGCGATCTCGCGTGGGACGACGATTCGGATCTGGATCACCTCCAATTTTTTCCCGAGGCTGCCGCAAGCGTAGAGAAAGCCTAGCGATTCGTAGGCCGCTTTTGCCCAACCGTAAAAGTTGTCCGGCCGTGGATAGTCTTCGGGGCTTACCCGGTCCCGAAGCCCGGCGTAGTAAGGTTGCTCGTACCATTTCGCGGCCTGATTAGTGCTAGCGACGACCACGCGCTTGACATCATTGTCGTACGCCAACTGGTAAACACGCTGGGTCATATCGACGTTCAACCGCTCAAGGTCGTACATAGATTGCGGGTCGGTCTCCGAAGCCGGCAGGTCCTGGGCGCCGAACTTGTAAGCGGTATGAACCACGATATCCGCCTCCGCAAAAAAGGGCTCCAGCACAGAGTTCTCGTCGTTCAGCAGGTCAACTACCTCGACTCCCTCTACGGGTTGTCCCGCACTGTCCTCTTCACGAATATCAATGAGCCTGAGGTCGTACCGGTCCCGGAACTCCGGCAACAACTGTCCCGCTACATATCCGGTAGCCCCGGTGAGCAGGACCCGTAGCTTGCTCATAAAGACTTTCCTTCACAGCTCAAAGCAACTCTTCTTTCCGGAACTCACGTTCGACGAGATCGGACACTAATTCTTGTGCTTGCTCATCGTCGAGCTCAACCAGCGGCGGACGGATGTACTGCCATACTTCTTCTCCAGTAAGTCTACCCATGAGACCTTTCAGGGCCGGTATAGGGGGGAAAGCTTCGATAGCCGCGCGCACTTCGGTAAGACTTTGCTGCATGGCTTGAGCCTCTTTATCTTCGCCAGCCTCATGCAGATCGAAGACCTGCCGGGCAAGCTGCGATGTCACGTTGACTGTAGCCGAGATGCAACCTGCGCCGCCCTCTCGCAGCGTGTCCAAAAGGTAGCGCTCCGTTCCGGCGAAAACATCGAAGTCTGGAAACTCCCTGCAGAGTGTCCGAATCCGCTCGAGATCTCCGGCACTGTCTTTGGTTCCGACTACCGAGCCGGGATAAGCTTCTAGCAGCCGCTGGATCAAGGACAGACTGAAACCAATGCTTGTCATCTGTGGTATGTGATAAAGGTACACTTTCAGACGATCATCCCCGACACCCTCAATAAGCTCAGCAAAGAAGCGGAACAAGCCATCATCACTAACGCCTTTGTAGTAGAAGGGTGGCAGAACCAATACTCCGGGAGCGCCTATCTCGACAGAGATTCGGCTCATCCGTATAGCGTCACTAATGGCGCAGGACCCCGTTCCAGGTAGAAGCTTATCGGCCGGAATGCCATCATCGACCAGCGTCTCCAGTGCGGTTATCCGCTCGTCGAGTGACAAAGAATTGGCCTCGCCGGTAGTGCCGAAAACCCCTAGACCGTGGCAACCGGAGGCAAGTAAACGGCTGCAATGCGTTACGAACGCTTGATAGTCGAGGTTCAATTTTTCATCCATTGGCGTTAATGCCGCAGCGAACACGCCCCCGGTCAGAAACTCCTCAGTAGCGGTATTCTCCCTACCCATCGTTGCCCCCTAAGTAGTTCGTCGCTTGATGACGATAATCGAAACAGCTCTCTAAGAGGTTCAATTTGACTAACCGTCGTCTACTCGGATAAGTGTATACTGTTAACATTGTAAAGACAGCGTACACTAGAGCGATAGGTAGGACAAGTGCCAAACATTCGCACCCCGAACCCGTGGCTAGTTGGGTGAAGCGGTAAATTATAGTGTCCAGGTTGAAAGCATAGCTTCTCAGTGCCTTATACTATGTCCGTTCACAGTAAACAAAATACTGGGGAGAATAGATGAAGGCCGAACGTATCGACTCTCTCAAGCCTCTCTTGGCAAAGATGGCACCCTCGTCCCAGCGGCGTCTTCGTGAGGATGTACTCGATTTTCTACGAGAGGCGATAACGAGAGGATATCTTGATGCTGGGGAGCATCTAGCCGAACCGTCTCTCGCAGAATTGCTAGACGTCAGCCGTGGACCTGTGCGTGAGGCATTAGTCGAACTCGAGCGGGAAGGTCTTGTACGTCTTCAGAGGCGTAAGGGAGCCACGGTAATCAGGCTGACAGAGAATGATATAGAAGAGATCTACAGCTTGCGGGGAACTTTAGAGAGGTTGGCCGTAGAGCGTGCAATCCGTTTCGCCACGGACGAAGACTTCGCAGACATGGATGCCATAGTAGATCAAATCGAAGAAGCCGCGCGGAGAAACGATGTTCAGCACGCGGTGGACTTGGACGTAGAATTTCATGACTCATTGTACCTGGCAGCGCACCACACGCGTCTGTATGGTAGCTGGGTAAATATACGCTCTCAGGTTCGAGCCTTCTTAATATCTAGTGTTACGACAGAGTCAGGTTACCTTCATACTCTCGTTCCGGAGCACTCCTCTATCCTGCACTCACTCAGAGCGCGCAAAGAACACCGCGCCGTCGAACTGAGCCAGACCCATCTGCACCACGCTTACATGCGACTAACGGGCCAATACCAGCAACATTCAGCGCAAGATAAAGATTGATCCGGGTAATGCTTGACCGTGGAAATAGAAAGCTTTATACTGTTAACAGTTTGCAGTACAGTAGATTTGCAAAGTGCCTTCGGGAAAGGTAGGCGCGGTAAAGAGATTGAGCTTAGAGGCTCAAGAGGAGGAGCAAATGAGCAGGTGGGGAACGTCATCCGAAAGCGGGATTAGTCGGCGGGACTTCTTGAAAATGAGTGGCGCCGGGCTCGCGGGGGCGACTCTTTTGGGCGTTGCGGGGTGTGGTGGCGCTGGCAGTGGTGGCCAGGGCGGAGGCAATGGCGGGGAGGCCCGCACGTTCAGTTACGCTTACGACCAGCCGAAAGAATCTGGCTACGGTATTGCCGCACGCATCTTCAGCGATAAGCTGGAGGAGCTGAGCAGTGGAGCACTGGTTATCGAACAGTTTCCCGGAGGACAACTCGGAGAAGAGCCCGAAACACTGGACTCTATTCGCAACGGGGACATTGATTTCATAAGCGTCGCCACCGCGAACGTTGCTACTATCGCCGCGCAATCTGGGGTCTTTTCGCTGCATTTCTTGTTTGACGGCCCGGAGCATGCCATAAGAACTCTAGCTGACCCGGATGTAAACCAGGCTTATCAAAATATGATCGAGGATTCGACTGACGGTACGCGGATGCTCACACTTCTGACCCAGGGTCTCCGGGACGTGTATTCAGGTTTCCAGGTTCAAAGCGTCAACGATATGGTCGACAAGTCCATTCGCATTCAGGCTACATCTACCGAGCAGACTCTATGGTCGGCTTATGGTGCCCAAACCGTCAACATGCCCTTCGGAGAAGTCTACACTTCCTTACAGACCGGAGTCGTGGATGCGGCTGAAAATAGCGCGAACAATTACCTCGTCAACAAGCACTACGAGGTTGCGCCAATCTACTCGAAGACTCAGCACGAAGCGAACAACGCGGCTCTTTTCGTCAGTGATCAAGTTTGGGAAAGTCTCTCCGACGAGGAGAAGGGATGGGTCGAGGGCGCGGCCGAAGAAGTGCGTAATGCCCAACCGCCGGAGGCTTTTGATCTCGACGCACAAGCTGAGCAAGAATTGAGGGATCTTGGCGTGGAAATCTTCGAGGACGTGGATCGGCAAAGCTTTATCGAGATAGCGGAGCCGGTCGTGGATCAACTGGCGGAGGATCTGGGCCAGTACGCAGAAGAGATCGTAAGTCTCGTACGAGACCTACGAGCGTAAATATTCGGCCAGAATACTTGCCCGGCTGCTTGTGGAGAGAGGAGGGTAAACGGTGAGCGGCACCCCGCTCTCGTCCGAAGGTCCCGTTGTCTCTCAGGAGAATAGGCACCTCAAATGGAGGATGCTGGATCCCCTGGAGTTTGTACTCATGTGTGCTGGCGGGGCACTCTTGGGCATTTTCACTACCTCGGTTTTCCTGGACGTTCTACTGCGTACTCTCGGGAACCCCGTACTATTGTTGCCGGAGATAACTCTCGGAGCCTTTATCTGGGGCATATTTATTGGTGCCGCCGTTGCACTCAGAAGAAACCAGCATTTCTATATGTCGGCGGTAACGAAGTCGATGACGGGGAGAAAAAGGTGGTTGGCTGAGGTCGTCAACCACCTTGCGCTTCTCACCATAACGCTATCCATAGCCTATTTTGGATACTTGAACTTCCTCAACAGTTTCGGTGTCAGCTTGGCGGTGTCTGAGTCGTCTACGGCCATACTAACGGCCGCGATACCCGTCTTCGGAGTCTTGACTACCTTGTTCACCGTCGAGGTACTGGTCAATGGCTGGCGCAACGGGTTCGAAGGGATAGTCGGCGAAATGCCGGAGCAAGTATCAGACGACGAGGAGCAGAGATCGTGAGCAGCGGGCTTATCGTGCTACTGATGATGTTGGTTTTCTTGTTCCTGGCCTGGTTCGGGATGCCGGTAGCCTTCGCCCTGTTCGCCGGGGC
>JBARZM010000073.1:0-1525 GCA_049650095.1 Rubrobacteraceae bacterium | reverse complement strand
GGGCTACTCCGAGCGTGAGATTGCGATGGCAGCGGCGAACGTGCTGCACGAGTTCGGCCATCCGATTCCGTCCAAGCCCAGGTGCTGGCACGAGAAGCAGAACCGTCACGTCCGGTGGCGCGAGGAGGCCGACCGGGTGCGGGCGGGCGTGGTGCGCCGAAGGATCTTCCGGCTCCTGATCCTGCCGGCGATCAATGAAATCGGCAACGAGGAGGAGCGTCTAGCAGAGCTTGAGAGAGCGTGGGCAGAGTTCTCACGCATCGACTGGAGGATCTTCGCCTACTGGCGCGGCGACGAAGGCCGGGCGGCTTGATGCCCCGGCGCCACAGCCAAGACGTACCTTCAGAGTTCCTGCATCGCAACGGCCAGAGCAGCCCTCCCGAGACTTTTACGGCGGCCGACCTAATGGCAAAAGAGCTTCCCCCTGTGCGGTGGATCGTGCCTGGTATCCTGCCAGAAGGCGTCACCCTGCTCGTTGGAAAGCCGAAGCTCGGCAAGTCGTGGTTGGCGCTGGGACTGTGTATCGCCGTGGCCTCCGGCGGCGTCGCCCTGGGCAAGAGGAGCGTCGAGCGCGGAGAGGTCCTCTACCTGGCGCTGGAGGACAACGAGCGCCGGCTACAGAAGAGGATAGACAAGATGCTGGCGGGCGGCGGGGCGCCTGACGGGCTGCACCTGGCTACCGCGTGGCCGCGGGTGGATGAGGGCGGCGCGGAGGAGCTGGAGGGCTGGCTCGAAGCCCACCCGGACGCCCGGCTCGTCGTGGTGGACGTCCTCCAGAGGGTGCGGCCCCGGACCGGCAACAGCAACGTCTACGAGGCGGACTACGAGGCCGTACGGCACCTGCAACCCCTGGCCGCCACGTTCGGCGTTGGGGTGGTCGTCGTCCACCACACCCGCAAGATGTCGGCCGCTGATCCGATAGACGAGATCAGCGGGTCTCTGGGCCTCTCCGGTGCGGCCGACGGGACCCTCATCCTCAAGCGCGACCGTGGCCGCGGAGACGCCTACCTCCACGTGGACGGCCGCGACGTCGAGGATCCGGCGGAGCTGGCGCTCACCTGGAACGCTGACACCGCCGGGTGGACGTTGGCCGGCGATGCCGACGAGTTTAGGCTCTCTCAAGAGCGGACGGAGATCCTGCACATGCTGGAGGAGACCGGCGAGCCCATGACCCCGACCGAGGTGGCGGATGCCCTGGATAAGAAGCCCAACGCCGTCAAGCAACGCTTGTGGCGCATGTCCAAAGACGGGCAGGTATCCGCCGACGGTGGCCGGTACGCCTGTGTAACCCGTAACCCCCATAACCCGGATAACCGGGAAGAGGGACACGGTTACGACACGAGCACACCGCCCATAACCGGCCCGGCCGTAGAATCCGGCGAAGATAAGCCCTCCTCGGCCAACGGTTATGGCGGTTACGGGGGTTCTGAGTTGCGGGGGGAGCATGACGACGGGGAGCGACCGCCCATCACCTGCATCCACGGCTACCCAGAGGGCCGGGGTTGCTACCTGTGCGACCCGGGCC
>JBARZM010000072.1:0-3749 GCA_049650095.1 Rubrobacteraceae bacterium | reverse complement strand
TGAAGCCTTCACATGAAGCGGCATGCCCTCAATTGTGCCCTCTATCTCTTCCTATTGCCGCAGATATTTCTGGTCGATCTTCAGACCAGCATCATTGAAATCTTTGCTTTGAACGAGCACTGTTAAGTTTGCATCTTTGCTCGCCGTTGCAGCGCCCGTAATAGATCCACAGCATCCGCACCTAGGCTTTCCGTTATCTCCAGGAATTCAATAACGTCTAGCCGTCGCTCGCCGCACTCATACTTCGACACGTAAGACTGAGGACGGTTGAGTTCCCCTGCTAACTCCGCTTGGGTCAAACCAGCGTCTTTTCTAGCATGAACCAGCAACTCACGAAACTTAATGTAGTCCCGAGTCGAAACAGATTTAGTCACACAATCTTCTCCTATGCTCAACTGTATGGAGAATCGTAAAACCCATTGTCGAATAACCCAAAATAGGATACAAATCATAGTACCGCTTGTGCAATCTTAGGCTCTACCACCAAAGCGGGAAGCTCCGGCGGCGGCCACTGTGACCAGCAGGATCGCTGCTATGGAGCGAATACCAAGCTGTTCGCCCAGGACTATGAACCCGATCAGGGCGGCGGTGGCGGGCTCCAGGCTCATCAAGACGCCGAAGACCCGGGATGGGATTTTACGGAGGGCTTCCAGTTCCAGAGAGTAGGGAATTGCCGAGGAGAGCATCGCGACTCCGAAGCCCGCGAGTAGGAGCCACGGGTCGAGCAGGGCGTATCCGCCGCCGGCGATGCCGACCGGAAGTAGAACTACCGTGCCGAGGCACAGCGCGATCACTAGTCCCGTACCGCCGGGGAAGACGCTGCCGGTCCGGGCGCTGAGGATTATGTACGAGGCCCAAAAGACCCCCGCCATGAGGGCGAACAAGACCCCTACCGGGTCCAGGTCTACCTCGCCCAGTATCCCCAGCGGGGCCAGCAAGAGGATGCCCCCGGCGGCGAGAAAAGCCCAGAGGAGGTCTAACGTCCTGCGGGAGCCCGCGACCGCGACGCCGAGCGGGCCGAGGAACTCCAACGTAACGGCGACGCCGAGTGGGATGCGATCTATCGCAAGGTAGAGTGATAAGTTCATGGCGGCGAGTGCTAGTCCGAAGGCGACCGCTACCGAGTACTCTCTGGCGGTATATCCGGAGATTCTGGGACGCCAGATCAGGACTAAAACCAACGCGGCGAAGCCGACCCGCAGAAACACCGTCCCCGAAGGCCCCAACTCTTCGAACAGTCCCTTGGCGATCGCCGCGCCGAGTTGCACGGAGAATATAGCCAGCATAACAAGTCCCGGTGGCGGAACGGAGCGCGCTACCCCGCGCAACCTGCCGACCCCATCGCCAAGCAATGTGTCATTACCTTTAGACAAACAAGGTCCACCTTTTTTAAGACGCCCCGGGCAGTCTAGCACCGGCCTCGGTAGGGTGGCTTGGCGTCACCGGGGACGGGATGTAGATCCTTACCTTTTGCCGGACCCGACCGTGCCGGCGAGCAAGACAACAGTCGCGCTCAAGGCGACGACTATATAGAGGGCTCCCCCGAGACCAAATAGTTCCGCAGCGAAGCCTATAGCCGGTGGGCCTACCAGGAAACCCGTGTACCCTGCGGTCGAGACGGCGGCGAGGGCGGGGCCGGGGGCCATTCCCTCGGTGCGTCCCGCCGCGCTGAGGGCGGTGGGGAACACTATAGAGAAGCCCGCCCCGGCGCTGGCGAAACCAACGAGCGCGACCGCAGGCTGCCCGACGGCCAGCGCAACTCCGAGCCCGACGGCGGCGATAGACCCGCACAGACGGACCATGCGGGCCGGTCCGAATCGCACTATGAAGCTATCTCCAAAGAGCCGCCCAAAGGCCATGGTGAGCGAGAATACGGCGTATCCGGCGGCGGCGAAGCCCGGTCCGGTCTCTAGCGGGCCGCTCAGGTAGACGGCGCTCCAGTCGGACATGGCCCCCTCACCGAGTAGGACGCAGAAGGAGATCACGCCTAGTCCCAATAGTGCCCGGGTTGGACGGGCGAAGGCGGGCGCGCCGTCCTCCGCCGCGTCGGCGCTGGCCGGCAAGAGCCGCCGGTAAGCCACGATGGACACCGTCGCGCAGAGAAGCGCGACCGCCGAGAAATGGGGCAAAGGCTGAATCCCGGCCGAGGCGATCAAACCGCCCGCTACCGCACCGGCCAGGCCTCCGAAACTAAAAGCCGCGTGAAAGGAGGACATGATCTGGCGCCCGTACAGTTTCTCGACCGCGACGGCCTGGGCGTTCATGGAAACGTCCAGGGCGCCGTTGGACGCCCCGACCACGGCGACGGCCGGTATGAGCCACAATAGGCTCGGGGCGAGCGCCGGCAGAACTACCGAGAACGAGAGCAGCAAGGCGGTAAGCCCCACCACCCGGCGGCTACCGAAACGGGAAGCCAACGCGCCCGTTACCGGCATGGAGAGCAATGCCCCGACGGCCGCCCCCAAAAGGGCCAGGCCCAGCAACCCTTCGCTCAGCGAAAGGTCCCGCTGAATAGCCGGTATCCGCACGAACCAGTTCGCCAGCGCGAACCCGTTGACCGCGAAGACCCCGATCACCGCCGTCCTTGCGGCTACCGGAGGATCAACTGGGCGGTTCACCGTTAGTCTCTCCCGGAGTCCAGAAGAATCACTACACCCTCGTAAGGCCGCAATTCCAGTCGGCCCGGCTCGAGCGCGCCGGCCCGGTCCAGATGAGTCGAGCAGAGCATTTCGCCGCCGTTGTTTGTCTCTAAGAGATCCAGACGCTTTGTCAGGTCGCTGAAGTTTAACGCCACTACGACCCGTTCCCCATCGTACTCTCGCCGGTAAGCGAACACAGCCTCTTCACCGCTCTCCAGAGGCAGATAGGAGCCGACGCTCAAGGCGGGAAACTTTCTGCGAAGGTGGGTCAAGCTCCGGAAGAACGTCAACATCGAAGCTGGATCTTCTTCCTGGACGGCGACGTTTATCTTGGTGAGGTCGTTCGCCACGGGAAGCCAGGGATCTCCACCGGTGAAGCCGGCGCCGGGCGAGTCGTCCCACTGCATCGGAGTCCGGGCGGGGTCGCGCGAAAATTCGGGTTGGTCTTTGCCTCTCGGGTCCACGATCCGGTGTTCCGGTATCTCTACGTCGTGCATCCCGATCTCATCCCCATAATAGACGGTCGGGGTGCCGCGCAGGGTGAGCAGGAGCATCTGGGCCAGCCGGGCCCGTTCGGGGCCTATGCGGCTCGCGACCCTGGACTGGTCGTGGTTGCCGAGTACCCAGTTGGGCCAACCTCCTTCGGGCAACGCGGCCTCGTAGCCTTCTACAATGCTTCGCACCTTTGCGGCGCTCCAATCTTCTAGCAGTATGAGCTGGAAATTGAACGGCAGATGAACGCCGTCCATCTTTTCGCCATAGTAGGCCATAAGCCGCTCGACGGGCAGGTAGATCTCCCCGATCAAAACCCGCTCATCGTAGGAGTCGGCCAACTGGCGCATCTCTTTTACGACTTCGTGTACCTCCGGCCGATCTTCCGAGTAGACCCTTTCGTTGAGCGTGCCGGGATCACTACCCGGTTTCCAATCCGGGTTAGCCGGATCGTCGCGCAAGCGTGCGTCTTTTATCATGATGTTCAACACGTCTATGCGGAACCCATCCACCCCCCTGTCGTACCAAAAACGCATCGCGTCGTACATCGCATCCCGCACCTCGGGATTGCGCCAGTTGAGGTCCGCTTGTTTGGGATCGAAGGAGTTCAGATAGTAT
>JBARZM010000071.1:0-5709 GCA_049650095.1 Rubrobacteraceae bacterium | reverse complement strand
CCTCCTCGGAGTCGAAGACGCGGGCCGGGCCGGATTGTTCCAGCCTCGTGTATCCGGCGACCTTCACGACGCAGCCTTCCGGGGCGAGGTTGCCTTTCAGGATCACGAGCCCGCCCGATTCGCGCAGTGGGTTCTCTTTGGACAGGATCACATCCTGCCCCTCGGCCTCCCGGGCATCCTCTACTTCCTCTTCTATGGTGCGCCCGGTCGGGGTGAGCTGGCCGCCGTCCACGAAGCCTGCTTCCACGAGGCGCTTTCCCAGAAGCCTGGAGCCTCCGGCCCGGTCCATGTCCACCGCGACGTAGCGGCCGCCGGGCTTGAGGTCGGCGATAATGGGCGTGCGCTCGCTGACCCGGTCGAAGTCGTCTATGTCGAGTTCTATCCCGGCCTCGCGGGCTATGGCGAGCAGGTGCAGCACGGCGTTGGTCGAGCCGCCGGTCGCGGCGACGGAGGCTATGGCGTTCTCGAAGGAAGTTTTGGTCAGGATGTCTTGCGGGACGAGACCTTTGTCCAGCATTTGCATGATTAGCTTGCCGGCCTCGACGCAGACTTCGTCCTTGCGCGGGTCGTTGGCCGCCGGGTCCGCCGAGCCCATCGGCGAGAGCCCGAGGAACTGGAGCGCCAGGGCCATCGTGTTGGCGGTGAACTGTCCGCCACAGGCTCCGGCGCCGGGGCAGGCGTTCTCCTCCATTTCGCGAAACTCCGCGTCGTTCATCTTACCCACCGCGTGGGAGCCGACGGCCTCGAATACGTCCTGGATGGTGACGTCGTGGTTCTGGAAACGGCCGGGGGCTATCGAGCCGCCGTAGACCACGATCCCCGGCACGCCGAGCCGGACGACGGCCATCGCCCCGGCCGGGATGGTCTTGTCGCAGCCGACGATGGAGACTACGGCATCGAACATGTGCCCGCGCCCGACGAGCTCTATGGAGTCGGCGATCACCTCCCGGCTGATGAGCGAGGTCTTCATGCCCTCCGTGCCCATCGTGATGCCGTCGGAGATGGCGACGGTGTTCAACTCCATTGGGGTGCCCCCGGCCTCCCGGATTCCCTCTTTGACCCGCTCGGCGAGGCGGCGCTGGTTGAAGTTGCAGGGCATAGTCTCGATCCAGGTGTGGGCGACGCCGACTATTGGTTTGCTCAAGGCTTCGTCGTCAAAGCCGATGGCGTGAAGCATGGCCCGCGCGGGGGCCCGATCCCGGCCTTCTAGTATTGCGCGGCTCTTGTGACGGCTGTCTGTTGTCTCCATGTAAGCTCCTCTAATTGGACGTCTCCAGAGTATAGGAAGAGAAGCGCCTTTCCGCCAGAGCTAGAGGACTTCTCACAGGGTTTAGAATGGCCGGGTGAAAAGCGCGGCCCGAAAATTTCAGATACCGATCTTCTTGGGCCTCACGATAATCTTCTGGGCGTCGGCGTTCGCCGGGATTAGGGTCGGGCTGGAAGAGTACGGGCCCGGGCACGTCGCCCTCGTCCGGTTGATGGTCGCGGCGATGGCGTTGCTAGTCTACGCCCTCATCGTCAAGATGCCGCTCCCTGAAGCACGGGACTTACCAATAATTATGCTCTGCGGGTTTCTGGCTTTCGCCGTGTATCACGTGACGCTTAGTTACGGGGAGGTGACGGTGACGGCCGGACCGGCGAGCCTGCTGGTGAACACGGCCCCGATCTTTACCGCCCTCCTGGCGACGGTGTTCCTGGGCGAGCGGCTAAAGGGGCTCGGTTGGATCGGCATGTTCGTCAGCTTCTTGGGGGCCGCCCTGATCGCATTGGGTGAAGGAGACGGGCTGCGGTTAGCGCCGGGCGCTTTCGTCATCCTGATCGCCGCCGTATCCGTGAGCATTTACCTCGTGATCCAGAAGCCCTATCTCCAGAAATACGGCTCCCTGAACTTCACCGCCTACGCCATCTGGGCCGGGACGCTGTTCACGCTGGTGTTCCTCCCCGGCCTCGCCGGAGAAGTGAGAGCCGCCCCGCTCGACGCCACGCTGGCCCTCGTTTACCTGGGCATCTTCCCGACGGCTATAGCCTACGTTACCTACGCCTACGTTTTCTCGCAACTCACGGCTTCGCGGGGGGCGAGCTTTCTTTATCTGGTCGGTCCGGTGGCGTTTTTGATCGCCTGGATCTGGCTCGGCGAAGTCCCGAGCCTGCTCTCGTTTGTCGGGGCCGGCATAGTCTTGATGGGGGTCATCGTGGTTAACACGCTCGGCCGCCCGCGATAAAATGCCGGTTACGAAGTACCCGACATAGGCGGTTCCCATGGAGACAGAGAACAGACAAACCCATCGCACGAGCCCCGGCACCCGGATCGGCCACGTACACCTGAAGGTCGCCGACATAGAACGCGCCCTGGGGTTTTACCGGGACATTCTCGGCTTCGAGGTGACCCAGTGGTATGGGGAGGACGCGGTATTTCTCTCCGCCGGGGGCTACCACCATCACATCGGGCTCAACACCTGGATGAGCAAGGGCGCGCCGCCCGCGGCCCGCAACTCCGCCGGCCTCTTCCACCTCGCCATCCTCTATCCCGAACGCCGGGATTTGGCCCAGGCTTTGAAGTGGCTCATCGAGGCGGGGCATCCGATAGACGGCGCCTCCGACCACGGCGTCTCCGAGGCTCTCTATCTGCAAGACCCCGATGGTAACGGCGTCGAGTTGGCCGTGGACCGCCCCGCCGAAGAATGGCCCCAGGACGGCGCCGGCAACCTGGCGATGGTCACGCGGCCTTTGGACCTGGAGAATTTGCTTTTCGAACTAGAAGACTAGGGTCTGTTTTCAAAGGTGATAGGCTTGGAGTATGGCACGAAAAATATTGACCGACGAGCAATGGAATCGGATAAGTCCGCTTCTGCCTCCACAGTGCCCGAAAACGGGCCGTCCTGCCAAAGACCACCGCACCGTGGTGGAGGCCATCTTATGGATAGACCGTACCGGAGCGCCCTGGCGCGATCTGCCGGAGGAGTTTGGTCCCTGGCAAAGCATCGCCACCCGCTTCTACCGTTGGGCAGGAGTTGGAGTGTGGGACCATGTCCTCTCAGAACTCCAGAGACAGGCGGATGCCGAAGGAGAGCTGGACTGGAACCTCCACCATATAGATGGGACTTCGGTAAGGGCGCACCAGCACGCGGCGGGAGCGCAAAAAGGGGGAACTCTCACCAAGACCCAGCAGCGCCGCCAGAAGAAGATCCGCAGGCAAAGGAGGCCCTCGGGCGAAGTAGAGGCGGATTCTCGACCAAGATACACCTGCGCGCCGAGGGCAACGGCAAGCCCATCACCTTCCTGATCACTGCTGGCCAGTGCCACGAGCAGAGTGTCTTTGAGGCTCTTATGGAACAGGGTGCAGTCAAAAGACTCCAGCGAGGACGACCGCGGATACGCCCTGAGAAAGTGGTCGGTGACAAGGGCTACTCCAGCAACCGCAGCCGAAGTTATTTGCGCAAGCGGGGCATCGGGGCGGTGATCGCTCACAAAGACAACGAGACTCGGGTGGGGGCCTTTGACAAGGAAGCTTATCGCCAGCGCAACTTGGTGGAGCGGCTGATCAACCGCCTAAAGCAGTTTAGGAGGGTCGCCACCCGCTACGAGAAGCGAGCCGTCAACTACCGGGCAATGCTGACCATCGCGGCCATCGTCCTCTGGACATGAGTTTGAAAACAGACCCTAAGATACCGGCCTACCGGATCAGAAGGCCGTCAGCATGAAAAGCAGGATCAAGAACACGCTCGACAACAACCCGTAGGAGCAGGCGAGCCAGATCGTGCGCTCGCCGCGTCTCATGTGCTCCTCGGAAGCTTTGTAGGCGAAGAAGATCGCCGCCGCGCCCGCTGGAAACGACAATAGATATAGGGATAGCATGCTCACGGCCAGCGTCCCCTCCCGCGTTGGCCTGTCTGTGGTGGCCCCAAACTCGCACCTCTTGTGGGATCAACGATGGCCAAAGGATGCCGCAGGGTACGCCCGGGTTCAGTAAACTGGCTCACCCGGATTATCCGGAAAGGGCTTGGAGTTCCCGGGGGTGCGGAATAAAATGTCCATATGGGCCTGGAAAACATAGGGAAATTCTTGATCGGGGGCGCGGTGTTGCTGCTGGTGATCGGCGGCGTCTTCCTGCTGCTCGGGCGGCTGGGGATCGACCGTCTACCGGGGGACCTGGTGTTCCGCCGGGGCAACGCCACCGTTTACTTCCCGATAGGTTTGATGATCCTGCTCTCCGTCATCGGGACCATCCTTCTGAACGTCCTCTTCCGGCGTTAGATGCTGTCTTCCGAGCTCGACTACGAGCTTCCCGAAAACCTGATCGCCCAGCGGCCCGCCGAACCCCGGGATTCTTCGCGGCTCATGGTCGTCGACGTGAAGAGCGGCGATATCTCACACCACGTCTTCCGCGACCTGCCGGGGTTTCTCCGTCCGGACGACGCGGTGATCCTGAACGAGACGAAGGTCTTGCCGGCCCGTTTGATGGCCCGCAAGCCGAGCGGCGGCAAGGTAGAACTGCTATTTCTCCGCGATCTCGGCGGCCCGTGGGAGGTACTCGCCCGGCCGAGCAAGCGACTCAAGCCCGGATTGACGCTCGCCGCCGGGGACGAAAAAGTCCGGCTCACGGAAGACCTCGGAGAAGGACGCTGGATGGTCGAAGGAAAAGACGTGCGTTCCACGCTGGAGCGCGCCGGTCACCTGCCGCTACCGCCGTATATAAGATCCACGCCAGAGGCCGAACGCTCCTACCAGACGGTCTACGCCCGGACCCCAGGCTCCGCCGCCGCCCCGACCGCCGGCTTCCACTTCACGGATAGATTGCTCGACGAGGTCGGCGAGACGGCCCGCATAGCCCGCGTCACGCTTCACGTGGGGACCGGCACCTTCACGCCGCTCCGGACAGAGAAGGTCCAGGATCACCGGATGCACGCGGAGCACTATGTCGTTCCGGCGGATGCCGCCCACGCGGTGGAGGCGGCGGATCGGGTGGTAGCCGTCGGAACCACCGTGGCCCGCACGTTGGAGACCTGGGCCGCCAGCGGCGAGCGGGAAGGCGAGTCGGAGCTGTTCGTCTACCCTGGTTACCGGTGGCGGACGGTGGACACGCTCTTGACCAACTTCCACCTGCCGCGTTCGACGCTGCTGGCGATGATAATGAGCTTCGCGGGCGTAGACCTCACGAAAGAGGCTTACCGGGTCGCGGTCGAAGAGAATTACCGTTTCTACTCGTTCGGGGATGCGATGCTGCTCGTCGACGGCGGGAGGACCCCGTGGGCGCGCCGGTAAGAATAGAAGTCGCCGCCCGCGACGGCGAGGCCCGGGCCGGCACGCTGCACACCCCGCACGGGGAGGTCGAGACCCCGACCTTCATGCCGGTCGGGACCAAGGGCACGGTAAAAGGACTGACGCCGGGAGACCTGAAGACGATGGGCGCGGGTGTCGTGCTCGGCAATACCTACCATTTGTATCTCAGGCCCGGCTCGGACCTCGTTCGGGAGGCCGGAGGTTTGCACGGTTTCACCGGCTGGCGGGGGCCGATGCTCACGGATTCCGGCGGGTACCAGGTGTTCTCGTTGGCGAAGACCCGCCGCATCTCCGAAAAGGGTGTCGAGTTCGCTTCCGTGTACGACGGTTCGATCCACACTTTCACGCCGGAGCTCACGACCCGGGTCCAGGAAGACCTCGGGGCGGACGTCGCGATGGTGCTGGATGAATGTCCGCCGGCCAACGCGG
>JBARZM010000070.1:0-1624 GCA_049650095.1 Rubrobacteraceae bacterium | reverse complement strand
TGGACGCTGGCTGGTCTCCGAAGGCGACATGGTCGGCGGCAGATACACCAGCCAGCGGGGATCGACGGCGAACCGGCTCATGACCTCCAGCGCGGCGGCGGCGTTTTCCTCCCGGATGGTCACGTTGCGGGAATACCGGGTGGAGATTATCCGCTTTCCCGTCACGTCCTCTACGTCCAGCAAGTCGTCGTGCGGGCGTTTCTCCACGGGCGACGGCGCGGCTTCGTCTTCGGCCAGGAAAGGTTTCACCGGCTCGTAGTAGGTGTGACGTGCCGGAACGGAGACGATTTCGTTCTCCGGGTAGCGCAGGGCGGTTAGTTTGCCGCCGAAAGCGCAACCGGTGTCCACGTTGATCGTGCGGTTCACCCACCCGGCCTCCGGCACGGGGGTGTGGCCGTAGACCACCGTCGCCGCCCCACGGTACTCCGCCGCCCAATCGTGACGAACCGGCAAGCCAAACTCGTCCGTCTCGCCAGTGGTTTCACCGAAAAGCGCGAAATCCCGGACCTTGCCCGAAGCCCGTCCCTGAAATTCCTCCTTCATCCCGGCGTGGGCCACGACCAGTTCCCCACCGTCTAGTACATAATGGCCGATAAGACCACCGAGGAATTCCGCAGCCCTTTCGACAAATTCCGGTGGTTCCTCTTCGAGTTGGGCCAGGGTATCGGCGAGGCCGTGGGCGACTTTGACGTCCCGGCCCCGCAGCTTGCTGACCAGCTTCACGTCGTGGTTACCAGGAACGGCAAGGGCGGTTCCCGACTCGACCATGCCCATCACCAAGCGGAGGACCTCGGGGGTCTTTGGGCCGCGGTCGACGAGGTCGCCGAGCAGGATCGCCTTTCGTCCCTCCGGCGGATGCACCGCGTATTCTCCACCATCGCTGATCGAGACTTCGTAGCCGAGCTTGTCGAGCAGTTCCAGCAGCTCCTCCGCGCAGCCGTGAACGTCGCCGATGATGTCGAATGGGCCGGGCTCGTGTTTGAGGTTGTTCCAGGACCGGCGCCGCCCGAACACAGCCTCGGCCACCTCTTCCGGCGAAGAGAGTACCGCGACGTGCCGGAAACCTTCTTTCTTCAGTCCCTTGAGCGACCGCCGGAGCTGTTTGTTTTGCCGGCGGACGACGTGCGGCCCGAAGTCTCTATCCGGGCGGTCCTGGTTCCGCTCGTGGCAGAGTTTTTCTGGCAAGTCCAGGACGACGGCGACCGGCAGGACGTTGTGCTCGCGGGCGAGGGCGAGGAGCGGCTTGCGGGCTTCCCGCTGAACGTTCGTGGCGTCAACCACGGTGAGATTCCCCCGCTTCAGACGTTTCGCGGCGACGTAGTTGAGCACCTCGAAAGCATCCCTGGTGGGGCTGACTGGTCGTTTTCGTCGTCCGAGACCAGGCCCCGGCAGAAGTCCGAAGACACGACTTCGGTGGGCAGGAAGTGTTGCCGGGCGAACGTGGACTTGCCGGAACCCGACGCCCCGATGAGGACCACGAGACAGAGCTCGGGAATGGAGATGTTCAAGCGATCTCCCCTTGCCGGCGGGTGAAGACCGCCATCTGGGTCGGGGAGCCCGCCGTGGGATCTTCCGTCCCAACGGGCAGGAAGCGGACTTCGTAGCCGGAACGGTTCGCCACGCC
>JBARZM010000069.1:0-3618 GCA_049650095.1 Rubrobacteraceae bacterium | reverse complement strand
CGCCAGGCTCTCGACGCCGCGCACCTCGGCGGCCAGTCCGGCGAGCGTGGCGATCTCACCGGCGTTGCCGCAGACGGCCGAGACCTCGACCTCCGAGAGGAGGCGTTCGGAGGTCTGCGTGCGGAGCGTGGTGGCGCCGGCCCCCACGGGGTCAAGTATCACGGGTTTTCCCAGGGCGTTTGCCTGTTTGCCGGCGAGCAACATCGCCTCTATCGAGCTCGCGTCCAGCGTCCCGATATTGATGACGAGGGCCGAGGCGACGGCGACCATCTCGACTACCTCCTCCCGGGCGTGGGCCATCACCGGCAGCGCGCCGGTACCCAGCGTCGCGTTGGCGGCCAGGTTCGCGGTGACGTAGTTGGTTATCTGGTGGATCAGGGGCCGATCCTCGCCTATCTTTAGCAACGCTTCTTCGACTTTCACAACTTTTCTCCTTCCAAAACTCTTCCCAGGGCGTGGACCGGCCCGGCGCCTTCCCCGATCTCCGAGAGCCCGTACCGGACGGCCTCCGAAGCGACGGCGCGCGCCCGGCGGGCGGCTTCCTCCACGTCATGGTCCAAAGCCAGAAAGCTCGCCAGGGATGAGGAGTGGGTGCAGCCCGCCCCGTGGGTATTCGCGTGGGAGTGAACCGGACCTTCGATGCCCACGAAGTATTTGCCATCGTAGAGTAGATCCGCCCCGGACGAAGTGTGGCCGCCGGTTATGGCGACCGCTTTGGGGCCGAGTTCGTAGAGCGCGCGGGCGGCATCCCCCACGCTATCCTCGTCAACTTCCTCGCCGATCAACGCGAAAGCCTCGTTCACGTTCGGCGTAATCACCGTCGCGAGCGGAAACAACTCGTTTTTGTAGACCTCTACCGCGTCGGGCTCTAGCAGCGTCGCGCCGCTCTCGGCGACCATCACCGGGTCCACCACCAGGTTCGGCAGCTCCAGACGCCGGACCGTATCCGCGACGGCCGAAATGACCTCCGCGTTAAAGAGCATTCCGGTCTTCACGGCGTCGGCCCCGATATCCGAGACGACGGCTTCGATCTGGTCTACGGCGGCGTGCGAGGGTAAGGCGTGGATACCGGTCACCCCCACCGTGTTCTGGGCCGTCGTCGCCACGATGGCGGTCGTCCCGTAAACGCCGCAGCGCAGGAACGCCTTGAGGTCGGCCTGGATGCCGGCCCCCGCGCCGGAGTCACTCGTGGCTATGCTCATTACTCGTTTCATATACTCACCTCACTCGGGTAGGTCTAACGTCGTCCAGGCTACGCACCGATCCGGTGAGAGAGCCAAGGTCGAACGTCTTGCGGCGGGGCGTCATCAAGAGCGAGACGAACACCGAGACGGCCGCGGCGGCCACGAAAGCGCCGAGCAGGCTGCCACGGGCCATGGCGGGGTCCGGGAAAAGAAGCCCGCCGGCCACCAGTCCCGCCAAGGTACCGGTTATCGCGGCGCGTCCCGTATAGCGTTCGCTATAGAGCCCGTAGAAGACCGGGAAGACTGCCGCCGCGCAGACCAGGTCCGCCAATAGCAACAGGTAGAGGACACTGTAGCCCTGCGCGGCGATCCAAAGTAGCGGCGCCGCGAGAAGCAGGGTGGACAAGCGTGAGGCCGTGAGTAGAAAACCCGCCTGGCTTCCGGGCATTGCCCGCCGCAGATCCACGGCTACGATGCTGGCAATGCCGTTCAACAGGGTATCGGCGCTGCTCATGACCAGGGCGAGGGCGAGAAGGATCAGCCCTACGGCGAGCCAGGAGGGCATAACTTCCAGTAGGACCCCGAACAGGGCCACAGAGGGCGTCTCCGCGCGTCCGAGGCCGACAGCGGCGATTCCGAATAGTCCCGCGACGAAGACGATGGGTACCACGACGACCGCGGCGATCAGGAAGCCGGTTTGCAAGGCCTGCTGGTCCCGGACGGCGTAGATCCGCTGCCAGTAACCCTGGTGAAAGAGGTTGGCCGCCAGAATGGCTATGAGGAATGTGAGGGCGCCTTCGAGACCCGCGATGTTGCCCCACTGCACGAGTTGCGGCGCCGCTTCGGCGATCCCCGTCGTGGTCGGTTCGGAGCCGCCCAGAAGGAAATATCCGGCGACGGCGACGAGGGCGAGGAGCGGCAGGATCAGGGCGGTCTGCACGGCGTCGGTGAAGATGGAGGCCCGGAGCCCGCCGTAGGCGGTGTAAGCCAGGGTGCTGAGTATGACGATGAGGGCGGTGATCCAGAGTGGGACGCCGGCGATCAGGTTAGCCACCAGCGACATGCCGGTGATCTCCGCCGCGAGAAAGATGAACATGTAGAACAGCATCACGAAGAGCGTGAAGACGTACATCCCCCGCCCGTAACGATGGAAGACGTACTCGGTCAACGTATGCCCCTGGGGCATGACCTGACGGATGCGCCGACCCAGCAGGATGAATGCTAACAACGGCGCGGCCGAGCCGAGAGAGTAGCCTAGTATGGCGGGCAATCCGCCCCAGGTCGCCGCCTCGGCGGGGCCGAAGAGGATCCAGGCTCCCATCCCCGACGCAACCAACGTAACCGACGCCATCACAGCCCCCACGCTGCCTCTGGCGGTAACGTAGTCTTCGAGGGTGATACTTCGTCCGCGGGAGTACGCTACCCCGGCCCCCGCAAACCCAACCGAGGCCACCAACACGAACATGCCCGCCAACCAGCTACTCACGTTCCCTCCTCTTTTGGTGAGCTGGCCTCGAAGAAGCCAAGTTCCAAATCCATTGCCCGCCGGTAGGCGCTCCGTACGGCTGGGGTATCTTCCGCGTAACGATCCAGCAGCCCTTCGAGCCTGCCGGCGAGCGCCTCGAACTCGGGGTCCGAGTAGGTCTCGACCCACTCGGCATAAGGGTTGTTTTCGTCGGTACCCTCCTGCGCCAGGGATTGCCCCAGAGAGGCGTAGAGCCTCATGCAGGGGGTCATCGCGGCGCAGGTCTCCCCCACGGTTCCCAGAGAAGCGGTCGCCAGCAGGAAGTCCGTATAGGCCAGCGTTGCTTTTCCGGGTACAGCCTCACCGAGGTCTACCTTCCAGCGGGCCGCGTAGCCTTCGTGGAGCTTCAGCTCTTCCAAGGTTCCTGACAGCAGCCCCGCGAAGTCGTGCAGGCCGTCGGCATCGGGGCTGTGCGCCAGGGCCAGCGCGTAGGCCCGGGCGAAGCTTTCCAGATAGAAGGCGTCCTGGGCGACGTACGCCTGGAAGCTCTCCAGCGGCAGCGTCCCATCCGCGAGGCCGCGCACAAAGCGGTGCTCGAGCGTGGCCTGGGCAAGGTCCGCGTTCTCCTCCCATAGAGTCTTCGCCAGGCTCATTCCTCGCCTCCCGAAAAGGCCATTTCCCAGAAATCGTGTTCAAGCCGGCAAACTTGCAGAAAGGCCGATTCGGCCCGCTGCCGTTCTTCTTCGTCTGCAGATTGCAGGGAAAAACTGGCGATCCTCTCCAATCCGGCGACGTAGTCTGCGAACTCTTGCGTGGTCCAGTGCCCGACGAATTCCTGGTAATCGGCCCCTCCCGGAGCAGCGCCGCGCCAGGCTTCGAGATATGCGCGTTCCAGCGACCAGAGTGCGACTATACCGACGGGGTATGGCTCGTCCTCCAGGCCGTTCATGAAGTCGCGGTAGGCTGCGG
>JBARZM010000068.1:0-2424 GCA_049650095.1 Rubrobacteraceae bacterium | reverse complement strand
CTCTCCTTCTCGAACGCGTCGAGGAAGTGGCGGGCTACGCCCCGGGTTTCGTCCATAAAGCCGGAGTTGAACGCCGGCTGGCCGCAGCAGGTCTGGCCTTCGGGGTAGGAGACTTCGACGCCTAGTTTTCGTAAGACGCGCACGGTGCTCACGCCTACTCCGGGGTAGATCTGGTCGACGTAACACGGTATGAAAAGGGCCACCCTCAAAGCCGCGAGTCCTCTCTAGCCTATTCCCCAAGACTTTCAACGCCCAGTATAACAACAAGCGTTGCGGTTTCGCCCCGGTTCTGCGCGCTTCAGTTCACGCCATGAGCATGCCGCCGTTGATCTCCAGTATCTCACCCACCATGTAGTCGGACTGCGGCGAGGCTAGATACACGACCGCGCCGGCGATCTCCTCCGGCGCGCCCTCGCGGCCGATAGGGATTCCTCCGGTCATCTTCTCGCGTACGGCGTCGGGCGTGAACTGCTCGTGGAATGGGGTGGTTATGATGCCGGGGGCCACGGCGTTGACGATTACGCCGCCGCCGATCAACTCCTTCGCCATCGCGCGGGTCAGGGTGCTAACGCCGCCCTTGGACGTCGCGTATGCGACGGAGCCCGGGCCTCCCCCGCTGCGGGCCGCCACGGAGGTCATGTTGACGATCTTACCCCTACCCCGGCGCTTCATTAGCGGCAGCGCCGCCTGGGAGCAGAGGTAGACGGACTTCAGGTTTACGTCCATCACCCGGTCCCAGAGGTCCTCGTCCATGTCTTCGAGGGTGCGGCGTTCGATCAGGGACCCCGCGTTGTTGACCAGGACGTCGAGCCGTCCGAAACGATCCTCGACTTCCCCGACCATCCGCTTTACTTCCCCGGCGTCCGCCACGTCGCCCCCGACTAGCAACGCCTCGCCTCCGGCCTCGCCGCCGGAAGACTCTATCTCCTCTACCACTCCTTGCGCCTCGTCCTCGCTCCGGTTGTAGTGAACCGCGACCTTGCATCCCTCACGCGCCAACGCCACCGCGCAAGCCCGTCCGATCCCCGTGCTACTGCCCGTAACCCAGGCAACTTCTTCGGAGAAGATCATACCCTCGCCTCCTTATGGCTCTCGACGACTTCCCGTAGCATCTACTCTGGCCGTCAATGATTATCAATGGTTGTGCCGGGGCGTCTTGGATGCGACCTTCCGGTATTTGAGCGCCGCTTCCAGTACGCCGCCGCCGTCTAGCTGGCCAACCGAGTCCCGGTAGATCTCTTGCCAGGGCGTGTAATTCTCCGGCAAAGGCGGCCTGCCTCCCTCACGCTTTCGGTCTTCGATCTCCTCCTCCGACACCAGCGCGTCGCAGCGCCCGGTGTTGAGGTCGATACGGATCGTGTCTCCGGTCCGCAGCCAGGAAAGCCCGCCACCGGCGGCGCTTTCGGGGGCGGCGTGGAGGATCGAGGGGCTGTCGGAGGTGCCGGATTGCCGTCCATCCCCGAGGGTCGGCAGGGTGTCGATGCCGCGCTTGAGGAGCGAGTCCGGGGGCTGCATGTTGACGACCTCGGCGGAACCCGGCCATCCTAGCGGACCGGCGCCCCGCATTACGAGTATGCTGCGCTCGTCCAGGTCCAGGTCGTTGATGCGGTCGTGGTAGTCTTCCGCGCCGTCGAAGACTACCGCCCGGCCCTCGAATATCCCCTCTTTGCCCGGCTCCCGAAGGTACCGGGCGCGGAACTCCTCGGAGATGACGCTGGTCTTGATGATGGCGAAGTCGAAGAGGTTGCCGGAAAGTACCAGGGAACCCGCGCGCTCCTGCAACGGTTCCTTGTACGCGGAGATCATTTCTCTGTCTGTACTAACCCGGCCCGCAATATTCTCGGCGAGCGTCCGGCCGGTGACGGTGGCGGTTTCGCCGTAGACCCTGCCGGCCCGCGAGAGTTCCGCCAGCACGGCGGGCACGCCTCCGGCGCGATGGAACCGCTCGCACAGGTATTCGCCGGCGGGCTGCATGTTGACGAGTAGCGGCACGTCGTAGCCGTGGGCCCAGTCGGAAGGCTCTAACGCCACCCCCGCGTGCCGCGCCATCGCCATGATATGCGGCTGGGCGTTGGTCGAACCGCCGATGGCCGTAACGGCGACGATGGCGTTCAGGAAAGACTCGCGGGTCAGGATCTTCGAGGGCCGCAGGTCTTCGTGGGCCATCTCCACGATGCGGCGTCCTGTAGCGTAGGCCATTTGGCCGCGCTCGCGGTGGGGCGCCGGGATCATGGCGCAGCCGGGCAGCGAGAGGCCGAGAACCTCGGCGACGGAGTTCATGGTAGAGGCCGTCCCCATCGTATTGCAATGCCCGGCCGATGCCGCGGACGCCAGGGCGGCGCCGAAGAACTGCTCCTCGTCTATCTCACCGGCGGCCAGCCGGCGGCGGCTCTTCCAGATTACGGTCCCCGAACCGACCAACTC
>JBARZM010000067.1:0-53807 GCA_049650095.1 Rubrobacteraceae bacterium | reverse complement strand
GGGTCTTTTACGTGCGGCGGACGCGAAGGTTTCGGATGGCCCGGCACAGAACGGTATTAGGAGATAGAAACTTGCAAAGCCTCGGCATCACGGGCGATTCGGCAAAGCGGTGTAGTAGGGTCTACTTTTGCAACGCACGTTATTTTGAGTTAGAGTGTTTGTAGGTTTTGTAGGGAGAATTATAGGGAGGATAATGAAACGACTGGTTTATCTGGCTGCCTTATCTATGGTTGCCGTGTTGGTATTCGCGTCCGCCGCGCTGGCACAGGGCACTTCTTCCGTGCAGGATCCGGACAACTGCCCCGCAGACACCAGGGCGGTAGGAGACGCGAACGGGTTTACAGGCTGCGTGTCGCTAGAAGAACTTTGCGATGCGGAAACCCTTACGGCTTCGCAGTATGCTGAATGCATCGCGACGCCGGAGGAGATCACCGCCGGAAGCGGAGGGGGCATCCCGGAGTACGTGCCCGGCTACGCGCCCGGCGCGTCCACGCTACCCGACACCGGAGGGCCTTCTGTACTATTGGCGGGCGGTGTGCTGGTTTCGGGTACAGGCCTTCTGGGTCTCGCCCTCCTGCGGAAACGCGCTTCGTAGCTTCGGGAAAACCCTAGAACAGCCCTGTCGGATGTAAACCAGGCTTCGTTTTTTGCCACGAGGCCCGGTTTACGACCGGATGTCGCTTGCCCTAGGCCGGTGTCAGATCCAGCTCGCTCGTTACTTCGATGGCGGGCATTATCGAGCGGGCGACCGGGCAGGAATCGGCATAGACGCCAAGCACCCGTTCGATGGTCTCGCGGTCCTCTTCGCTGGCGGTTAGGTGGAAGACTTGTTTGATCCTCTTGACCACCAGAACCTTGTTTTCCTTCTCTATCTCCCCGATCGTATCGGCCGAGAGGTTTTCGAAAGCGACTTGACGCGCTCCCAGCGCGCCTCCAAAAGTCCCGAGCAGTCAACCACCCGCCGCGGCAACGAGGTAGTCGAGGGTGGTGGCGTGCGGTTCCTCTTCGTCCGGGGTGACGCCGTAGTGTTCGGCGACTTCACTATGCACCCCGAACAGTATCGCCTCCTCCTCGGCGGGGATCTCGGCGCGCCGGATCTTACCCTCCACCGGCTCGACTTTTACCCGCGACGTATAAGCCACGTCTGCCATAGTTGCTCTCCTTCCTCTGGGGACTCGACGGCGATAACATGATACTCCTCGCCGCAGATCATGCCATCGGCCAACAGCTTACTATCGGTTGACGGCCCGCATCATCTCCTCGGAGTACCGTTCGCCGGCGGCGGAGCCCCGGGGCATGGTTTCCTCGATCCGGGAGAGGTCTTCTTCGGTGAGGGTTACGTCGGCGGCTCCGGCGTTCTCCTCCAGGTATCTGCGGCGCTTGGTGCCGGGGATCGGGGCTATGTCCTCCCCCTGGGCCAAAAGCCACGCCAGCGCGAGTTGGCCGGGTTTCACGCCTTTGTCGTCGGCTATTTCACGTACCCGGTCCGCGAGCTCCAGGTTCTTTTTGAAGTTCTCTTCGGCGAAGCGCGGGAAGCGGGCGGCGCGGGTGTCTTCTTCCGGCATGTCCTCGATGCCGCGCCAGCGGCCGGTCAGGAAGCCGCGCCCGAGCGGGCTATACGGCACGAAGCCGACCCCGAGCTCCCGAACGGTCGGCAGCACCTCGTCTTCGACGTCCCGGGTGAAGAGGGAGTATTCGGACTGGAGCGCGCTTATGGGATGCACCGCGTGCGCCTTGCGGATGGTATCGGGCGCCGCCTCGGAGAGCCCGAGATAGCGGACTTTTCCCGCTTCCACCAGTTCTTTCATCGCCCCGACGGTTTCTTCTATCGGCGTATCGGGGTCCACCCGGTGCTGGTAGTAGAGGTCTATGTGGTCCACGCCGAGCCGCTGGAGCGAGGCGTCGCAGGCTTCGCGGACGTAATCCGGCTTGCCGTTCACGCCCTGAAAGCTGCCGTCCTCCCCCCGGACGTTGCCGAACTTGGTGGCGAGGGTGACGTTCTCCCTGCGGTCCGAGATAGCCTTGCCGACGAGTTTCTCGTTTGTAAACGGCCCGTATATGTCCGCCGTGTCGATAAAGGTCACGCCGAGCTCGATGGCCCGGTGGATGGTGGCGATTGACTCGTCTTCATCCGTCGTGCCGTAGAACTCGCTCATGCCCATACAGCCGAGCCCTATTTCGGAGACGGTTAGCCCTTCGCCGCCGAGCCTGCGCTGGTCCATGGTTTTCTCCTCAATCGCGTGCCGGGACACCCGGGATTTTAGCGCAGGCGTTCCGGGATGATACCGGGACGCCCGCGGTTGCGCCGCTCAGACTCTTTGGGCGCCCCGGATCATGCCGTGCGGGTATATGTCCTCCAACGCGCTGGCCTCGGAGAGCCGGCGCACCTGGTCCTCGTCCAGCGCCCAACCGGCGGCCCCGAGGTTGTCTTCGAGCTGGTCCGGGCGGCGCGCCCCGATAATTGGGGCCACGACCTCCGGCTGGCGCAGGAGCCAGTTCAGCGAGATTTGGGCGTAAGACTTTCCGGTCTCCTCGGAAATCTCCCCAACCACGTCCAGCGTCCGCCAGTTCCGCTCGACGGCCCGCTTGTGCCACGCCTCCTCCAGATCGTCCGAAGCCCCCGCTATACGGGTCCCCTCCGGCGGCTTCTCGTCGCGGCGGTACTTGCCGGAGAGAAAGCCCCCTCCGAGTGGTCCCCACGGCATAACCCCGATGCTTTCCTCGCGGCAGGCCGGGATCAACTCGTACTCAATGTTCCGCTCGACCAGCGAGTACTGCGGCTGCAAAGTGACGAACTTCTCCAGGCCGCGAAGCTTGCTCGTGTACAGCGCCTTCACGAGCTGCCAGCCGGTAAAATTGGATACCCCAATGTAGCGTACCTTGCCGCTCCGCACGAGGTCCGTGAGCGCCGAAAGCGTCTCCTCCAGCGGGGTGGCGGCGTCCCAGGCGTGGACCTGGTAGAGGTCTATGTAGTCCGTGCCAAGTCGCCGGAGGCTCGCCTCGCACCCGGAGATGATGTGCTTGCGGGAGAGGCCCACGTCGTTCGGGCCGTCGCCCATCGGGAAGCGGACCTTCGTGGCGAGCACCAGGTCTTCGCGCAAGTTCTTTATCGCCCGGCCGGTAATCTCCTCGGAGGTGCCAGCCTCGTAGACGTCCGCCGTGTCTATGAAGTTGCCCCCGGCCTCCAGGTAGCCGTTCAGGATCTCCTTGGACCCCTCCTCGTCCAGCTCCCGCCCGAAAGTCATTGTTCCGAGACACAGCTCCGAGACCATCGTCCCGGTCCCGCCCAACCGCCTGTACTCCAAGATAAGCTCCCTGATAAAGATCGGTCAAATACCGCGAAACTCTAACACGCCGCCGCAAGGCTTCGCTTCGGGTAATGCTCTCCCGGCTATCAGACGAACACGAAGACCTCTCGAACCTCGAACGAGAGTTCGTTTACGGCGGTGACAACCTCGAGTTGCTTGGATGGATCCCGGACCTCGGCGCCGCGCTCACACCCAGGAGCCCAAGCCCATCGTGTCCTCGACGATCTCCCGCGCCTCGGGCAGTACGATCTCCGGCACCAGGATCTCCCTGGGTCCCGCGGCCAGGAAGTCCGGTACGTCGAAGCCCGGTGGCCGCCGGATGAGCACGGGTATGTCGGCGTTCCGGAGAAGCTCCCCCATCATCAAGGCCATCGTCTCGTTCGGCGCGTTGCCGACTTTTGCCCACTCGTTCACCCCTCTAGTATAGCGAACCGGCGAAACATGCTTTCTGACGCGGCTTTTACATACCCTGAAACGAATTGGACATGGCTTGCGTATCTGGTAGACAATGTTGCCCGTCAGCTAATGCTCGTCAACTAAGAAAGGAGCCCGCCCGTGTCGGAGAACGACGGACAGGCGCTTCTCGTGGAGACAAGCGGCCTAACGAAACGCTACGGCTCGAAGGTGACGGCCGTGGATGACTTGGATCTAACCGTAAAGCGCGGCGAGGTCTACGGCTTTTTGGGTCCGAACGGGGCCGGCAAGACCACGACGCTCCGGATGCTCTTGGGCCTCATCAAGCCTTCCTCGGGAAAGGCCCGGGTGCTGGGCGAAGGTCCGGGTACGCCGGGGAGCCTTTCGAGGGTCGGGGCGCTCGTTGAGTCTCCGGCTTTCTACCCGTACCTCTCGGGCCGGGACAACCTCAAGGTCGTGGCCCGCTACTCGGGGGCGGGGAAATCCCGGATCGGGGAGGTCCTGGATCAGGTCGAGCTATCCGGGCGGGCGAAGGACAAGTACAGGAAGTATTCGCTCGGGATGAAGCAGCGGCTCGGGGTTGCGGCGGCGCTACTCAAAGACCCGGATTTATTGATCCTGGACGAGCCGACCAACGGGCTGGACCCGCAGGGCATGGCGGACATGAGGAAGTTGATCCGGGACCTCGGACACGGCGAGCGGACCGTGCTCCTTTCGAGCCACCTGCTCGGGGAGGTCGAGCAGATCTGCGACCGGGTGGGTGTGATCCAGAAGGGCAAGCTCGTGGCCGAAGGGACCGTGGCGGAACTTCAGGGACAGGCGGGGCTCTTCGTCCGGGCCGAGCCCGTGGAGGAAGCGGCCCGAATCGCCGAGAAGCTCGCCGGGGTCGAAGAGGTCCAGAGAACAGACGGGATGCTGCGCCTGACCATAGATCCGGAGAAGGCGGCCGAGATCAACGGCAAGCTCGTCGGGGCCGGACTGCAAGTAAGCGAGCTACGTCCCGCCGAACAGTCGCTCGAAGACGTTTTCCTCCAGCTCACCGGAGAACCCCAGGAGGAGCCGGAAGAGTCCGGAGAAAGCGAACCCACAGAGAAGGAGGAAGCCTAGCATGCTGTCCAGCTTCACGGCGGAGACCATGAAGCTCCGCAAGCGTCCGGCGACCTGGGTGCTGGCCCTGATCTGGGTGGTCATCATCGGCTTTTTCTATTTCTCTACCTACGCTTTTACCGTAAATGCTCCGCCACCCCAACCGCCCCAGGGTGAAGATGCTCCTCCACCGGAAGTCCAGCAGCAGATCGAAGCCGAAAACGAAGCCTTCAACGAAGCGCTCATCGCAAGCCTCTATCCCGAGAACCTGGTATCCAACTTTATGACCGGCGGGGTCATCAACATCGGCGCGGCGCTCGCGCTCATTCTGGGAGCCCTGGTCGTGGGTAGCGAGTACGGTTGGGGCACGTTTAAGACCTCGCTCACCCAGAGTCCCGGCAGGCTCGGAGTTCTCTTCGGCAAGTTGGTGGCCTTCGTGCTCGCGCTGGTCCTGTTCGTCCTGCTGGGTTTCGCCGCCGCCGCCATTTGCGCTTTCGTCATAGCCCAGCTAGAAGGCGCGACCGTGGACTGGCCCTCCTTGACCAAGTTCGCCAAGGGGATCGGGGCCGGGACTTTGATCTTTGCCATGTGGGGCGCTTTCGGCTTCGCGCTCGCCGCGCTGTTCCGGGGGACCGCGCTCGCCATAGGGCTCGGGCTCGGCTGGCTGCTGGCGGTCGAGAGCTTGATCTCCAGTCTCGCCGGCCCGAACAGTGACAATGCAACCCTGGAAACGATCCGCAAAGCCATGCCGGGCGAGAACGCTTTCGCCCTGGCGCAGTCTTTCGGGTCCGCGCTACCGGATGAGCTAAGCGGCGGGTTTCAGCCGCTGGTGGAAGCCGGACAAGCCACGTGGGTGCTGGCGGCCTATTCCATCGGGTTTATCCTGATCTCTGTTCTACTGTTCTGGCGGCGCGACGTAGTCTAGAGAAGACGCTCAGGCGCCGTTCGGGTCCCGGTAGCGGTTGGTCACGGGCATCCGGCGGTCGCGCCCGAAGGCGCGGTTGGTGATCTTGATTCCCGTCGGCGCCTGACGGCGCTTGTACTCGGCCCGGTCCACGAGTTGTATTACTTTCCGCACGTCTTCCTCGTCGTAGCCGGCGGCGGCGATCTCGGCCAGGTCCTTGTCTTCCTCGACGTAGGCTTCGAGGATTGGGTCTAAAACTTCGTAGGGCGGCAATGAATCGCTGTCGCGCTGGTCGTCCCTGAGCTCGGCGGAGGGTTCCTTTTCGAGCACGGCGTCCGGGATCACCTCGCGCCCCTCAAGCTCGTTTATGTGCCGGGAGACCCGGTAGACGAGGGTCTTTGGCACGTCTTTTATGACGGCGAAACCACCGGCCATGTCGCCGTAGAGGGTGGAGTAGCCGACGCTCATCTCGCTCTTGTTTCCGGTGGAGAGAACGATCCAACCAAACTTATTGGATAAAGCCATCAGTATATTTCCCCGGATGCGGGCCTGGATATTCTCTTCGGCCTCGTTCTCCGGCAATCCTTCGAAGGCCGACTCCAGCATCTCTCCGTAAGCGTCGAATGCCGGTCCTATGGGGACGACTTGAGTGTCTATACCGAGGTTCTTGGCTAGGGCTTCGGCGTCGGTGTTGCTTCCTTCGGAGGTGTAGCGGCTCGGCATCAGCACGCCGGTGACGTTCTCGGCCCCAAGGGCCCGGACGGCGACCGCCGCCCCGAGCGAGGAATCTATGCCCCCCGACAGCCCGAGCACGGCCCGCGAGAAACCGTTTTTGGCGAAGTAGTCGCCCAGCCCGAGGGTCAGGGCTTCGAGCACCTCGCCTTCTTCGGAGAGGGGAGGCTCGACGCGAACCCCGGCGTTCTTGTCCACGTTCCGGGGGCTGTAGCCCGGCGCCTCTATGATTAGGGGCGGGTGTTCGGGGGCGTCTTTGCGGAGGCGGGGATCGTGGAGGCGTTGTATCAGGGATTCCTCCGGGTGCAGGTCCGCGTAGAGGATGTCCTCCTCGAACTGCCGGGCGCGGGCCACGAGGTTTCCCTCCGGGTCGAAGATCACCGACCGGCCGTCGAAGACGAGCTCGTCCTGTCCACCGACGAGGTTGCAGAAGAGTACGTAGCAGCCATAATCGGAGGCCCGCACGCCAAGCATCCGCTCCCGGGAGTGGGCTTTCCGGCGGTGGTAGGGCGAGGCCGAGATATTGAGGAGCATCCCCGCGCCGCCGACCGCCTGCTCCCGGGCCGGGCCTCCCGGATACCAGATGTCTTCGCAGACGTTTACCCCGAGGAAAGTCCCGTCCATCTTTAGCAACGGCGCGCCGGAGCCTTCTCTGAAGTAACGGTTCTCGTCGAAGACGCCGTAGTTCGGCAGGTAGCGTTTGTGGTACCGGTGCAGCACCTCGCCCCCGGAGACCAGGGCGCAGGCGTTGTAGAGATCGGAGGCGAGGTCCACGAAACCGATAGCCGCGACCACCCCTTCGGGCACCTCGCCGGCGAACGCGTCCAGGGCTTTCAGGTTGTTCCCGATAAAGCCCGGACGGAGCAGCAGATCCTCCGGCGGGTAGCCGGGGATCGCCAGTTCCGGGAAAGCTACCAGCTCCGCGCCGTTCTCCACGGCACGCCGCAGGGCATCGGTAGCCTTCTCGGCGTTGCCCCACACGTCGCCGACGGTAGTGTTGATCTGGGCTAGCGCGACCCTCATAAGCGAATAATACCGTGACCCGGGCTTCCACGCGGGGCTTTCTTCACATCGCGCCCAAATCTCACGCACCCCGCGCCCGGAGTGTAGAGTACGAGTCTGGCTCTCGAAGCGAAAGGCCCGTAAGTGGCGCAGAACGAATCAATCGAATCGGCCCGCCGGCAAGCCGACGCCGCCGCCCGGAAAGCCAGCCCGTGGGTGGACGGTATCGCCCGGGCCGGCTACGTGGCGAAGGGGACGGTCTATGGGGCGGTAGGCGTGCTGGCCGGCATGGCGGCCCTTGGCTCGGGGGGTAAGACCACCGGCACGGGCGGCGCGTTCGAGAGCATCGACTCCCAACCCTTCGGCAAGGTACTGCTCGTGCTTCTGGCACTCGGGCTCATAGGGTACGCGCTGTGGAAGATCGTTCAAGGCATCATGGACCCCGACGAAAAAGGTTTGGGCGCGGGGGGAATCGTAAGGCGCGCGGCGTACGTCGGGAGCGCCATGATCTACCTCGGAATCGCTTTTAGCGCCCTGGAGGAACTTCTGGGCACCGAGGGACAGAGCACCACCCTCGATCAGTGGACGGCCTACGTGATGTCCTACCAGCCGCCGCTCGGCCAGATCCTGGTAGGCCTAATAGGGCTGGGGGTGATCTCGGTCGGCCTCTACCAACTCTTCGCGGGCTTGACGGCCAGGTTCCGCCACGACATAGAGACTTACCATCTAGGGGAAGCCGCGAGCTGGGCCCGGCTTACGGGCCGGGTCGGCACGGCGGCCCGCGCCCTCGTGATCCTCGTCGCAGGGGCCTTCGTGGTCCGGGCCGCCTGGGAATCGGACCCGGAGGAGGCCCGCGGTTTGGGCGGCGCGCTGGAGACGCTCGTCCAACAACCTCTGGGTCCCTACATCCTCGGGCTCGTCGCGGTGGGACTCGTGATCTACGGCGTCTTCATGCTGGTGGTTGCCCGCTACCGGGATATCGAGGCAACCTGAAGATGTCCTCCTCCGATGACGCCCGCGCTATCATGTCTCGCGGGGTCCGGGCCGCGAGCCTCTTGGAAGCTACTTTCAGCCAGGCTCTGACCCGCGACGAAGACCGGAGGCTGGAGCTGGTCCGGGACCTGACAAGAGACATCAAAGAACAACTCGAAGTTCTGGCAAGCCCGGCGACGCCGGAGCTATCCTCGAAGCCATCGCCGGGCCTCATCGCCGAAGCGGCGCTCCGGTGCGCGGACCTGGCTAACCTTGCGGCCTGCAACCTGGACGGGCTGCCGGGCCCGGAAGCTACCCGGGCAGGCGCCGGGGTGCGACTCGCGGCCGAGACAGTCCAGGCTCTCCGGCGGTTGTCGGAAGAGAGGCCTGGCACCTTGCCGGAGACCCATCCGGCCGTGCTGCGAGACATCCAGGGGTCCGGCTGGCGCGCGGACCTTGCCGTCCGTCAAACGGATGAACGAGTAGGGTAAGTAGACCAGATCTACACTACAGGCCTCGAAGGTACGTAAAGTTCAAAACGTCAACTCGTAAACGCCCCAGGTGATTCGCCAGAGGCGCGTCATCAGTAAGTACGAGGTACGAATTGCGGGCGGCTTCGGAGATGGCTACATCGGTTAGGCCTAGCCGAGGGAACGAGGGCACCTCGACCAATACAGAGGCGGCCTCGCTTCGTTCGTACCAGTCCGTTGAGACCAATCTGGCGAATATAGAGAACACTTCGTTTTTGACGTAACCAGATAGCTGCTGGGCTAGAAGGTTGCTCGTTTCGGTGAGAACGTGAGGAGTAGTGACTCGTGTATCGAAGCGATCAAGTACGGCCGTCAGAATATCGAAGTCTTCTGCCCTGAACCTGTCTCGTATGCGTCTGGTACGTTCGACCTGATCGCGGTCGTAGGCTCCTACGATGAGAAGCATGAGAAGATTCGTGTCCACGAGAACTCCTCTGCTACGATATCGGCTTATCAAGGAGTCGGCTTATTGTTCCATGACACGATCCTCTAGTCTTCGAACTCCCGTTCGATCATTCTCAAAACCTCTCCGGTTTCGCCGTCTACTTCGACTCGTTTCAAGGCTCGACGATACTGTGGACCCAAACCGGCGAAAGCCCCACCTATGCCACCAGAAAACTGAGATGGAGGAGGTATGTGTTTCCTATCGAACCCGATAGTAACCGACCAAATTCTGCGATGCCGCTCGTATTCGATCTCCTCTAAAAGGACGTTTTGAATCTCACCTTCTTGCGTGTCTTCGTAGAGATCCAAGACGAACTGCCGGGCAATGGCCGCCGCCTCCTTGAATCCTATCCCCGAAGTTTCCTGCATCTCCGCTCCTTTCGCTACTCCTCCAGTAGAAAGATATACTTCGAGATCCTCAGCGAAGCTCTTTTTTCAGTATACGATCTATTCGTGTTGAAAGGCCATACTTTAGGTTCTGTTCAGGCCACCTGGCGTCTTTCCGGCGTGCAACCGGCGGGCCGCCTGGACGATGGTGGAGAGATAACCGTCGTCGTTTGGAACGAAGTTCCCCGCGCTGACCTCCGCGGAGACGTACCGTCTCCCGTTCCATTCCTCTACCGCCACCGTTTCTCCGTTGCAGAGGGCGTCTGCTTCGTCCAGGCCAAGCGCCAGGACGGACTCGACCTCTTCCTCCTGTAGCCGCAGGTTGTCCGGGGGCGTATCGTCTTGCAGCAGGAACACTTCGTGGAACTCCCGGTCGCAGCCCTGGGATATTTTCTGTTCTATCTTTCGGGTACCGAGCGGCACGAGGCTCTCGGGCCCGACCCGGAGGCCGAGCTCTTCTTCCAGTTCTCGGCGGGCGTCCAGGGGCGTCTCACCGGCCCCGAGGTGCCCGGCGGCGCTCACGTCGAGCCTTCCCGGCCAGGTGCTCTTCGTGGCGGCCCGGCGCTGCACCAGCAGGTACGGTCCCGAAGCGTTCGCACCCGAGACCCAGCAGTGAAAACAGCGGTGCCAGATCCCCTGCCGGTGGGCCTCGCTCTTCCAAACGACCTCGCCGGTGGGCTCTCCAGACTCGTTGAGCGCGTCTATCTTTTCGTCCATCCGGTACAGATTAACAGCCTTAAAGGCTAAACTGTGAGACCGGAACCAGAGGAGGGTATCTTGACGACTACCACGGTGATGATAGCGAGCTTTTTCGAGGACGAGTACGTGGAGCGCATCCGGGCGGTGGACGACCGGCTGCGGGTCCTTTACCGCGAGGACCTGGTGCCGCCGCCCCGGTGGCCGGGAGACCACGTAGGCCCCGAGGACTGGAGCCGAACCCGGGAACAAGACGAGGAGTTCCGGGAGATGCTCTCCGAGGCGGAGGTACTCTACGACTTTCCCCGCGGTCACATAGAAGACCTCGCGGAGGCCGCGCCGAAGCTGCGCTGGGTTCAGGGGAGCATGGCCGGGGCCGGCGAGGTGGCGGACAAAGCCGGTTTGCAAGATACCGATATCGTGGTGACCACGGCGGGCGGCGTATTCTCCGGGCCGCTGGCGGAGTTTGCCCTCGCGGCGCTCCTGTTTCACGCGAAGCATCTCGGCCGCCTGCGTCGGGAGAAAGAAGGAAGGATCTGGGCCCCCAGCATCTCGGGCTCCCTGGAAGACAAAACGCTCTGCATCGTTGGCCTGGGCAACATCGGGCGCGCCGTCGCCGAACGGGCAAAACCTTTCGGCATGCGCGTCGTCGGCGTAAAACGTACGGTGCGCGAGGACGACCCGGCGTGGAAGTATGCCGACGACCTTTACGAGACGGAGAATCTAAAAGAAGCCCTCGGAGAGGCGGACTACATAGTCGCCACGCTGCCGGGCACGCCCGAGACCCACCACCTTTTGGACGCGGCAGCGATCTCCTATATCAAAGAGGGGGCGTACTTCGTCAACATCGGGCGGGGTAGCGTCGTGGACGAGGCGGCGTTGGTCGAGGCGTTGAGGGCCGGACGCCTCTCGGGGGCGGCCCTGGACGTTTTCGAGGCCGAGCCGCTGCCCCAAGACAGTCCTCTTTGGGAGATGGAGGGAGTAATTATCAGCCCGCATTCGACGGATAACGTCCCGGAGCTCATCAACAAGCGCCAGGCGGACTTGTTCTGCGACAACCTGGGGCGGTATCTGGCCGGTGAGGATCTTATCAACGTTCTGGACAAGCGGTTGCTCTATTAAGTTTGCCGAGGTCTCAGGGGTGGTATATTTTCACACTATCAATATGGATCTCAGCGACACATCGAGTACCAGCGCGTCTCTTCCGCGGAGACGTGTCCACCGTATTTCTACCAAGGAGTCGTTCTGGAAGCAGCAATAGTACCCGCGTTACGGATTTTGGCCGCGCTCTTGCTGGTCGGCTTGAATGGTTTGTTCGTCGCCGCCGAGTTCTCGCTCGTAAAGATTCGGGCGACCCAGGTATCCCAAATGGTCGAAGAAGGCCGCGCATCTGCGGGCATGGTAAAAGACGCAACCGACAAACTAGACTCCTATCTGGCCGTATGCCAGCTAGGGATCACGATCGCCTCGCTAGGCCTGGGCGCCCTGGCGGAACCGGCCATCGTCGTGGTCATCATGCCGCTGCTGACGCCTCTTGGGATAACCGGAGCGTTGCTGCATACAATAGCTTTCGCCATAGCCTTGACCATCGTTTCTTTCTTTCATGTCGTGTTTGGGGAGTTGGCGCCCAAGACCATCGCCATTCAGAGTCCGAAAGGCACGTCACTTTTCGTAGCCCCCTTCATGAAATTTTTCTACTACGTGCTCATGCCAGCCACGTTCTTGTTCAACGGCACGGCCAACTTCCTCACCAAGGCACTCGGTTATCGTCCAGCATCAGAGAGCGATGAGACGCATTCTGAGGATGAGATCCGGACGCTGGTCAATCAGTCCCGGCAGCAGGGGATGCTGGATCTGGACGAAGAGACGATGATCGGGGGCGTCTTCGAGTTGGACGACAAAGCCGCCCGGGAGATCATGGTCCCCCGTCCCGACGTGGTCTCACTCCCGGCGAACGCCGGCCTGGAGCACCTCATCTCGGTCGCCGCCGCCGGCAACTACACCCGGTACCCGATCTTCGAGGAAGACGGACCGGACCGCATCATTGGGGCGATACACGTGAAAGACCTGCTGCGCGTCATCCAGGAGGAGGGCCTGGAGTCGAAGTCCACGGCCCGGGATTTGATGCGGGACGTGCTAATAGTCCCGGAGAACCGGCTCATAGACAACATACTAGAAGATTTCCAGGAGCAAGAGATCCAGATGGCTATAGTCATCGACGAGTGGGGCTCTTTCGAAGGACTTTTTACCCTGGAAGACATAGTCGAGGAGATCGTCGGTGAGATCCGGGACGAGTTCGACGAGGAAGAGCCCTCTGTCCGCGAGCGCGACGACGGAGGATTTACCGTCGACGGGCGCATCCCGATAGGAGTGGTCAACAGCGCCCTGGACGCCGACTTCGAGAGCGAGGACTTCGACACGATCGGCGGCCTGGTCCTGGGTCAACTCGGCCGCCCGCCGGAAATCGGCGACGAGGTCCGGGCCAACGGGCACGTTATCGAAGTGGAGGAGATAGACGGCCCCCGTGTCGCCCAAGTCATCGTGCGCCAGAACGAGGAGAACTCCGAGGATTCAGAGTGAAGGCAGTCTAGCCTGCCTCTCGCCCGGACTTTACCGGCGGAGTATCAGCCGGCGCCCACCTCTGTTACGGCATTTTTGTTGTTCAAGGCCGTCTGCGCCGCCGCCAGCCGGGCAACCGGTACCCGGTACGGCGAGCAGGAGACGTAGTCCAGGCCCATTTCGTGGAAGAACTTTATGCTCTCCGGGTCGCCGCCGTGCTCGCCGCAGATGCCCAGCTTGAGCCCGGGGTTTGCCTCCCGTCCTCTTTCGCAGGCCATGGAGACGAGTTGCCCGACGCCGTCCACGTCTATGGTCTCGAAGGGGTTCCTGGAGAGGATGCCGCCTTCTAGGTACCGGGCGAGGAAGGCGCCTTCAGCGTCGTCGCGGGAGAGGCCGCAGGTGGTCTGGGTAAGATCGTTGGTACCGAACGAGAAGAAATCCGCTTCACCGGCGATCTTATCCGCCACCGCGCAGGCCCGCGGTAGCTCTATCATGGTGCCGATCTTGACCGGGTTCTCAGAGCCTAGGATCTCTTCCACCACGTCTTCGATCTCGGCGCGGATCGCCGCAAGCTCCGGCCGGAAGCCGACCAGGGGGACCATGATCTCCACGCGGGGATCGTAGCCTTCTTCTTTCACGGATTTCGCCGCCTCTGCGATGGCCCTCGCCTGCATCCGGTAGAGTCCGGGGCGCATGATACCCAGTCGGCAACCCCGCAACCCCAACATCGGGTTCGCCTCTTCCAGGCTCTCGACGACCCGCAGTTGACGCCTGATCTCCGTCGCCTCTTCGGAACTGTCGTCTTCCAGTTCTACGAGCCGGGCGTACAGTTCTTGAGAATCCGGTAGGAACTCGTGCAGCGGCGGGTCTAGCAGGCGGATGGTGACCGGCAGGCCGTTCATCGCCTTCAAGATGCCCTCGAAGTCTCCCTTCTGGAGCGGGGCGAGGCTGTCGAGCGCGTGTTGGGTGGCCTCTTCGGTGTCGGAGAGGATCATCTCCCGCACGATCTCCAACCGCCCATCTTCCATGAACATGTGTTCCGTCCGGCACAACCCGATCCCCTCGGCGCCGAGTTCCCGGGCCTTCTCCGAGTCTTTCGGGGTGTCGGCGTTCGTCCTGACGCCTAAAGTGCGGAACTCGTCGGCCCAGGCGAGAACCTGCTCGAAGTCGTCGCTCATTTCGGCGTCCACGAGCGGGACGTCACCCTCGACTACCCGGCCAGTCGAACCCTCGATGGTGATGGTGTCTTCACCACTGAAGGTCTTGCCGTTTATGCTGAGTTTCCCGGCGGCGGCGTCTATATTGAGCGCCTTGCAGCCGGTTACGGCCGGTATCCCCATCCCGCGGGCGACCACCGCCGCGTGGCTCGTCATGCCGCCGAGCGCCGTTAACGTGCCTTTGGCGCAGACCATGCCGTGTACGTCGTCGGGCGTGGTCTCCTTGCGCACCAGGATGACGCTCTCCCCGGCTCCGCCGCGCTCCTCGGCTTCTTCGGCCGTGAAGACGACCTTCCCCGTAGCCGCGCCCGGTGAGGCGGGCAGGCCTTCGGCGATGACTTCCAGGTCGGCTTCGGGGTCTATGTAGGGGTGGAGCACCTGGTTCAGGTAACGAGGGTCTATGCGCATCACGGCCTCTTCGCAGCTGATGATGCCTTCGTCGGCCATCTCGCGCGCGATCTTGAGCGCCGCGATCGCCGTGCGCTTGCCGCTCCGCGTCTGGAGCATGTAGAGGTTGTCCCGTTCCACCGTAAACTCGATGTCCTGCATGTCCCGGTACTCGTTCTCCAGCGTCTGCATGGTTTCGAGAAGTTCCGCGAAAGCGTTGGGCAAAAACTCCTCCATCTCGGCGATGGGCTTCGGGGTGCGGATGCCGGCCACGACGTCCTCACCCTGGGCGTTCATGAGGAACTCCCCGAAGAGCCCCTGCTCCCCGGACGACGGGTCGCGGGTAAACACGACGCCGGTTGAGGAAGTGTCGCCCATGTTCCCGAAGACCATAGCCTGCACCGTAACCGCGGTGCCCAGGTCATCCGGCAAGCCATACTCCTTGCGGTAGCGTTCCGCCCGGGGGTTGTCCCAGGAGTCGAAGACCGCCTCGATTGCGAGCTTTAGCTGCTCTCTCGGGTTCTGCGGGAATGAGCCTCCCGTTTCGTCCGCCACGATCTGCTTGTAGCTCTCTATGAGCTGCTTGAAGTCGTCGGCGGTGAGATCCGTGTCGTCTTCGGCGCCGCGCTCTTCTTTGAGTGATTCGAGTGCTTCCTCGAACTTCCCGTGCTCCACGTCGAGGACCACGTCGCCGAACATCTGGATAAAGCGGCGGTAGGAATCGTAGGCGAATCGCTCGTCGCCGGTGCTCTCGGCGAAAGCTTCCACAGCGGCGTCGTTGATGCCCAGGTTAAGCACGGTGTCCATCATGCCCGGCATGGAGACCGCGGCCCCGCTGCGGACCGAGACGAGCAGCGGGTCTTCCGCGTCGCCCAGTCCTTTGCCGATGGATCCTTCCAGCTTGACGAGGTTTTCCTCTACCTGCTCGGAGATCTCTTCGGAGAGTTCGCCGGTTCGCATGTAATCCCGGCAGGCTCCGGTGGTTATAGTAAATCCCGGCGGCACCGGCAGATCCAGGTTGCTCATCGCCGCCAACCCGGCGCCCTTTCCTCCGAGAAGGTCTTTCATGTCCTCCGAACCCTCGGAGAACTCGTACACAAATCTTTCGTCCGCCACGGTAATGGTCCTTTCCCTGTACCCTACAAACCTGGCATCTAAGTCGGCGCTTTCCAGGCCGTCTCTGTGATTCCTTTCTATCCCGAACCCCGCGTCCGGCTCGCTCCCCTGGCTCACCATCTGTCGGATGTCGGGAGAAGATGAGGGACGCGCTTACCGACCACACCCTCTCCCGCGACGTTCGAGTCTCTACACCTCTACTAAATCTCGGATACCACCTTCTTCGCTTTCGGGATGGACGGCGCGCTCATGGAAAGCTCCTTGACACCGAGTTCCACGAGTTTGGGCGCAAGCTCCGGGTCCGCCGCCGCCTCGCCGCACACCCCGACCCAGATGCCGGCCTCTTCGGCCGCATCACACGTCAGCCCGATCAGTTTGAGCACCGCAGGATGGTCCGCGCCCTGCAGATGCCGCAGCCGCTCGTTGCCCCGGTCGGCGGCGAGCGTATACTGGACCAGGTCGTTCGTCCCGACGGAGAAGAAAGCGACTTCTTTCGCAATATCCGCGGCGCAGATCGCCGCCGCCGGAGTCTCGATCATCACCCCGACGTCTACTGATCCGAACTCTGTGCCAGCATCTTCTAACTCGCCCCGGGACTCTTCTAATAGCTCTTTGGCCTGCCGCACCTCTTCGGCATTGACGATCATGGGGAACATGATCTTGACGTTGCCGTGCGCCGCGGCCCGCAACAACGCCTTTAGTTGAGGCTTGAACAACTCGGGAACGTCCAAACACATCCTGATGCCCCGCCAGCCCAAAAACGGGTTCTCTTCAACCGGCTGCTCGACGCCCGGCAGGTCCTTGTCCCCGCCCACGTCCAGCGTGCGGAAGATCACCGGCTTCTCGCCGAAGGCCTCGGCCACCTGGCGGTAGACCTCGAACTGTTCATCCTCCGTGGGCAATTCGTCGCGTTCCATGAACAGGAATTCGGTGCGGAAGAGCCCGACGCCCTCCGCGCCCCACTCCAGCGCGTCTTCGGCCTCTGCGGCGGAGCCCAGGTTGGCCGAGACCTCTATGCGGCGTCCGTCGCTGGTGTGGGCGTCAGCGTCTTTGTACTGTTTGAGTTCGGCCCGCTCTTCCTCCAGCTTCTCCTGCTTGCGCTCTATGTCGGAGAGCGTATCGTCGTCGGGGTCGGCGATGGCGTAGCCCTCGCCGCCGTCTACGGCGACCGTCTCGGCCTCGAAGGCTTCTTCGAGGGCGGAGCCCACGCCTACTACGGCGGGTATGCCCATGGAGCGGGCCATGATCGAGACGTGCGAGGTCTTGGACCCTTCGGCGGTTACGAACGCCAAAGCCATGCCTTTCGGCACGCGGGCCGTGTCGGACGGGGCCAGGCTGTGGGCCAGGACCACCGAGGGCTCGCCCAGGGATTCGAGGCCGGCGGCCTGCTCTCCCATGAGCTCGGCGGCTATCTGGCGGGCGATGTCGCGCACGTCGTCGGCGCGGGCCGCCATGTACTCGTCCTCCATGCTGGCGAACATCCGGGCATACTCCTCGCCGACCGCCAGAATCGCGGACTCCGGGCTCTCCAGGTTCTTTACCCGCTCCGCAACCCCGTCCGCGAGCTCCGGGTCCTGGGCGAGCTCCGTGTGGGCGTCGAAGATCGCCGCCTCGTTCTCGTTCCCCTGTTCCCGCATCTTCTCCGCCGTCTCGGCAAGTTTCGGCACGACGGCCTGGACCGCCTCGTCGAAACGTTCGACCTCCGTTTCGACCTCTTCCTCGGAGATGCTCGTCCGGTCCGGCTCCAACTCCCCCGCGTCGTGAACGAACACCGGCCCGACCGCGACCCCCTCGGAGGCCGCGACGCCTTCCATCCTGGTGACTCCCGCTTTCTCTACCATATGCTCGTCTTCTCCTTTCCCCGGCTCTTACCCAGAGCCCGATGACGCTCTCCTACGGTTTGATTTTACGCCTCCGGTTCCGCGTTGGTTATAAGGTCGGCCAGCGCGTCCGCCGCCGCTTCTTCGTCATCTCCCTCGGCCCGGATCGTAAGCTCATCGTCCTTGGCCGCACCCAAGCTCATCAAGCTAAGCGAACTCTTGGCGTTGGCTTCTTTGTCGCCTTTGATCACCTTTATGTCCGAGTCGTATTTCTTGGCTTCCTTCACAAACTCCGCCGCCGGGCGGGCGTGAAGCCCCTCTTCGGGAACTATGGTGACTTCTCTCTCCTGCACTATCCATCCTCCTTCGTTCTGGAACCACTAATCACGAAACTAATTGTAAAGCCTGGACACTTTAACCCTCCCCCATGTGTTCGAGTACGAGTTCTACCAGCGGATGGTCTTCATCCACCCCGGCGCACTGGCTCAGCGCCGTCCGCTCTCCCCGGTCGCGGACCAATTCCTGCAACTCCACCGCTTCTTCGTCGTCAGGATCATCGTAACTTAGAACGGCGGAGATCACTGCCGCCAGGTGGGTGGGCTCTTGGCCCAGGTCCAACAATTGAAGCGCCGGCGAGACGAGCCGCTCTTCGCGGCCCAGCTTCCGCATCGGGGTGCGGGCTACCCGGGTAACCTCGTCGGAGATGTACGGGTTACTGAAACGGGACAGTATTTTTTGCTTGTATTTATCGTGTTCGTCTTCATCAAAGCCGTGTTTCTCTACCAGCAAGCGTCCGGTCTCGTCCAATACGCCCGACACCTTCTCCCGCACCGAGTCGTCCTCGACCGCTTCGGCTATGGTCGGGAGGCCGTTCGCGTGGCCGAGATACGCCACGGAGGCGTGCCCCGTGTTGACGGTGAACAGCTTCCGCTCGATGTACGGCGACAGGTCCTGGACGTAGGTGATCCCGTCGACGTCCGGCTTCTCGCCCACTACCTGAGACTCGTCCACTACCCACTCATAGAAGGGCTCGACGGTTACGTCCAGTCCTTCCGTGCTCTGCTGCGGCACGATCCTATCCACCGCCGCGTTCGGGAACCCCGCTACCTCTTCGACGGCGTCCACATCGCTTGAATCAATGTGTTGCATCACGTAATCATGCAGCGCTTCGCTTCCATCGACCATGTTCTCGCAGGCGATCACGTTTACCGGGGACCCGCCGTTCTTGGCGCGGGCTGTCAATCCTTCGGCCAGAAGTTCGCTGATAATCGGCAAGACGTTCGGGCCGACCGCGGTGGTTATGAGGTCTGCTTCCGTCAGCCTCTCGACTACGGCGTCCGAGTCTTCTTGGGAGTGTAGCGCCGTGACCTTGTCCACGGTGAAGTGCTCTTCAGACTCGTCCGCCAGGATCACGTCGTAGTGCTGTTCCTTTTTCAGCGCGTCAACGATCTCGCCCTGGATGTCTACGAATGTGGTCTCGTAGCCGGCCTGGTTCAGTACCTGGCCGATAAACCCGCGGCCGATGTTCCCGGCGCCGAAGTGTACGCTTTTCATTCAGACAACGTCATCGAAGAATGCCAGCAACTCATCTTTAGACTCCGCCTGCACGATCTTGGCTACGTTCTCCTCGTCGGAGCAGACCTGCGCTATGTTGGAGAGGATCTCGAGGTGTTCGTTGCCTTTGCCGGCTATGCCAATGATCAGCATCGCGATTTCGCCGTCGCCGTAATCCACGCCTTCGGGGACCGTGAGGATGGAGAGCCCGGACTTCTCCACCCACTGCTTGGAGTCGCTCGTGCCGTGGGGTATTGCCACGGCGTTGCCCATGAACGTCGAGACGGATTTCTCCCGCTCGAACATGGAGTCTATGTACTTCTCCTCCACGTATCCGTTCTGCACGAGCAACTCGCCGGCGCGCCGGATCGCCTCGTCCTGGGAGTCCAGTTGCACCCCCAACTCTATGTTGTCCTTGACCAATACGTCGTCAGCCATCTCCAAGCTCCTTTCAGGTTAATTTATTGTGCAGGTAACGTCCGAAAATTCCTTCCAGCACCTCGACGATACGGCCCTCCGCGCCGGATTCGAAGACCTCGCGCTCCTTTGGTTGCTCGACCATCGCGGCGGATATCTCGCTGATCGCCTCCAAGGCTACCGGAGACAGGCTCAATGGCGCAACCATCAGCAGGCTCCGGCGGACTTGCATCAACGCACCGTCCAGGCCCTCTAGCTCCAGAGGCTCGTCGAACTCGTGTACCGAAAAAGATGGCCGTTCGACGGAACCGTCGCGGGCGTGAAACAGGGCCAGCGTGGTTTCGGGGATGCCGATGCCGCCGAGTTCCATGCGCGAGAGCAGACCCCGCTCCAGGCTCTCGGGCTCGGAGATGAGGTCTTTGTCGTCGAGGGAGGCGCACATCAGCCGGACCGCCTCGCTTAAAGAACCACCCGTTTCGTGCCGGGTGAGGAAAGCGTCGTCCACGAGCTCGGCTATGACCTGCGTCGCCTCCGCCATCTGGTGGAATTTTTCGTGGCCGCCGCCGAAGATTTCTAGCGACTCGAAGGCCGCCCGGTTCGTCCGGCGCCCTTCGAGGCTCTTGTTTCTGAGGTGGTCTCTTATACGCTCCAGGTCGTCTTCCGGGAGGAAGGGTTGGACCTGGACGTAGGATCCGTCGGGCGCCGGCAGAGAGACCGTGGAAACTACCAGGTCGAAGTCGGCCAGGTTCAGGTCTTCGATCTCGAAGAGCGAGGAGTTTTTTATGGTCTGGATCTGGGGGAACGCATTCTCCAGCCGGGAGGAGAGCATTTTGGTTGTGGCTATGCCGCTGGAGCAGAGGACGAGCACGCGCTGCGGAAAACCTCCCTGCGCCCGGTCGAGCGCCGCACCGAAGTGCATGGCGACGAACCCGACTTCTTCATCCGGGACCCTCTCCTGCACGAACACCTTCCCCATGCCCTCGCTTACGAGCTCGAAGAGCGACGGGTAATCCTCTTTGACGTCTTCGAGGAGCGGGTTGTGGATGCTCAGGTTCTCCCGCAGGCGGTGAATGGCCCTTTCGAGGTGGGCGAGAAGCCCCGTATACAGAGAACTGTCGCCGGCGAGCTCGACCCCGGTCTGATCTTCGACGTAGTGGACCAGGGTCTTCACTTGCGAAGCAACCTCTAAATCCGAGGTCTCGAAGTAGCCCTGGAGGGCGTCGTTCTCCCGGAGCTTCGTGCCGCGCAGGTGCGTGGTCACGTAGCCGATCTCCTCGTCGGGGACGGTTACGTCGAAGTTTTCTTCGATGCTTTCGGCGAGGTTGCGGGCGTAAGCGTACTCGTCCATCTTCTGTAGCCTCTGGAGCATTTCTTCGTCCATCGCGAGCTCTCCACCCTGCAAGCGTCGCTCGACCATCAGCGCGACGTGAATAGTGAAGTCGGCAAAGGCGTCGTCGGCGATCGGATACGGCAGGTTGCGGACCATACTCCGGGTCAGAGACTTCACTCCCTGCAGGCGTCCCTCGTCGATCAGGCCGAGCAACTGGTCCGTCATGCGGCCCGCAGTTCTTTCCGGGGACGAGGTTCCGGTTCTCTCTTCGAGTTCCTGAAGGTGTGAGAGCAAAGCAGTCTCGTTCAGGTTCTGGGAGATCAAGTGTCGTATCGCCCGGCGACGGTCGCCTTCTCTCCCGGAAATTTCTACCCCGGAACCGCGTTTGCGCACCAACGAGAGTCCGAACTCCGCGAGCCAGCCTTCCATCTCGTCCAAATCGCGGCTGACGGTGCCGATGGCGACTTTCAGACGGCTTCCTAGCGCCCGCAGCTTGATCGGCTGCTCCGCCATGAGTAGCACGCTGAGCAACGATAGCTGCCGTTCGTGCGGCGGCAAACTTACCGGCCCCATCTCGTGGAGACGTTCGAGCGCCTGTTCTCGCGCCTCGGGGGACCCCTCGACGCTCACGCCCCGGCCCGACTGCCTTACGAGCGTCAGGTCGTGCGAACCGAGGAAGTCCGAGGCGGGTTGCAGGTCGCGGTGAACCGTTCGGGTGCTCACGTTCAGCCGGTCGGCGATGCCGCCGGCCGTGAGGCCGTTTGGGTGGCGCAACAGGACTTCGATCAGCCGTATCTCCCGGGCCGAGAGTCCCATTGCGCCATGCCCTACCCGACTAGACTTTGGCCGATGCGATGTCGTCAACTAGCTCGTCGTACTTCGGGCTGTTCATGAAGTTCTCGACCGAGATGTGGTGGGCATCCGGCACCTTGGACTTCGCCCGTTCCGTAAGGTCTTTGTGGGTAATTATGACGTCCTCGTCGCCCGTAAGCTCGTTGATCGCCGAGTTGTCTACTTCGAGGTCCAGCCCGGCATCCTTCGCCTTCTTCCGCAAGAGCGACGCGCCCATCGCGCTGGAACCCATGCCGGCGTCGCAGGCGAAGATGACCTTCTCGATCTCCGAGTAGTCGAAGGAGCCGTTTTCTTCTTCTCCGTCGCCCTCGTCAACCGCGGCGGCGCCGTTCGACCCGCCGTTCTTGAGCTGCTCGATGACCTCGTCGTACTTCGGGCTGTTCATGAAGTTCTCCACCGAGACGTGAACCGCGTCCGGCGTCTTCTCCTTTGCCCGCTCCGTCAGGTCTTTGTGGGTGATGATGATGTCCTCGTTACCCGTGAGGTCGCCGATAGAAGCGTTGGTCACTTCGATGTCCAGGTCCGCGTCCTTGACCTTCTTGCGGAGCAGAGAGGCCCCCATCGCGCTGGAACCCATGCCGGCGTCGCAGGCGAATACGATGGAATCGACGTGTGAGGAGTCCGGAACCGCCGCGACGCCGGTCTTTTCTTTCGTTCCGTTGGAGCCGTTGCCGGAGAGCTGGCCGGCGGCCTGGCTCTTCTTGCCCTTCATGTCCTGCATCTGTTCCGTAGCCTGCGTCAGTTGGTCTCCGTCTTCTTCACCACCGGAGGAGCGGCGGATAAGCGGGGAAGCAACCAGGAAAGACACTGCTGCTGCGGTAACGACGCCCAGTATCACCCCGATAAAGTTTCCGGGAGGCGTGAGCGCCAGGATGGCGAAGATGCTGCCCGGTGCGGGGGTCGAGACGAGCCCGACCCCGAAGATAGACTCTACAAAGAGGCCGCTCGCTCCTCCGGCGATAACGGCCAGAAGCAGTATCGGCTTCATCAGGACGTACGGGAAGTATATCTCGTGAATACCGCCGAAGAACTGGATGATCGCCGCACCGGGGGCGGAAGCCTTGGATACACCGCTACCTACGAACCAGTACGCAAGAAGGACTCCGAGACCCGGTCCGGGGTTCGTCTCGACCAGGAAGAGTATGGATTTTCCGGCCTCACTCGCCTGATCTAGCGCGAGCGGTGCGATAACGCCATAGTTGATCGCGTTGTTTAGGAACAGAATCTTCGCCGGCTCGACAAACACGCTTACGAGGGGCAGGAGTCCCAGGTTGATTATGAACTCGACCCCACGGCCGAGGGCGGCGCTAAGAGCGCCAACTACCGGGCCTACGCCGACTACACCCGCGAGCGCTAGGGCGCCGCCGATGATACCGGCGGAGAAGTTGTTTACCAGCATCTCGAACCCCTGGCGAATCTTGCCGTGCAGGAGCTCGTCGAACTTCATGATCAAGTATGCGCCGAGCGGTCCCATTATGAACGCGCCGAGGAACATCGGCACGTCGGTGCCTACTATGACGCCCATCGTGGCGATAGCGCCGACGACGGCCCCACGAACACCGTAGACCATCCGGCCACCGCTAACAGCGATCAGGAGCGGCAGCAGGTAGGTGATCATGGGCCCTACAAGCTCCGCCAATGTCTCGTTCGGGGTCCATCCATCCGGTATGAATAGGGCCGTGATCAAACCCCACGCGATGAACGCGCCAATGTTTGGCATTACCATGCCACTAAGATAGCTACCGAATTTCTGGACTTTCATCCTGAGGCTTCCGCTACTAGATTTGCTTCCGCCACCGGCGGCGCCTGCCTGTGCCACTATCCTCTCCCTTCACCCGTTAGGATTTAACCTTCTTCTAACGGGCAGTCTACGCCTAATGAGACCTTTGTGCAATTAGTTATTAATGTTGTTTAGGCACGAAAGTTGTTGACAAAATGAGCGTAGATATCTCGTCACGACTGCAGCGCGAAGGAGATATAAACGGCCGCGACCACGAGGGTCAGTACGATGGTTATGATCAAAAGCTCTCTCATCTGTCGCTCCCTTGTTGCGCTTTCAACATTCTACGGCTGAACCGGGTTCTGTTCTTGCAGCTCGTGGAGCCGGGCGTAGAGGCCGCCGGAGGCGGCCAACTCTTCGTGGGTCCCGGTCTCGGCCACCCGGCCTTCGTCGAGTACCAGGATGCGGTCCACGTCCCGCACCAGCCGCAGTTCGTGGGCGATGACGAAGGTGGTTCGGCCTTCGGTCAAAGCCCGCCAGTTCTCTTCCACGGCGGCGGCGGCTTCGGCGTCGAGGCCGGATTGGGGTTCGTCCAGGATCAGGATGGGACTCTCCCGGAGCATGGCGCGGGCTATGGAGATCCTCTGCCGCTGGCCGCCGGAGAGGCTCTCGCCCCGCTCGGAGAGTACCGTCTCGTAGCCCTCCGGCAACGCCCGGATAAAACCTTCGGCGCCGGCGAGCCTGGCGGCGTTTTCGATCTCGAAGAGTTCCGCACCGGGACGCCCGTAGGCGATGTTGTCCGCAACCGTAGACCGGAACAGAAGCGGGTCCTGGGGCACGAAGGTTACCTGGCTCCTTAGAGATTTGAGGGTGAAGTCTCTTACGTCCCGACCGTCCACGAGCACCCGTCCCCGCCGCGGGTCGTAGAGGCGGGCGAGGAGGCTGGTTATGGTGGTCTTGCCGGCCCCGCTCACGCCGACGAGGGCGACCCGGCTCCCCGGCTCCGCCTCGAAGCTCACGTCCTGGAGCACTTCTCCGGCCCCCTCCTCGTAGGCAAAATGGACGTTGTCGAAGACGACCCGGCCCTCGAAAGCGGGGGCTTCTACCGCGTTGGGATCTTCTTTTACGCTCGGTTCGGCCTTTAGGAGTTCGATGATCCGTTCGCCCGAGACGAGGGATTTGCCGATCTGGTTCGCCTGCCGCGATAAGGCCCATAGAGGAGACAGGAAAAGTCCCAGGTAGGCGACGAAGACCGTCAGGTCGCCGACGGAGAGGACGCCGGCGAGGACTTGGCGGGCGCCGAAGTAGACGACGAGCGCGGTGCCGAGGCCGCCGACGATGCCGAGCACGGTGCTGAACTTGGCTTCGATCAGGGACGAGTCGACGCTGGCGTTTAGGGAGTCTTCGCTTTCGCGGCTGAAGCGGTTCATCTCGTCCTCCTCCCGGCCGAAAATCTTGACGGCCCGAATGCCGGTGATCGACTCCTGTACGACGCTGGTTATCGCGCCTTCTTTGGTGCGCACGACCCGCATCCGTTCGACGAGCGCCCGCCGGTAGCGGGCGACGGACAGGAACAGGAACGGAACGGTGACCAGGGCGAGCAAGGTTAACTGCCAGTTGAGCCAGAGCATAATAAAGAGCATCCCGACGAGGATAAGCATGGAGGAGAAGACCTCGACCACCGAGTCGACGAGCAAGGTCCGTACTTCTTTTACGTCGCTCGTGACGCGGGTTATGGTGTCGCCGGTGCGCCGGCCGCCGTGGTAATCGAGACCCAGGTCGTGGACTTTGGCGTAGAGAGCCTTCCGCATATCGAAAACGGTCTGCTGGCCGAGCTTCTGGAGGAGGTAACGTCGGATCGCCGCTATCGAACGGGTGGCGGTGAAGATCAAGACTATAAGAAACGCTATCCCGGCGAGCAATAGCGCGTCGCCCGAGAGCGCACCGGCCAGGGAGTCCGGCAGCGTCTTGTTGTCGGTCAACACATAGTCTATCGTCAGGGCCAGCGGCCACGGCTGGGCGAGGCTCGTCGCCGTCTCGACGAGAAGTATCACCAGCGCCAGCAAGAGACCCTTCCGGCGCGGCGCCAGGAACGGCATGAAATGGGAGAGCGCGTTCTTTAGACGCCCCAGGCCCTGCCGCGTATTTCTGAACCATTTGGACATAAAATTAGGATACCGCAGGGGGGAAGGGTAGAATGTGTGAGCTATATCGGTATATCCCCTACAAAGAGCGGAGGAACGCGTGGCCCGGAGGATTCTGGCAGCCGTCGAAGACCTGCTGTTCAAGAGCAAGATCCTGGAGACGGCCAGAGAGCTCGACGTCGAGGCCCGTTTCCCCCGAAGCCCGGAGAAGCTGCTCGCCGCGTTTCGGGAAGATCCGCCGGAGCTCCTGATCCTGGACCTCAACTCCGACCGTTTTGGGCCGTTGGAGATTCTGCAAGAGATAAAGTCCGGCGAGGCTGATTCAAAGGTTCCGGTGGTCGGGTTTCTCTCTCACGTGCAGAAAGACCTGGCCGTGGCCGCGAAAGAGGCCGGCTGCGACCGCATAATGGCCCGCAGCGCCTTTACCCGCGACCTACCCAAGATCATCGCGGGCGATCCGCCGGAAGATACCGTGGACGAGGCCGGCGTTGGCTGAGTCGCCCGGCAACGAAGGCTGGGAGAAACTATCCTCCGAGAAACTTTACGAAACCCCGTACTTCAAGCTCCGTTCCGACAAACTACGTCTGCCGGACGGCGCGGTGAAGGAAAACTACTACGTCCTGGAGCGTCCGGACGCCGCCATAGTCTTCCCGGTTACGAACGAAGGCGAGGTGTTGTTGGTCCGCCAGTACCGGCCGCCGCTGGAGCTCATGGAGCTGGGTCTGCCGGCGGGCCTCGTCGAACCGGGAGAGAAGCCCGAGATCGCCGCCCGGCGCGAGCTGGCCGAAGAGACCGGATACTCCGGCGGCGAATGGGAGGACCTCGGTGCTCTGGCGTCTTCGCCGAGCCTCAAGGACAACTGGGCTTATCTGTTTCTCGCGCAGGGCGTGGAGCGGATAGGGGACCAAGCCCTGGACGAGTTCGAGCGGCTGGACGTGGTTCGGGTGCCGCTCGAAGAGGTTCCAAGGCTGGTCTACACCGGTGGGGTCGTTAGTTCCAGCGGGGTGGCGGCCGCGATGCTGGCCCTGGACCGGCTCGGGGCCTTGACGGGAGGAAACGCGTGAGCGGTGAAATCTGGCAGTTCCTCCTGGTTGGGGGCGTCGGCGTCGCTATAGCCGTGTTGTGGCTTTTTATTATCTACCTGCCGCGTTGGACGGCGGAGGGTGAGGGCGACCATACAGCGAAGTCTACCGAGGCCCCAACATCGACGGAAGACCCCGAAGAGGGCGACTGAGACCACGGGTCTTGTCTGGTACAAACTGTACGGGCGTAAAACCGAGAAAAGGAGTATTAGGCTATGGCACTAGCGGTTGGAACGGGACCATTCGGCAAACAGGGCGGCGGAGCTTTCAACTTCGAGGTCGATGCGCCAAAGGGTCACACCTTGTACTTCGAGGACTCGCCCCGGCGGGTACGGGCCGTCTTTGGCGGCGAGACCGTCGCCGAGAGCGACAACGTCAAGATGCTGCACGAGACCGGCTACCTACCCACGTATTATTTCCCGATCGAAGACACAAACCAGGACCTGCTCGAGACGACGGATCACACGACCCACTGCCCGTTCAAGGGCGACGCGGCGTACTGGTCGGTGAGGGCCGGCGGAGAGGTCGCGGAGAACGCGGTTTGGGGCTACCCGGAACCCCTGGAGTCGTCGCCGATACCGGAGAACTACGTCGCGATCTACTTCGGCGCGATGGACCAGTGGTTCGAGGAGGACGAGGAGATCACGGTCCACCCTCGCGACCCTTACCACCGGGTGGACGTCCGGGCCGGCTCCCGGCACGTAAAGGTCACCGTGAACGGCGAAGCCGTCGCCGAGAGCGACCATCCAAAGATACTCTTCGAGACCGGCCTGCCGCCCCGCTACTATCTGCCGCCCGAGGACGTAAACCAGGACTTGCTATCCCCGAGCGAGACCGTGACGCACTGCCCATACAAAGGCGCGGCCTCCTACTGGTCGGCGGAGATAAACGGCGAGACCATCGAGGACGTGGCCTGGAGCTACCCGGATCCACTCCCCGAGGCCGCGAAGGCCGAAGGTCACTACTGCTTTCTGGGCGAGGACGTAGAGACCGAGGTGGACGGCGAACCGGTCTAGACCACGGACAACCGACTATAGACCCGATTCTTTTGGTGTGCCCTGTCACTAAAGAATCTCGCGGTTCGGCCGACAATACGCGTGTAAGGTAATCGGGCTTCTACCTCGAAGGAGAGTACCGGACGAGGGCTTACACGGAACATGAATCGGACACGGTCAGGTACTCGGAGGTTCTTTCCGCGCTCTCCTTCGTGCTGGACATGGTGGAGGGACAGTCCCAGGGGCACGTCATCCGCACCTGTTTCATCGGGATGGCGCTCGGGCGGCGTCTGGGGTTATCGGACGACCGGCGCTCGGCGCTCTTCTACGCCCTCTTGCTCAAGGACGCCGGTTGTTCCAGCAACGCTTCCAAGATGACCGCCCTTTTCGACGCCGATGACTTCGAGGCAAAGAGAGCGGTGAAGACCGTAGACTGGAGCCGGCTGCCGCAGGCGCTCTTATACACCGCCCGCACCGTGAGCCCGGACCGGAATATCTGGGCAAAAGCCCGGCAATTCCTGCACCTCGGGCTTCAGGGGCCAAGGGCCGCCCGGGAGTTAATCCAGATTCGCTGCGAGCGGGGGGCGGAGATTTCCCGCCTCATAGGTTTTCCCGAGGAGACGGCCCAGGCGATCCGCAACCTGGACGAGCACTGGGACGGCGCCGGCCATCCCGACGGCCTCAAAGGCGAAGAGATACCGCTTCTGGCCCGGATCTGCGGCCTCGCCCAAACGGCGGAGGTGTTCTACACTTCGTACGGCCCGGAGAGAACGGTGGAGGTAGTCAAAGAACGCCGTCGGACGTGGTTCGACCCCGGGTTGGCGGATATCTTCCTGGCCGAGGCCCGCGAAGGCTCGATGTGGGAAGGCCTCTCCCGGCCGGAACTGCCGCAAGAAATTTCCCAGCTAGAACCCGAGAATCAAACCCTGACAGCGACGACCGAACGGCTAGACCTGACGGCCCGCGCTTTCGCGAGGATCATCGACGCCAAATCTCCTTTTACCTACGAACATTCCGAGCGGGTGGCCGAAACAGCCTCCATGGTAAGCGAACACATGGGCCTTCCGGCGGACGCGGTCGCGGACCAGGTCCGGGCGGGCCTGCTGCACGACATCGGCAAGCTCGGCGTCTCCAACCGGATTCTGGACAAGCCCGGCCGCCTCACGGACGAGGAGTTCGCCAAGGTAAAGCGACACCCAGTGCTGACCCGTGAGACCCTCTCGCGGATCGCGCCCTTCGAGAACATCCTGGACCGGGCCTCCAACCACCACGAGAAGCTCGACGGCTCGGGATACCCGCTAGGCCTGACGGGCGAAGACCTGGACCTCCCCACCCGCATCCTAACCGTCGCCGACATATTCGATGCCCTCGCCAGCGACCGTCCCTACCGGCCCGGAATGCCGATGGAGAAGGTCCTCGACATCCTGAACGAAGAGAGCGGCGAGAAGCTCTGCCCCGAGAGCGTCGCCGCCGTCAACGAGCTGGTCGAAAAAGGCGCGCTCTAAGCCAACCTAACCGGGGCAAAGAAGTACGGTGATTCTATCCCCTGAAGATTCCTCCTCCGCAGAAGGCGCGCCAAAAAAAACAAAAGGCCCGGGGCCATACAGCCCCGGGCCTTTTTGGTGTTCCATGTTTTCTTGGTTAGCAGGTGAAAGAGCTGCCGCAACCGCAGCCGCCCTGGACGTTCGGGTTGTTCACCGCGAAGCCCGCGCCCTGTAGGCCGTCCACGTAGTCGAACTCGCTGCCCATGATGTAGGGTACGCTCATCGCGTCTATGACTACCTTGACGTCTTTGTCTTCGAAGACCTCGTCGTCTTCACTGAACTCGTCATCGAAGTAGATGGAGTACTGGAAGCCGGAGCAACCGCCGGGCCGGACGCCGATCCGCAGGGCGAGGTCTTCTTCCTCTTCCTGCGCCATGAGCGTCTTTACCTTCTCAGCGGCGTTGTCGGTCAAAGCTACGATAGTCGCCTGTTTCTGGTCCATCAGCACCTCCCGAAAAAATGCCGTAGTTAGTTAGGTTGGATACAGAGGATTATTACACCACTCTGAGATAAGTTCAACGCCTAATTACACGCCGCAGCACGTGGCGTAGCGCGCGGCGCATCCCACGGCCCGCACCGGCGAGCTTCCCGCGCAGCGATTTGCCGAGCCTCGTCTTCGAGGACGATGCCCACTCTCCAGTCCTCGCGAAGAGCGAGGCGGGGTTGGTCTCCCCGAGGGCCCGGCGCCAAAGGGGTAGTCTTCCAAAGGCCCGCACAGCCTCCTGGTGGGCCCGCTCCACGTCGGTTTTCGGGGAGGGCGAGTAGAGGTGGTCGGAGTAGGCTGCGGCGAACCGTCGGAACGGTTCTTCTTCGAGGCCGGCGGCGCCGGAGAGGAGGAGCATCCGCTCGGTCGGGGTGAGCGCGGGCGAGTCGGCCAGGGAGCCGCGGCCGGGGGCCAGCACGTCGCGCAGCCGGCCGGCGAGGCCCCGGTAGAGGTTGTCCGGCGACCGACGGAGTCGCAGCGCCCGCTTGGCGAGTAAGATGGATAGCAGGATCAGGGGCCCGGGGATCAGCACCGGCAGAACCGGCAGCACCGGGGTCCCGGTCTCCTGAGGGCCGGCGGGGTTCGCGGGGTCTTGCGGGTCTTCGTTGGCCGGGGTCTCGCCGAGGGGTTGCTGGGCGGCGGGCCCCTGGGGCATGAAGTCTTGCTGGGAGATCGGGCCTAGAGACCGTGGGGCGTTCGCCTCCATCGCGGCGGGCAACCCGAAACCGGGGGTCGGGTCGAACGGGTACCAGCCGACGCCGGGGAAGTAGATCTCGACCCACGTGTGCATGTTGGCCCCGCGAACCACGTACTCACCAGGTTCTACCTCTTCTCCCGAGGTGGAGCCGTAGACGAGCCGAGCGGGCGCGTCGAGCTCCCGCGCGAGCAGCACCATCGAGGTGGCGAACTGCACGCAAAAGCCCTCCCGCTCGTCGCCGAGGAACTTCTCTATCGCCCGATCCGCCCGGCGGAAGTCGGCGTCCAGGTTATAGGTGAATCCCCCGTCGTAGACCAGGTAGCGTTCGATGGCCCGGGCCGTGTTGTAGGGTGTAGAGGTGTCGTAACCGTTCCGGATCACCTGGGCCGTCTCCGGCACGCCTTTCGGCACGTCTTCCGGCATTTGCAGGAACCTCTCCCGAACCTCGGCCGGATAGCGGGAGCCGGCGCCCTGAAGTTGCTCCTCGGTCGGCTGGGGCACCTCGGAGAGCACCCGGTAAGAGCTACCCTTGACCAGAGGTTCGTCCACCGACCACGAGCTGTCGGAGTTCTGTTTGGCTCCCTCAAGCGAGGTCCGCACGATGTTGTACCCCCCAAAGATCCACTTGCTCTGGGCGTTTAGCACCTGCACGTTCTGCACCACGGTCTGGGTCGGCACCCCGGACGCTATCTCCTCGCCATCGGGCTCTCCGGGCTCCGTGGTGTCGATCCACCGGATACCGTCGAAGTAGTCGAGGGTGCCGGCGCGCCAGTCGAGAGGCTCTTCGCTGGTCACCCGGAGCAACTCCGTCTCCCGGCCGGCGGTCAGGTAATCTCCGACGTCGGCCTGCACGTCGAGGCGCGAAGTTCCCCAAGTCCCGACGCGGGTCCAGTCTATGAGGCCCGAACTAACGGTGAGGTCCGTGTAAGGCAGCTTCGGGACCACGAGCGCGAGGAGCACCACGGCCAGACCGGCGGCGGCGGCCAGTCCTCCCGGGCCTCGCCGGTTCCCGGCGCCGGAACCGGCGGCGCACAAGAGAAGGGCTCCGGCGGCGAGGAGGAAGACGAAGAAAAACGGCCCGGCCCCCGCCTCGAAGCTGGAGGTGCTCAAGACCCCGAGCGTGATACCCAGGATGGCGACGGAGAAGACCGGGCTCCGCTCGTAGAGGGTGGCCGAGGTGGAGAAGGCAACCAACACTATCACCAGCGGCAACAGCAACACCAGCAGGCCGGGGGAGAGATCATAGGGTATGGGTTCGAGGTACATCGTGTTCGCGGCCTCGTAGACGTCGGCCGAGACCTCCGAGAACAGCCCGCGCCAGCCGGAGACGGAGAGCGGCGGAAGGCCGTACACGACGAGCAGGGTGTAGAGCGCCGCCGCCGGTGGCAGCAGCACGAAACGATACCCGCCGGCCGACCCGGTCGCCGCCCCGACCACCACGGCCCCGACCATCAACAGCAGCGCCTTGCCGGGTACACCGCCATACCCTCCAGAAGCGTCCCCGGTGAACAGTATGCTAAAGGCCGCGCCGGTCGCCAGCGCCGCCACGTAAAGCGAGACCCTAACCCAGAAGCCGCCCATCACGAAGTCCCCCTCATATCGTCATCCGGCCCCGGGAAGCCGCGAGCCCCGCCACCCCGCCGGAATTACGCACCACGCATACCTCGGCCCCGGCGGTCTCCAGACGTCCCAGGTCGCGGAGAAAGCCTGCTTCGTGGTCTCTGCCGGATTCTCTTCCGTGGGAGCCAGGACGGTAGGTGTGGGTGGCGACCGCCACCACGATCACCGAGAGGCCCGCGCTCCGGAGCCGCCGGGTGGTCTGCACGAGATCGTCGTTGATGGTTCGAGAGACGAGCGCCACCCCTTCGCCGAGGCGGCCGCGCTCCTCGAGGACCGAGACGCCGAGGTCGCGGGCGCCGTTGGCCCTGACGGTCGCCAAGAGGCGCATCGCCTTCCAGTAAGACTTCTCATCCGAGCCAAACTCCGTTGCGCTGCCTTCCCAGTCCGTGCAGATCAGCCGGGACGGCAACCCCCCTTTGCCTAGCTGCGCGAGCATCGAAGCGGCGGCTGAGACGGCGTCTTCCACCTCTTTCTCCGGGACGCGCAAACCCTGGCGGCGGAGGTCCAGGGCCACGGTGAAGCGCCGGGGGTCCTGGAGCGCGAACTCCTTGACGTACAACTCCCCGGTGCGGGCCAGGCTCTTCCAGTGAATGTGCCGCCGATCGTCGCCGCGCCGGTATTCCCTGAGCCCCGCGAACTCGTCGCCGCGCTGCCCCAGAGAGCCCCGCGCCCCGGCCTCGACGTTGCCCGTGCCCAGGGAGAGCCCCGAGAGGTCGTGTACCGGCGGGTAGACCACGACCTCCGTCCGCCCCCGAAACGGCCGGATGAACTGTAGAAACCCGAACGGGTCCGTCGCCCGGACCCGCGCCGGGCCGAGCTCGTAGATGCCGCGCCGCGGAAAAGACACGGGCACCTCGACCACGTCGCCCCCACGAGACCGCAACGCCGGCGCCTCGAAAGTCTCCGGGTTCGGGAGACGGTCCGTCACGACGATCTCCGGGGTATCAAAACCGGAGCCGTTTGAGAGCAGGAGATCCACCCTGGCCGAGCTTCCGGCGGTGAAGCGGACGCCGGCCGGCAGGCTGCGGGAGAAACCGATGGCCCGGGAGCCGAGCAAACCCAGCACGAAGGCCACGACGAGAAACGCGAGCAACGCGTAAGCGAGCTGGTAGAACTGCGTCGTGCCGATAAGCCGGGCCACGACCGTTATCAGGAGGCCGAAGAAGATCATCTGCCAACCCCGGGCCGTGGGCCGGACGGAGAGCCGGGAGCCGCCGGGGGGGCGCAAACCTCCTACACCGCCTCGTTCACGGGCACCGAGCCGAGTATTTCGTGGACGATCTTCTCCGCCGTCCCGGGCCCGGACCCGTTGGCCGACACATCCTGCCGGGCCTCGGCCGAAGGTATGATCCTGTGTCCCAAAACCGCCGGCGCCAGGGCTTTTACGTCGTCCGGGATGCAGTACGAACGTCCGGCGGCGGCGGCCCCGGCCTTGGCGGCGGCGAGCAGCATCCGGCTGGCCCGCGGCGAGGCTCCCAGCGAGATTTCGGCGCGGCCCCGGGTGGCCGAGGTGACGCTCACCACGTAGCGCAGCACGGCTTCGCTGGCGTGGACCTCCCACACGCACCGGCGCATCTCCACGAACTCTTCGAGCGACATCACCGGTTCCAGGTCGGCGGAAGGGTCCCGGCCGAGCTTCAGGAGGCTCATCTCGGCCTCTTCGTCCGGATAACCGACTTCCATCCGGACCATGAACCGGTCCATCTCGGCGTGCGGCAGCGGGTAGGTGCCCTCGTGTTCCACGGGGTTTTGGGTGGCTATCACGCCGAAGGGCTGGGGCAATTTGCGCGTGGTGCCGTCCACCGTCACCGCCCCCTCCTCCATCGCTTCGAGCAGCGCGCTCTGGGTTTTGGGGCTGGCGCGGTTGATCTCATCGGCCAGCACCACGTTTGCGAATACCGGACCCGCCCAGAACTCGAACTCTCCGTCGCCCTGGTTGTAAACGTTGAGACCCGTGACGTCGGCGGGCAGAAGATCGGGCGTGAACTGTATCCGCTTGAACTCGGCCTCGAAGGACCGGGCCAGCGACTTCGCCAGCAAAGTCTTCCCCACGCCGGGCACGTCCTCTATAAGCACGTGACCGCCGGCCAGCAACGAGATCACCGCCTGGAAAATCTTCTCGTGCTTGCCCGAAACGGCACGCTCGACGTTGCGTGTTATGCGGTCCACCATCTCTGAAAACCTGTTGTAGTCCAAAACTCCCGCCCAGCGAAGTTCGTCAACGAAAAACGATTATAGCAAGCGACCCAAACCGCTAGAGTCCTCTATACCCCGAAACCATCCAACAGAACCGACTTGCCCGGATCTAGTTGCCTCGCTAAATGGCTGGTTCTAAAGAAGTCTCGCCGTAAAACTGCTCGTAGCGACCTGCGGATTCCAACTCACCTTAACTCTTTGTAGATCAGGCTCTCCACTTCCGCAAGGAGTACAGGGGTCTTGGTTTCTATGGTGTCCCAAACCAACTCGTCGTCTACCAGGTCGTAGCCGTGTATCAGGACGTTGCGGAAAGCGACGATGCGCCCGTGCTCGCCTATAGATTTTACGGTTTCCGGATCTTCCCGCGCGAGACGTCCTATAGCCTCGCCAATAATCTCGAAGTTCCTTTCCACAGCCTGCCTCAGCAAACGCTTTTCGAGGTACTCTTCTCGGCTTTTGTTCTTGGTGACTTCGAGGATAAACGAAGCCGCGTCCCTTATATCTTCGAGGGTCTTTAGGCTTCGCTCAGGCCGCATACAAGGTAGCGCGACTCTCGTTGACGCTCTTTGCGAAATAAGGATTCTTCATGCTTTCTTCCATCAATAGATCCACGTCGCGTCCGAACAAGCGTTCGAGGTCTTCTTTGAGGCCGAAGTACCTGTCGAAGAGTCGCGCGGGAGTCCTGGGCTTGAAGGAAAGCACGAAGTCTAGGTCGCTCTTATCAGGATCGAAGTTTCCACCCGCCGCTGAGCCAAAGAGATCCAGCCTTTCAACACCGTGACGCTCGCAGATCTCGACCAAATTTTCCCTTGCGCCATCCGTAAGCAAGCCTTCCATTCTCCCATTATAAGGGAGAGTTGCACGGAAGAAGTAGCAAAGAGAATACTAAGCTAGGGAAGTCTCGCCGTAAAACTGCTCGACGTAGCGGCGCTGGACTTCGTTTAGGCCCCTCGAGTACCAGACCATTACCACGTAGCGCGGCTCTTTGGGCGTGGTCTTTGGGTACATGCCGCATTCCATCGGCAGCCGGTTGCTCTTGCGAGAGTTGCACTTGGTGCAGGCCGTCACGACGTTGTCCCAGGTGTTGCCGCCGCCGCGAGAGATGGGCTTGACGTGATCCCGGGTAAGGCAGTCGCGCCGGTTCAGGTCGTCCCGGTGCTTGCTGCAATACTGACACCGGTAGTTGTCGCGGGCGAAGAGGATGGTGTTGGTGACGTGCCGCCGCAGGCGCCGGGGGATCTCGACGTACCGGACGAGGCGGATAACTAGCGGGTAAGGATACTCGGACTTCTCCGACCGGACCTTGAGATCCAGGTTGGCCTCGACGATCTCAGCCTTTTCGGAGACGACGAGGACGATGGCCCGTTTGATTGGCACCAGGGCCACAGGCTCGTAGCTGGCGTTGAGCGTCAGGCATCTTGCCACGGGAAAATACTAACATAACCGGCTACCTGAAAGCGTAAAATGTTTGTAAAACTCGTTCAATCGGTACCCTGTCACCCTCCCAAGGGTCCCGTTTTTGGTGTTTTGAGAACGGCTTCCAGTACGGGAGCCACCGGGCCGCGGAACGGATCAACGGCCGGCAGGCCGGTCTCGTCGGATACTTTGGAGACGAACTCTTCCGCCGCTTCGTCGTCGAGGCCTTTGGTGTTGACGCTGATGGCGACGACGGGGGCGGGTTTTACGAGGGCGGCGACTTCTTCGTAGAGCCGGATGGCGCGGGCGGGTTCCGGGCGCGGGGTGAGGCCCAGGATCCTCTCTTCCGAAGCGTCCGTGCAGAGGACGAGGCAGTCCGGGCAGGAGCCGTGCAGCAGGGAGAGGGTTACACCGGAGTAGGCCGGGTGGCCGAGCGAGCCCTGGCCTTCTACCAGGATCAGGTCCGGAGAACTCTTCGCCGCTTGCAAGACGAGTTGTTCCGCGGCCCCCGCAACGAAGTCCGATACTACGGCGTCCACGCTGATGCCCCACCCGGCGATGACGATGCCGGTCTGGCCAGTGGCGACGAACTCGGCGGATACTCCGGCCTCTTGGGCAGCCTGTTGGATCTCTAACGTGGCGGTCTTCTTGCCGATGGCGGCGCTGGTCCCGACGGTGAGGGCGACTTTCGGGCTTACCCCGAACCCTTCACCGGAGAAGAGCGGGATGTCTTCCGGAGGTTCGCGCACGTCCCAAATCTTCGTGCCGGGGAACTCGGGCGCGAGGCGCTGGTGAAGCCCGCTGACTATCTCCAACCCGGCGTCCGCGGCTTCTCTCAGAGAGGCCATCCACTCCCCGGGCAGTCTTCCTCCCGGCGGGGCAAGGCCGACGAGCAGGGAGGTCGGGCCGTGCTCCAGCGCTTCTCCTACCGTGCCGACTATGGGCGCGTCGCGGCGAAGGTCGGGCATCACCTCCAGCGCCCGCTCTCCGGCGAGCGTCGAGTCCACGACGGCGACGACTTCGTCTTTGCCGTAACGGAGTAGTCCGTGGGCGGTCTTGGCGTTATTGTCCCGGAAACGGCCTTCGGCGAAGATGGCGTAGCGGCGTTCCGGGGCCGTATCGCGGATCATAGCGGCTCCACCCCCAGGCCCGGCGCGTCCGGCAGCAGGATGCGGCTTTTCTCGAAGTTCAGCCCGCCGAATGGGTCATCCGCGAGGAGCAAAGGCCCGTCGAGGTCCACGAAGTCCACGAGGCCGGAGAGCTGGGCCGCCGCGCCGATACCCAGGGAAGTCTCGACCATGCACCCGAGCATGACCAGCATCCCGTGGGCCCGGGCGGTGTGGATCATCTCCAGCGCCCGCCGGATGCCGCCGCACTTGGCGAACTTGACGTTCACCCCGCTTACGCAGCCGGAGAGGCCGGGGACGTCCCGGGCGGTTACGGAGCTCTCGTCGGAGATCACGGGTACAGGGCTGGCCGCTTCGGTCCAGCGTCGCAACGCCTCCGGGCCGTCGGAGGCCGGTACGGGCTGCTCGATCATGGCTACGCCAATTTCTTTTAGCTCCCGCGCCACCTCCGGGGCGTCATCCGCGGAGAACGCCTCGTTGGCGTCTACCCAAATCTCCGCCTCCGAGACTTCGGATACGGCCCGCACCGTTTCGATGTCTTCTCTATTTCCGACTTTCATCTTGAAAATTCGGCGCCCGGAACATTCGCGGGCGGCATCGAGGGTCGTGTCCCGGTCCGAGATCCCTAGCGTGTAAGCGGTAACGGGTTCCGGGCGGGCGAGTCCGAGTAGCCGGTACACCGGAACCCCGAGCCGTTTCGCCGCCAGGTCGTGGAGCGCCGAGTCGAGGGCGGCCAGGGCGCTCGGCGGGAGGCCGGCGTTCGCCGACAGGGCTCCCTCGATATCCCACAAGTCTTCGACCGTCGCGGACTCGAGCGCGGCCAGGGCCGTTTCGGCGGTCTCCCCATAGTAGCCGGTTGGGGCGGCTTCACCCCGGCCGGTAAAGCCATCTTCTTCGACCTCCAGGATCACACGTTCGAAAGCATCGGCGGAACCGCGGGCAATAGTAAAAGTTCGCTCCGGGTGGACCGTAATAATTTCCGCTGTTAGCCTCAAGTTAGTCTCCAGGTCATCTTCCGGCCGCTCTCCGCCGCATTGTAGCGGCTGGAGGCGGTTCGTTTCAGCACGAAAGCCGGCCGGTTGGAGGGTAGAATGCTGATTTGCTCACAAACAGCGTTTATACTTTGGTCGTTCCGCCGGACTAGTAGGAGACGTGTGACTTGGCTGTTGCGAGTGGTGTTGCAAACGGTACGGAAATCCTCATAGTCGAGGACGACGAGGTCATCATGGGCACCCTGGCCTACAACCTCTCGCGGGAGGGCCACAAAGTAAGCCAGTCCACGACGGGCGCCGAGGCGCTAAAGATAGCCCGCAAGTTGCGTCCGGACCTGATCCTCCTGGACATCATGCTCCCCGGGGAGTCGGGAATAGAGATTTGCGAACACATCCGGGACCTGGACGATGAGGTGGTGATTATCATGATCACCGCCAAAGACGCTGAAGAGGATAAGGTGCGCGGCTTCGAGGCCGGGGCCGACGATTACGTTACGAAACCTTTCGGCATGAAAGAGCTCGGCGCCCGGATCACCGCCAACCTCAAGCGCAGCGACGCGGGGAGCCGGGGACGGGTCATCGAGTCCGGAGACTTGCAACTGGACACCAAGAACTTTACGGCCCGGGTGAACGGCGAGGTCTTGTTCTTGAGGCTCAAGGAGTTCGAACTGCTCGCCGCCCTGGCCTCATCCCCGGGGGAGCTAAAGAGCCGGGAGGAGTTGGCGAAGGAGGTGTGGGGACACGCGGGGGTTGGCTCCTCGCGCACGATAGACGTCCACGTCCGGCGCATCCGGGCGACGCTGGCCGAGAAGTCCTCCTACGAATTCGTACACACCGTCCGCGGCCTGGGATATCGTTTCGAGGCGGCGCCGGCCGTCAAGAGCGGCGGCGTGGGAACCCTGGCCCCGGAGTAAAAAGCCGGCTTGAAGCGGACACGAGAGACCGGCTATTTGAGCTCCGGGGAGATAGAGCGGGTCAACAAAATTCGGCGGGACTTCGTCGCCAACGTCTCTCACGAGCTAAAGACGCCGGCGACGAGCCTCCGGCTTTTGGCCGAGAGCCTGGCAGACGTCATCGACGAAGATCCTGCGCAGGCCCGGATCTTCGCCGGCCAGCTAAAGAGCGAGACCGAACGCCTGGGCCAACTCATAACGGATTTGCTGGACCTGGCGCGTCTCGAAAGCGGCGAAGGCATCGAGAACCTCGAACCGGTGGACATCCGGGGCATCCTCATGGGGGTCCTCTCCCGCGTGAGGAGGGCCGCCCGCAAAAAGAACATCACCCTGAACTGGCGGCGCTTCGGAAAGACGGCCGACTACACCGTCTATGGCGACGAGACGCAGCTTACCTCTATGTTCAACAACCTGGTGGACAACGCCGTCAAGTACACCCAGTCCGGCGGCCGGGTGGAGGTCACCGGAGACTCCACCGACGAAGAGGTAATAGTCAGCATCACCGACACCGGCATCGGTATCCCGGAGCAAAAGCTGGTCCGCATTTTCGAGCGGTTTTACCGGGTGGACAAGGACCGCTCCAAAGCTACCGGGGGCACGGGCCTGGGCCTCTCCATCGTCCGCCACGTGGCCGAGAACCACGGCGGGCGGGTAACCGTCGAAAGCACCCCCGGGGAGGGCTCGACCTTCACCATGTATCTCCCCCGGGCCTTGTAGCGAGAACCGTAGCGGGGAAGCCCCAAACGAAGAGCCCCAAAACCATCTCTGGACGCCTCCCAGCCTTTTAGAGAGGCGTATTCGAGAGGCGTATTTCCTCCAGGCATGCGCTTGCGTCTCGCCAACATGGAAGCCGGCGGCGTGAAGTGGGCTGCGGATACGACTTTCGCAGCGGCGAACGACAATCCGCAGGGGCGCATAACGGTTAAAGAAAAAAGCCTCCGCAGCCGACAACTACTCCGGTGCGAGTTGCGCCAGGATAGACTCGGAAGCAGAGAGAAATTAGATGACGATAGCGCAAAAGTTGTGGCTCGGGTTCGGGGTTCTGGTTTTGGTGTTCGTGATCGCCGCTCTCTTCGTGGGGACGCGCCTCGCGACCATCGGCGACAACCTGGACGAGGTAGTAGAGGTCGAAGAGCCCTCGCTATCAGCCGCCAACGAGATGGAGATCAACCTGGTCGAGGTCAACCAGGGGGTGCTGTCCTACCTGGAGAGCCGCGAACCCCGGTACCAGCGCCAGGTAGAGGGCGACCTATCCGACTTCGAAAGGGCCCGGAACCGCTACGAGGGGTTGGCCGACACCGATAGAGGCCGGGAGCTACTCGGCCGGATAGATCCCCTCTACGCCGACTACAAAGAGCAAGCGAACACCCTACTTCAGGGAGACCCCGGCGACGAGGAGCTGAGCCGGTTCCTCGGGCTGCAATCCACCATCAACAACCGGCTCGACGACGGCCTTCAGCAGTGGAGCCGTCAGCAACTCAACGATGCGGAAAACGAGGCCCAGCAGGCGATCCGGGGTATACGAAACACCCTGATCTCCTTGCTGCTCGCGGGCCTCCTGGTCGGTGGCGGCGCGATACTCCTCGCAAACCGCAACATAATCCGCTCCGTGGAGAAGCTATCGGAGGGCGCCCGCAGGGTCGGCCAGGGCGAAGACCACAGGATAGAACTACAGACCAGCGACGAGCTCGGCGCGGTCGCGGCCGCGTTCAACCACATGCTCGACCGCCGCCGCGAAGCCTGGCAGGAGTCGAAAGAGAGCGAAGAGCGGTTCCAGAGCCTCTCGAACGCGGCCTTCGAGGGCATCTCCTTCAGCGAAAACGGGCGCATCCTGGAGGCCAACCAGACCCTCGTGAGCATGTTCGGGTACGAGAAAGACGAAGTCGTCGGCATGGACAACAAAGACCTTACGCTGCCCGAGTACTATGACCTGATCCGGCAGAACATGGAAGCCGACTCCACGGCTCCTTACGAGGTAGCGGGGGTTCGCAAAGACGGCTCGACCTTCGATCTGGAGCTGAGGGGCAAGACCTCCCGTTACCAGGGACGGGAGATCTACGTGACGGCCATGAGAGACATAACCCAGCGTAAAGAATCCGAGAAGGCTCTTCGAGAGAGCGAGTTGCGCCTGCGGACGATCATCGGCAACGCGCCGATCATACTCTTCGCGATGGACCGGGGCGGGACGATTACGCTCTCCGAAGGCCGGGGCCTGGAGGCCATCGGCCTGGAGCCCGGCCAGTTGGTCGGCCAGTCGGTCTTCGAAATCTACCGCGACTATCCGCAAGTCACGGAATCCGTGCGGTCGGTGCTGGGCGGCGAACCGACCTCCGTGCTGCTGGAGCTAGACGGAACGATACTGGATACTCAGTATTCGCCGATACTGGAGAAGGACGGCCACATGTCCGGCGTTATCGGGGTCGCCACCGACGTAACCGACCAGCAACGGGCCGAACGCGAACTCCGCGAGAGCGAGGACCGCTTCCGACTTCTGGCCGAAGAGTCCACCGAAGGTCTCATATTGAGCGAGAAGGGTGAAGTTTTCGACGCGAACCCGAGTTTCTTGCGGATGTTTGGTTACGAGTTGGACGAGGTGATCGGAATGCAACTCGAAGACTTCACGGCCCCCGAGTACCGCCCGGGTGTAGCCCAACGAGTCTCTTCCGGGAACACGGAGATTTACGAAGTCCTGGGGGTGCGTAAGGAAGGAACGGTATTTCAGGTAGAAGTGCGGCCCCGCCAGATTCCGTACAAAGGGCGTCAGGCACAGGCAACTTCGGTACTGGACATCACCGAACGCAAGGAAGCCGAGCAGACGCTAAGAAGGGCAAAGGAAGCCGCCGAAGAGGCCAGCCAGGCCAAGAGCGACTTTCTGGCGAACATGTCGCACGAGATCCGCACTCCCATGAACGGGGTGCTCGGTATAAACAACTTGCTGATGGATACGGATCTCGACGAGGAACAGAGCGAGTACGTCGAGATGGCGCAACTCTCCGGCGAGAACCTGCTGACCATCATCAACGACATCCTGGACTTCTCCAAGATCGAAGCCGGCAAGATGTCCCTCGACCGGGTGGATTTCGACTTGCGGAGGGTCGTCGAGGATACCGTCGCCCTCACCGCCGGGCGGGCCCACGAAAAGGAACTGGAGCTGGCGAGCCTCGTCGAGTACGACGTGCCGACAGCCCTGCGCGGGGACCCCGGACGACTGCGCCAGATCCTGACGAACCTCCTCGGCAACGCCGTCAAATTCACCGAGGCCGGCGAGGTCGTCGCGCGGGTCAGCCTGGAGGAGGAAACGGAGGACGAGGCCCGGATCCGCTTCGAGGTCTCGGACACGGGCATCGGCATCTCCGACGAGCAGCAAGAGCGGCTCTTCGACTCCTTTACCCAGGCTGATACTTCCACCACCCGCCGCTTTGGGGGGACCGGCCTCGGCCTGACCATCAGCCGGCAGCTCGTTGCGTTGATGGAAGGTGAGATCCAGGTGGAGAGCGAACCGGGCAGAGGGAGCACGTTCTATTTGACCTTGCCCCTGGAGAAGCAGCCGGACGAACCCCGCGTAGTGCCGGCGGCCCCCGCCAACCTCCGGAACCTGAAGGCGCTCATAGTGGACGATAACGACACCAACCGCCGGATACTTCACGGCCAACTCGCCGCCTGGGGGATGGAGAGCGAAGGCGCCGAAAGCGCCCGGAAGGGCCTGGAGGCGTTGCGTTCCGCCGCCGAAAGCGGAGAGCCTTACGACCTGGCCCTCCTGGACATGCAGATGCCGGAGGTGGACGGCCTGGAGCTCGCCCGCTCCATCAAAGAAGACGCCGCCGTCTCCCCCACCCGGCTCGTGATGCTCACCTCGATAGGCCGGCGCGGCGACGCCGAGGAAGCCCGCAAAGCCGGCATCGAAGCCTACCTGACAAAGCCCGTCCGCCAGTCAGAGCTCTACGATTCCATACAGATGGTCCTGGGCAAGTCCACCGGGGACTTTCCGGAAGAGAACCGGCTCGTAACCCGCCACACCATCCGCGAACAGCACTCCGGACCCCGGCTGCTACTCGTGGAGGACAACGCGGTAAACCAGAAGGTCGCCGTTCGTACGCTGGAGAAGCTCGGCTACAAGGCCGACGTGGCCGGGGACGGGCTGGAGGCGCTCGAAGCCCTCTCCCGGTCCACTTACGCCGCAGTGCTCATGGACTGCCAGATGCCGAAGATGGACGGCTACGAGGCTACCGCCGAGATCCGGCGCCGGGAGGCCGAAACCGGCCGCCACGTCCCGATTATCGCCATGACGGCCAACGCCCTCCAGGGCGACCGGGAGAAGGCCCTGGACGCCGGCATGGACGACTACGTCGCGAAACCCGTCAAGGCCGGCGAACTGGATGGGCTGCTGAAACGCTGGCTCCCGGAAGAAGCAGATCTCGGGCCGGCAGCCAGCGACCCCACCGTTCACGCCGAAGACGGTCAAGCCGAAGACGGTCACGTCTTGGACCCCGACGTTCTGGAGAGCCTGCGCGGGCTGCAAGAACCTGGAGAGCCGGACATCCTGGCGGAGCTTGCGGAATTGTTTCTGGAGGACGCGACGGCCCAGATCGGGGCGTTGCGAGAGGCCGTGGAGACAGGAGACGCGCAGGCCATACTGCGGCTCGCGCACGCCCTAAAAGGTAGCAGTGGCAACATGGGAGCCAAAGAGACGTCCCGGATCTGCGCACGGCTAGAAGAGCTCGGGAGGTTAGAAAACACGAACTCCGCGGGAGACCTGCTCGACCAGTTAGAGATAGAGTTCGATGCGGCGCGGACGGCGCTCGAAGCTTTGATCCCGCATAAAGAAATCACCTTGCGAGACGAGAGCGGCAAGTAGGTGCAAGTATGACGAACCTAGCCCAGGAAAGCCTCAACGGCACCTACAATTTCTTTCTAGTCGCGCTCTCCATAGTGATCGCGGTGATCTCCTCCTACGCCGCCCTCGACCTCGCGGGCCGGATAACGGTGGCGAAAGGCCGTGCCGGGTGGACCTGGCTCGCCGGCGGGGCGCTGGCGATAGGCGTGGGCATCTGGTCCATGCACTTTGTCGGGATGCTCGCCTTCAGCATCCCCCTGCCGATGACCTACGACGTACTCACCGTACTCGTCTCCTTGCTCGTCGCCGGGGTTGCCTCCGCGCTCGCGCTCTACGTAGCAAGCCGCCAGAGTATGGGCTGGCTTCAACTCGCCTGGGGCAGCGTCTTTATGGCGGTCGGCATACTGGGGATGCACTACATCGGCATGGAAGGCATGCAGATGCAGGCCAGGATCAGCTACGACCCCCGGCTCGTTGGCCTCTCCGCCGTCATAGCGCTCGGAGCCTCGCTCGCCGCCCTGTGGCTGGCCTACCAGCTACGCCGCGATTCCTTGAACGCAAGAGGGCTCGTGCTAAAGCTGGGCAGCGCGCTCGCGATGGGCGGGGCCATCGCTGGGATGCACTACACCGGCGTGGCCGCCGCCAGCTTTACCCCTACCGGCGATCTCTCCGTTGCCCGCCCCCAACAGGCGGTACTCGACACCTCGCTGCTGGCCGCATCGGTCACCATGGCTACGTTGATAATACTCGGCATCGCCATCTTCATCGCCATTTTAAACCGCCGCTTCAAGGCCCAAGAGTCGGTGCTGGAGGAGAGCGAAGAGCTCAACCGGGCCATAGTCGAGACGGCCCCGAACGCCATCATCACCATGTCTTCGGACGGCCTCATCAACCGGTTCAACAGCCAGGCGGAGCAAATCTTCGGCTACAAAGCGGAGGATATCGTCGGGGAGCCGCTCCGTATGCTGATGCCCGAGCGCTTTCGGGAGCCGCACGAAAAAGGCTTCCGCCGCTACCTGGAGACCGGCGAAGCCCGGGTACTGGGCGGTACGGTAGAGCTCGCGGGTCTTCGCAAGAACGGTGAAGAATTTCCAGCGGAGCTATCCCTCGGAGAGATCCGTTATGGAGAAGACCGGTCTTTCGTGGGCATCATCCGGGACATAACCGGGCGCAAAAAAGAGGCGGAAGAGCTGCGCGAAGCCGAAGAGCGCTTTCGGGCCATCTTCGAGGAGGCGGCGGTGGGCATATCCATAGCGACCCCGGAGAGGGTCCTCACCGATACAAACCAGGCGTATCAGGAAATGGTCGGCTACACCGGTGAGGAACTGCACGGCAAGCTGATAGACGAGCTTACACACCCGGACGACATAACCAGGGACGACGAACTCAACGAAGGGCTGCTCCGGGGAGAGATGAGCCGCTACCAGCGGGAGAAGCGCTACGTCCGCGAAGACGGCGAAGAGATCTGGGTCCTGCCCACCGTCACCACCGTCAGGGGCGAAGATGGAGAGCCACTCTTTCTCATAGGCATGGTCGAGGACATCACCGAGCGCAAGCGGGCGGCGGAAGAGTTGGCCGAGAGCGAGGCGCGGTTCCGCGCGCTCTTCGATCAGACCGCTATAGGAGTTTGCGTCGCCGACCTCGACCGCCGGCTGACGGATACCAACGCGGCTTACCAGAAAATAACCGGCTACAGCGCGGAAGAGTTGGTAGGCATGTCCACCCTGGCACTCACACACCCGGAAGACCGGGCGGGCGATACCGGTAAGCGCCGGGCTTTCGCCTCCGACGACTCCGACAACTACCGGAGGGAGAAACGCTATGTCCGCAAGGACGGTGAGGTCGTCTGGGCGAACGCCGCCAGTTCCCTCGTGAGGGACGAGCAGGGCGAGCCCCGCTTCATAATGGGCGTGGTGGAAGACGTTACGGAGCGCAAGCAGGCGGAGATCGCGCTGGAGAAAGCCAAAGAAGAAGCCGAGGCCGCGAACCGGGCCAAGAGCGAGTTTTTGGCGAACATGTCGCACGAGATCCGGACGCCGATGAACGGCGTTATCGGCATGTCCGACCTCCTCATGGACACGGACCTCGACTCAGAGCAACGGGAATACGTCGAGACCGTCCGCAGCTCGGGGGAAACGCTGCTGACCCTCATAAACGACGTACTAGACTTCTCGAAGATAGAGGCGGAGAAAGTCGAGCTGGAAAACATCATCTTCGACCTGCGGACTTCGGTCGAGGACACCGCCGTGCTACTGGCGGAGCGCGCCCAGAGCAAGGGGCTGCAGATCGCCAGCCTCGTAGACTACGACGTGCCGACCGCCCTGCGCGGCGACCCTGGCCGGCTGCGACAGGTGCTCACGAACCTGCTGGGCAACGCCATCAAGTTCACCGAAGAGGGCGAGGTGGTGCTGAAAGCGGAGATCTCCGAAGAGAAGGAGGAGCACGCGATGGTCCGGTTCGAGATCCGGGACACCGGCATCGGCATGAACGAGGAGCAGCGCGGGCGGCTTTTCGAGTCTTTCGTCCAGGCCGACGCCTCGACGACCCGCCGCTATGGCGGCACGGGGCTGGGGCTCGCCATCAGCCAAAAGTTGGTCGGCTTGATGGGCGGTGAGATCCAGGTAGAGAGCGAACCGGGGCAGGGGAGCGCGTTCCGCTTTACGGCCCGCTTCGAGAAGCTCTCCTCCGAGGCTCCTTCCGGCCTGAGTCCCCGGGCCGACCTGCACGGCTTGAAAGCCCTTATAGTGGACGACAACGCCACCAACCGCGCCGTCCTACGCTACCAGGTCACGCCGTGGGGCATGGAGGTGGACGACGCCCGGGAAGGGTCCGGCGCGCTCGAAAAGCTGCGCGCCGCCGCCGAAAGCGGCGAGCCTTACGACCTGGCGCTCCTGGACATGCAGATGCCGAACATGGACGGCCTGGAACTGGCCCGCACCATAAAAGGGGACCGAAGGATCTCCGGCACGCGCCTCGTGCTCGTAACCTCGATGGGCCAACGCGGCGACGGCGAAGAGGCCCGCAGAGTCGGCATCGAGGCCTACCTGACAAAACCCGTCCGCCAGGCCCAACTCTACGAAATGCTCTCGATAGTAATGGGCTCGGAAGAAATAAAAGCCGAGTCCCCGGACGAGGGACGTCCACTGGTGACCACCCACACCCTAAAAGAAGCCGAAGCCCACACCAAGGCCCGGCTCTTGCTCGCAGAGGACAACGCGGTAAACCAGAAGGTCGCCGTTCGTACGCTGGAGAAGCTCGGCTACCGGGTAGACGTGGCCGACGACGGCGAAGAGGCCCTGGAAGCCGTCCTCCGCGCGGATTACGCGGCCATAATAATGGACTGCCAGATGCCGAAGATGGACGGCTACGAGGCGAGCGCCGAGATCCGGCGCCGGGAGGCCGAAACCGGCCACCACGTCCCGATTATCGCCCTTACGGCCAACGCCCTCCAGGGCGACCGGGAGAAGGCCCTGGCCGCCGGCATGGACGACTACGTCGCGAAGCCCGTCAAGGCCGGCGAACTGGATGGGCTGCTGAAACGCTGGGTATCCGTCGAAGAGGCCGAAGAGCCCGCCGGCGAATCGGGGGGCGCGGGTCTTACTGGCGCCAATGGCAACGACAACCCCGTTCTGGACCCGTTGGTCTTGGAGAACCTCGCGGAGTTGGACGAAGACGGGGAAGAGAGTTTGGTATCCGAGCTCGCCGACATGTTCCTCGAAGGTGCGGGCTCCCACCTGGATACTCTGCGAAGGGCCGTCGAGGAAGACGACGCGAACTCCGTGCGGGAAGCGGCCCACACCTTAAAGGGTAGCAGCGGCAGCATCGGCGCCAGCCGGATACAAGAGGTCTGCGGCCGGCTGCAAGAAATCGCCGAATCGGAAGGGTTGCACGAAGCCCCGGATCTCTTGGAACGGCTTGAGAGAGAGTTCGAAGGGGCGCGGTCGGAGCTCAAAGCCTTGATCGGTGGGACGGCATGAGGGTACTAGTAGCCGAGGACGATGCCGTATCCAGGCTGATCCTACGCCGCGCCGTCGAGAAACTCGGCCACGAATGCCTGACGGCCGAGGACGGCGAAAAAGCCTGGCAAACTTACAAAGAGAACCCCGACCTGGACGTCGTTATCAGCGACTGGATGATGCCGGGCGTCGACGGCCTGGAGCTTTGTCACCGCATCCGGGCCGAGGAACGACACGGGTATACGTACTTCATCTTCTTGACGGCGCTCGGGGACAAAGAGCATCTATTAATGGGTTTCGAGGCCGGGGCCGACGACTACCTGTCCAAGCCACTCGACCGCGAAGAGTTGCAGGTGCGCCTGATCTCCGCCCACCGGCTCACCACGTTGCACCACCAACTCGACGAGCAACGGATGGAGCTCGAACGGCTCAACACACAGCTCGCGGACCAGGCCCGCACCGACGCGCTCACAGGTCTCAGCAACCGGCTGCGGATGCAGGAGGACCTCGCGTCTCTCGACGCCCGCAAGGAGCGCTACGGGCAAACGTACTGCGTCGTTCTCTGCGACATAGACTTTTTCAAACCCTACAACGATACCTACGGCCACCCCGCGGGGGACGAGATATTGCGCCGGGTGGCCGGGGCGATAAAAAGCCATTGCCGGAGCGGAGACACTGCGTACCGCTACGGTGGAGAAGAGTTTCTGGCCGTCCTGCCCGAACAGACGAGAGAGTCCGGCCTGAGGGTGGCGGAACGTCTGCGCCAGGCGATAGAAGGACTGAAAATCCCGCACGGTTCCAGGAAAGCCCCGGAGATAGTAACCATAAGCGTCGGGATAGCCGCGACCTCGGAAAGAGACGGAAAGGACGCCGAAGCTACGTTGCAGGAGGCCGACGAAGCCCTCTACGAAGCGAAGAAACTCGGCCGAAACCAGGTAAGGCCGCAACCGGAACGTGAAGAAAGATGAAAAGGCTCGCCCTAGCCGCGCATTCGCTGGGCCCGCCAGAGCACGGTCCTGACGCGGGCGGCGAGTTCGTCTGGCGAGAACGGCTTTATAACGTAGTCATCGAGCCCCGATTCGAGTCCCTGTATGACGTCCTGTTCGCTGTTCTTGGAAGTGAGCATGACAACCGGCAGGGTAGCTTTCCGCGGGTTCTGGTCGCCGCGTATAGCCCGGATAAGTTGGAGTCCGTTCAAGCGGGGCATGAGTTGGTCCGTTATAACGAGGTCCGGGACCTCCCCGTTCTCCAGCTTCTCCAACGCCTCCTGGCCGTCTTCGGCTTCTTCGACCGTGTAGCCGAGCCCGGAGAGTTTCGCGGAGACTATGCGTCGGATCATCCGGTCATCGTCGGCCACCAAGACTCGGATACTGATCGGGTCCAAAGCTCCCCCATGTCTGTCGGCACGTTCTGTAGGATGGGACCACAGCCTATTTTACCTGATCTACTTTGCCAGCATCGACGTGGCGGATAGATGATGCAAACATCGACCATCATAGTAATTGCCCTGCTTCTGATAGTGGTACTCAACGTACTTACCATAGTAGCCACCCTGGCGGCCAAAGCACTGCGTTCTCGCAAGGGTGAACAAGAAAAACAGATCCGGGATCTCATAGAGCCCGCTCTGTACGAATACTTGGTGCTCGGCGAAGTTTCACCGATCCTTCGCCAGGCAAAAACAAAGAACCCGGACATCCTATCCGCCATGATAGTAAAACTCATGACCGCACTAAGGGGTGCAGAATACGAGAAGATGGTTAGTCTCGCCAAAGACCTGGGGCTGGCAAAGAGAGACTTTCAGAGGCTTCGTTCGCAACGCCGGTGGCAGAGAGCGCAAGCTGTAGAGAACCTCGGTTACTATGGGGGCGACCAGCGCACAGCCCCCTTGAGCGAGTTGCTCGACGACGAAGACGAAACCGTAAGAGCCGTTGCCGCCCGCGCACTCTCCCGGATCGGTACCCGGGAAGCCGCCGTGGCTCTTTCCAGGCGTCTCGTTTCACCGTCGGAGTTGACCAGTCTGCGTATGGCGGAGAACCTGGAGCGTATCGGACCGCTCGCGGTCGAGCCTTTGCTAGAGTTGATCGAACGCGAAGAAGACGAAGCGCGGCGGGCGCAGGTACTCGCCGCCCGGATACTCGGTAACTTGCGCGTCTACGAGGCCCGCCCGGCGTTGGGCCGGACGATTGTGCAGCGCTGGAACACGAGTCTAAGGGCCCAGGCAGCCCTATCGCTCGGCAAAATCGGTGACCCGGAAGACGTACCCGTACTCCTCGAAGCCGCCCAGGACGACTCCTGGCCCGTGAGGTCTCAGGCCGCCAACGCGCTAGAGATGATCGGCGACACTTCCGCTATTCCTACCCTTGAGAGCCTCGTAGAAGACCGGGAATGGTGGGTACGCCTCAATGCTAGCCGGGCCCTGGTCAACATGGGAGCCGAGGGAGAAAAGGCTCTGACGCGAGTGCTGGAAGCACCGGACCGCTATGCTCGCGACCGGGCCGCCGCCGTCATGGAGAACCGGGGCATAACCCGTAGGATGGTCACGGAAATGGCCGGGTCAGACGAACGCGCAGAGGGCGCCCGAAACGTTGTCCAGAAGTTGATACGCAACGGTACGACGAGACACCTGGAGTATCTCGCCCGGACCCTGCCAAAAGGCGACGAGCAACGAGAGCTGCGGGAGCTGCTGGCCGCAGAGAGGGCGGAGTCGGATGAGTCTTAGCGACTTCGTAATAGCCTTCAACTACTTCGTCGTGATCTATTTCCTGGCGATCAACGGCATATACCTGACGCTCTACGCCATCTCTTTCGTCGAGGTACTGGACTACGCCAAGCGAGAAGCTTTCAGTGGCTTTAGTGAGCTTTTCGCCTCCAAGTACGCGCCCCCGGTCTCTGTCCTGGTGCCAGCCTACAATGAAGAGTTGCCCATCGCCGACAGCATCCGTTCGCTGTTGTCGCTCCGCTATCCCCAGCACGAGGTGGTCGTGACGAACGACGGTTCCAAATACCGGACGCTATCAGTTCTCATCGAAGAGTTTGGCCTTTATGAGTCAGACCAACCCATCCGCATGCAGATAGAGACCGCTGAGATCCGGGGTGTCTACGTATCCCCTGACGAACGCTTGATCGTTGTGGATAAAGAGAACGGGGGCCGGTCCGATGCCCTCAATGCCGGCATTTGCGCCGCACGTTATCCTTTCGTGCTGTTAACTGACGCCGATGTGGTGATGGAAGAAGACGCCCTGCTCAGGATAGCGCGGCCGCTAATAGAGTCCAGCGGAGTAGCGGGCGTAGGCGGCATCATCCGGGTGGCGAACGGCTGCAAGATCGAGAAGGGTCGGATCGTGGAGCCCAGAACCCCCAAAGAAGCCGTACCGACTTTCCAGGTAATCGAGTACCTGCGGGCCTTCGTAGCCAGCAGGGTGGCCTGGAGCAAACTCAACTGTCTGCTGATCGTCTCGGGAGCTTTCGGTATGTTCCGGCGCCGGGACATCATAGATACCGGCGGCCTGTCTACCGACACGGTAGCCGAGGACATGGAGCTCACCACCCGCCTCCACCAAATGCTGAGAGAGAACGACCGAGAGTACCGGATAGACTTCGTCCCGGACCCCGTAGCCTGGACGGAAGTGCCCGACACCCTGCGAATACTCCGCCGTCAACGGGACCGTTGGCACCGGGGCACTATAGAAATGATGTTCAAATACCGCAAAATGCTCTTCAACCCTCGCTACGGCACGGTGGGCCTTCTGGCGATGCCATACTATTTTCTCTTCGAGTTTCTCGGTCCCATCGTGGAAATCACAGGCTACTTCGCCCTGGTGGCCGGTCTCTTTCTGGGACTAATAAACTGGCCGTTCGCCCTGCTCTTTCTCTTCGCGTCTATCGGCCTGGGAATGTTTTTATCGGTAACGGCCGTGTTTCTAGAAGAGATGCGCCTGAGACGTTACCCGCGCTGGCGGGACCTTCTCAAGCTAACGCTCTTCGCGGTACTGGAAAACTTCGGTTACCGGCAGATAAACACCTACTGGCGCGTCATGGCTATCGTTTCTTTTATTCGCAAGAACAACGACTGGGGAGACATGGAACGAAGGGGATTTGGACCACAAGGAGCCGAAGCGGGAACCGAAAAGGAACCAAAGGATCTCTGGGATACGACGACACGAAATACTACTTCCTCCAAGCGTTAGGGTGGGATAGGCAAACGAAATTCCAAGGAGCGCGAGACCTTGCATCAATACTACGAACCAAAGGAAAAGAAACCTCTCCTAAAAAACTGGAAGAAGTGGGTTTTGCGGTTTCTATTTCTTTCGCTTTTCGGTTTTAGCGGCGGGGTTCTTTTCCTGCTCTTCTTTATGGTGCCCGTCGAGGCGCGGCTCAAGGACAGCGGCATGGGTCAAGGCGTAATAGACATCATCATGAGCCTCCTGACTTTTGGTTGGGTAGCTTTCGGTTTTCTGGTTACCGCCGTGTTTAGCTGGTTTCTGATCTCCCACCGGCGGAGCCTCTTACCGGCTACCGGGGTGGTGGGCGTGGTCCTTTTATCAGCCTTCGCTATCTTCTACTTCCTGCTGGATACGAACACGATGATCGCGATGGGCAACCTAAACGAACAGACCGTAGAGAGCGAGCGGCTCACCTTCGGCTCCTACCCCGATCTTCAAAGGCTGGAAGAACTAGAAGACCAGGGCTACGATGGCGTGATTACGCTGCTCAACCCGAGCATACCTTTCGAGCGGGTGCTTTTGGAAGAAGAGAAAGCCAACGGTAAGGAAGTCGGTCTGGAGGTACACTCATTTCCTATGCTGCCGTGGATCAGCGCAAACGGCGACTCCCTGCGAGGGATTGACAACTTGGTCAACAGCAATGATAAACGCTACTACATAAACTGCTACCTCGGCGAGCACCGGGTAGACCTCGTCCGGGATAGGATCATGGAAGACGAGCCTAGTGGGGCTGAAATGAAATCCAACGACCCCGTGCCGGAAGAACTAGAACGGGGACCACTCGCCGCGTTCGACGAAGAGCGGATCGTAATAGGCCCCTATCCCACCGACGAAGAGTGGTTCGACAAAATCGTGCGCCAGGACATCAAGGAGATAGTCTCTACACTAGATCCCGACAACCCCGATGACGCGGCCCGGATCAAAGAAGAGCGTAAGATCGCCGAAGAGTACGATATGACTTTCACGCTGATGCCACTGGACCCGCAATCACCAGAACCCGCGGAAGTACGCGAGATAGCACTTTACGCTTGGGAACTAGACTACAGAGTTTACATACACGACTATAGTAGTGGCCCCCGGTTCGACAGCCTCAATGCTACGCTGGGCGTGGGCCGTCTCCGGTAGCAGGCTAAAAGTGTCAGCCTTTTTGGATGACGTTGCATCAAGGCCTGCCCAAAAGCGGCTCGTGAAACTTTATCAGGGAAAACACAATGGCGTTTATGCTAGGGAAACTATTGTGCAGACAAAGCAAAACCGCGACGTCGAGTTTGGGCAAGACGCTGTTTGGAGCGTCGATGATCCTGATTTTGCTTGTTAGCGTAACGTACTGCGCCAATCGCTCCCCGGAGACTCCGGTAGAGATAAGAGACTTTGTACCGGCCTCCGGATCCTACCAGGTGGGAGATGAGGTGACTTCGTACCTCCGTTTCGCAAACCTTGGGAACAAAACGCGGACTTTCTGGGTTGGCTACAGCGTGCAAGATAGCTCCGGACGCTGGTACGACGTTCCAGCCCAACCGGTAGAATTGGGCGCGGGCGAAGAATCCGGCCTCCAAGAAACATCTTGGAACGTTTCCGAAGTAGATGCCCCGGTTTCCGGCGCGTACAAGATAAAGATGTCTGTGTGGGACCGTAAGCCCGACGAGAGTGGCGCGGAGCGACTGGCAACCGCCGAACGCGCGGACTCCTTCTTGGTGTTCTATTTCGCGGAAGATTTCGAGTCGCCAAGATCCGATAGGTGGGGCGTGACTTCCAAGATAGAGAAGAAACTCGGACGCAGCTTTTTGAGGCCGGAGAACGTGAGCATCGAAGACGGACGGCTTGGGATCAAACTGTCCTCGGACACCTTGAGTGGTGGAGAAATAAAGTCCAGGAGCCTCTACCAGTACGGTTCTTACCGCGCCCGCATAAAAGTCGCGGATGCTCCATCCTCCCTGACGGGTTTCTTCTTGTACAAAGAGCCGGACCTGGAGAACGAACTGGATATCGAAATCTTCAACGATCCTTCGGGCCGCGTCATGTTCACTACCTACTCGGACGGCAAAGAGACCAATAACGTCGAAAAGAAGCTCCCCTTCGACCCGACGGAGGACTTCC
>JBARZM010000066.1:0-10737 GCA_049650095.1 Rubrobacteraceae bacterium | reverse complement strand
CGCCGTGGTCCGGGGCGACATGGACGTAAACGAGACCAAGCTCGCCAACACGGTTGGGGCGACGGAGCTGCGCCCGGCGCGGCCCGAGGAGATCCGGGCCAGAGGCGCCGAGCCGGGCTACGGATCTCCTCTAGGCGTCGAAGGCGCGTTCGTAATAGTCGATGACGCGGTCGCCGAATCTCCGAACCTCGTGGCCGGGGCGAATGAGGAGGGATTCCACTACCTGAACGTCAACCTCGGCCGGGACTACGAGGCGGACGCGGTGGCCGACATAGCGGCGGCCGAGGACGGCTCTGCTTGCCCCGTCTGCGGGCGTTCGATGCGGACCGAGCGTGGGGTAGAGATCGGGAACATCTTCAAGCTCGGCACCCGCTACACCGAGGCGCTTGGGGCGAATTTCCTCGATGCCGAGGGACGGCAAAAACCGGTCATAATGGGCTCGTACGGCATCGGAGTCGGGCGATTGTTGGCCTGCGTAGCCGAGGAGCACAACGACGAGAACGGCCTGATCTGGCCGATCTCGATCGCCCCCTACCAGGTACACCTCGTCGCCCTGGATTCGCTAGAAGATCGTGCCTCACAACTCTACGAAGACCTGCGGTCCGTCGGGGTCGAAGTCCTCTACGACGACCGGCAGGAGAGCCTTGGCAGCAAGTTCAAGGACGCGGACCTTATAGGCATGCCGGTGCGCCTCACCCTCACCACCCGCTCCCTGGAGAACGGCGGCGTCGAGATAAAAGACCGCCGCACCGGGGAGAGTTCCGTCGTGCCGGTAGAGGAAGTGGTGGGAACGGTTCGAGAGAAAATCTCGCGGCTGGAGCAGGAGATCCGGGAACGGACGGTCGAGGTTCCCTTCAGCGCCTAGCTACTTCCTTCGGCCTCTATCCTCTCCTTGCCAACGTAGGGCACTAGCTTCTCGGGAAGCAGTACGGAGCCATCCTCTTGCTGGTAGACCTCTAGCAGCGCGATCAGGACCCGGCTTATGGCGAGCGCCGTCCCGTTTAACGTATGGAGTAGCTGCGGGCGGCCTCCGTCTTTCCGGTAGCGGATGGCGAGACGCCGGGCCTGGTAGTCGGTGGTGTTGGAGGTGCTGGTTACCTCGCCGAACTCGCCGGCCTCGCCCCGGCCCGGCATCCAGGCTTCGAGGTCGTACTTGCGGTAGGCGGCTCCCCCGAGGTCTCCGGTGCAGATGTCGACCACCCGGTACGGCAGGCCGAGTCCCTGGAAGATCCTCTCTTCTATACCGACCATCTCTTCGTGTACTTCCGCTGACTGCTCGGGCGTGGTGAAGGCGAACATCTCGACCTTTGTAAACTGGTGGACCCGGTAGAGTCCCCGGCTCGCCCGGCCATGGGAGCCCGCCTCGGTGCGGAAGCAGTGCGATAGGCCAGCGTACCGTAGAGGCAAGGTATCTTCTTCCAGGATCTCGTCCGCGAGTTGTCCGGCCAGGGTTATTTCCGCCGTGGCGATCATGGATAGGTCCGTGTTTTCTATGGAGTAGATCTGGGCCTCCGGCCCGCGCGGTATGAACCCCGTCCCGACGAGCGCCTCGTCCCGAGCCAAATCCGGCGTGATGGTCGGCTCGTACCCGTACTCCATTATGACGTCCAGCGCGTACCGGATAAGCCCAAGCTCCAGCAGTACCGCGTCGCCGCGCAGGAAATAGAACTTGCTCCCGGTGGTCTTCGCCCCGGCGTCGAAGTCTATAACGCCGAGCGATTCACCCAACTCGACGTGGTCTTTTGGCTGGAAAGAAAACTGCGGGATCTCACCGGAGCGCCGGATCTCCACGTTCTCCGAATCGTCCTTGCCGATGGGCGAGTCCGGGTGGGTCATGTTCGGGATGTTGAGTTGCTCCTCCCGGAGCCGCGCCTCGGTCTGAACGAGCTCGGCTTCCCGCTCGGGGATCTGGGCCTTCACGCTCTTCGATTCCTCGATAATGCCCGGCCGCTCGTCCGCCGCGGCTTTGGGGATTTCTTTCGAGAGCGCGTTCTGCCGCTGGCGTAGCTCGTTCAACTCTTGCATGAGCTCCGAGCGTCGCCCGACCAACTCCACGACCAGGTCCACGTCGGCCTCTACGCCCCGGTTTCTGCAGTTCTCTTTTACGGCCTCCGCGTTCTCGCGGATAAATTTGAGGTCCAGCATTGGGCTTCCCTTCGGTTGGCGGTCCGTCAGCCGCGGCTGACGACGCCTATCCTATCCATCGTTCGGCGGCTCTGCCAGTTCTCGCAGCGCCCGCTCTTCTTCGCCGATCCTAACGTGTAGCAATACAGCATTCAGCGCCGAGAAGACGAGCGCCGTGACCCACGCGCCAAAGATCAAAGGTAAGGCAAGAATTTCAGTGACCACGACGAGGTAGTTCGGATGGCTAATATACCGGTACGGCCCTTTGCGGACCAAATTCTCGCCCGGCACTACCAGGATTTTCGTGTTCCAGTAATCTCCCAAAGACGCGATGGCCCAATAACGCACCGGCTGCGCCAGTAGGAAAGCGGCGAGCGCGGGCTTTCTGAGTTTGGTGGTTGGCCTACGGCTCCCTTCGACCGCCGTGCAGAGAAGCCAGAGCGCGTGCAGGGCAACCATGAGCGGGTAGTGTTCCCGTCCGCGTTCGACGGCGCCCCGGTCCCGCAGCCGGCGTTCGTTCCGGCGCGAAAGCGCCAACTCCATCAGTCTCTGGCCGCCAACCAGGACCGCGCCCAGGGTGGCCGGCCTCAGCACCGGAAGAAGACGTGTTCGGCGGAGAAGCCCGGACCCATAGCGGACAGCACGCCGAGGTCTCCGCTTGAGAACTCACCGCTCTTCAGAAACCGCTTCAGGATAAATAGCACCGTCACGGCGGACATGTTTCCGTAGTCGCGCAGCACGCCCCGGGAGAGCGCGAGGCCGCCGGCCTCGATCTCCAGCACCTCCTCGAAAGCGTCCAGCACTTTGGCGCCGCCGGGGTGCAGGATGAAATGCTCCAGGTCTTCGAAATCCACGCCGACGTATTCACAGGAATCTACCAGGCTGTCCCGGAAATGTTTTTGGACGATAATCGGAACGCTCTTGGAGAGCACCACGTTGAACCCGTCTTCAGTGAACCTCCACCCCATTACGTCCTCCGTTCCGGGCCAGGTGACGCAATCTTCACCGATTATCTCCGGGCCGTCTCCCGTCGTTCCCACCACGACCGCCGCCGCACCGTCGGAGAAGAGGCTCGTGGAGATCAGGTTAGCCTTCGAAGCGTCTCCGCGCTGGAAGGTCAGGCCGCACAACTCGACCGCCACCAGCAAGACCAGCTTTCCGGGATGGCTGCGCGCCCAGTCCGCCGCCTTCGCGAGTCCCCCCGCCCCGGCGGCGCAACCGTGCCCGAAGAGCGTCTCACGCCGGGTGTGGCGCTCGGGGATGCCGAGGTCCAGGATCAGCCTGGCGTCCAAAGAAGGCGTTGCGAGCCCCGTCGTCGAGACGAAAAAAACGGCGCCGATCTCCGAGGGGGCCACCCCGGCGCTGTCCAGCGCCCGTCGGGAGGCTTTCCCGGAGAGTTCCAGGGCGTGTTCCAGGTAGAGGTCGTTCTTTTCGGCGAAGGTGTGGTCCTCCTCGAACCAGCCCAGCGGCACGCAGAAGTAGCGGTTCTCCACGTTTACGTTGTCGAAGATCGGCAACAGGCGCTCGAAATCCCGGCGCGTATCGCCGAACATCCCCCGAGCAAAGTCCTTTACCTCTTCCTGGCCGATCCGGTGCGGCGGCAAGGCCGTGCCGATGGAGAGGATTTTCGGGGCTTCGCTCAACGCTCCTCTATTCCAGATTCCGGTTCATCCGGCGCGGTATCGAGGGTGTCCGGCTCCGGCGCCGAGCAGGAGTTCCGGAAGACGTACTGCGAGATACGCTTCCGCTGGCGGCTCGACCAGTCGATGGTTGGCCGGCGTTGGTCTTCGGGGACGTATCCCAGACGGTACATCGCCATAAGCTCCAGGTCGTCGGGCACCTGGAGGAGACTCTGTATCTCTTTCCAGCGTTCCGGCACTTCCATCGGGAACGAGATGAACTGGATGCCCATGCCAAGCTCCACGGTAGTTAGCCAGATGTTCTCTATGGCCGCCCCCATACCGAACACGGAGTAGAAACCCGAGAGCTGGCCGGGGATATACTCGGTCTTATCCAGAAGCACCGCCAGGATCAAAGGCGCGCCACCGACCAGTTTCCTGTTGTCCCCACCGAGGGTTTGAGGGATTTTCAGACGGTTCATCAGTACCTTGGCCCGCTCGGAGAAGACCTGGCGGGTGAATGGTTTGAGGAGCTTTGGGAGTTGGTCGAAGTAGATGCCGTCGCGCCGCCGCTCCATCTCTTTCTCCGAGAAGCGGAAGTACTTCCGGTAGCGCTTGAAGAACTGTCCTTGCTCGAAGACGTGCGTCATGCTCTCGCCGCTGATGCGGGCGATCTCTTCGATAGTATTGCGGTCGTCGATTATTACGAATCGCCAGGGCTGGCTGTTGAAATGCGACGGCGCCATCCCGGCGACTTCGACCAACAGCCGCTGATGCTCGGGCTTGACCGGGTCTGGCAGGAACGGTCCGTTGGTGGTCTTGCGCCGCCGGATGACATCGAGGAATTCCAATTTAAGCTACGCCTCCCACACCATGGTTACGAATCCGGCGACGTAGAAGATCAAAGCCGCCCCCGCCAGCGCCGCGTGGCCGGCCGTCCCGGCCCGCACCCTCGGCAACACGAGGTACAGAACGAGCACCGGCAAGAGCGCCAAACCGTACCACTCCCCCCGCCAAAGCCCGGCGGCGGCCGCCACCGCGGCCGATACGAAAACGGCGAAGAACAAAGCGTGGTGTAGCCACCGGAACGGTTTGGTGTCCACGACCCCGAACTGCACCAGGATACCCAGCGTGAAATTCGCTAGAAACAAGGTCGCCGCCGTGTAGAAGATCACTGCCTACTCCTCCATAACACTAAAAAAGGTTAGCACACGCCATATCCCCCGGACGGTGTTAGCTACCACTTGTGAGAGTCACGCAGGCCCGGTGATGCTAAGATTCGGACACTTGAGAGAACCTTGGAGTTAGACGCTTGGAGGGCGAGATGAACAATGGACGCCCGGCAGCTTACATAACGGGAATAGGTATCGTCAGCCCAATAGGGGTTGGCCGCAAGAAATTCTGGAGTTCGCTTCTGGCGAACGAGAGCGGCGCCGCGCCGATCACGCTCTTCGACCCGGAGGGCTTCGGGGTGACGATCGCCGCCGAATGCACGGACTTCGAACCCAAAGATTTCATGGACCGGAAGGTCGCCGCGCGCTCGGACCGCTTCGCCCAGATGGGCCTGGCCTCCGCGAAGATGGCGCTAGACGACGCCGGCGCGTGGGGAAAGTTGGAGGAGCAGCCCGAACGGGTCGGCCTCGTTATCGGGAGCGGGCTCGGCGGGGTGGCGACGATGGAAGACACCCAACGGACCATAGACGGCAAGGGACCGGGAAGGGTCAACCCGTTCGCGGTAACCAAGATCATGCCGAACTCGGCTTCGGCCCACATCGGCATCCAACTCGGCGTACAGGGACCCTCCACGGCCGGCGCCCTGGCCTGCACCTGCGGCACGGACATGATGGGCATCGGGTTCGATATGATCCGTCGGGGCGACGCGGACGTCGTTATCTGCGGCGCCACCGAAGCGACCATCTCGCCGGTAATAGTCGCCGGGTTTATCGCCATGCGGGCCATGAGCCGCCGCAACGACGACCCCGAGGGCGCTTGTCGGCCCTACGACGTGGACCACAACGGGTTCGTGATCGGGGAGGGCGCGGCCGTGATGATCCTGGAGAGCGCCGAGTCCGTCGAACGCCGGGGCGTGGAACCCTACGCCAAAATAACCGGCGTGGGACGCACCACCGACGCCCACAACATGACCGACCCGGACCCTAAAGGCCGGGGCATAACCCGCGCCATGCAACTCGCCGTCGCCAACTCCGGCCTCGACGGCAGCCAGATCGGCTACATAAACCCTCACGGCACCGGAACCGTGGCCGGGGACGAGCCGGAATCTCGGGCTATGGAGACCATCAACCCGGAGGTCAAAGTTTCGGCCACGAAATCCACCCTCGGGCACTCTCTGGGGGCGAGCGGGGCGATAGAGACCGCCATCTGCGCCATGGCCGTCAAAGAGCGGACCATCCCCCCGATGCGAAACCTCACGAAGCTGGCCGAAGGCTGCGCCGACCTCGATTACGTCGTCAACGAGCCTCGTGAAGTCCCCGACCTCGAAGCCGCCATGTGCGCCAACCTCGGTGTCGGTGGGCACAACGCGGCGATCATCCTCGAACAAGCCTAGAAACGGAGCCCCCAAATGATCCGGGATATATCCGAACGCTTGAAGGAACTGGAAAACACCCTCGCGCCGTACGGCAGCGCGCTGGTCGCGTTCTCCGGCGGCGTAGACTCTTCGCTCGCCCTGGCGATCGCCGCCCGGGCCCTGCCGAAAGATAAAGTTCTCGCCGTGACCTCTAATAACGAGACTTACCTGCCTTCGGAGTTGGACCTGGCGAGCAATTTGGCTGATTCCCTCGGGGTAGAGCATCTCGTGGTGAACACCCGGGAACTGGATAACCCCAACTACGCCTCGAACCCCACGAACCGCTGCTATTTCTGCAAGAGCACGCTCTACTCGGACCTGCACGCGTTGGCCCAAGAGAAAGGCTACGGTTGCGTCGTGGACGGCGCGAATGCCGATGACGAGGGCGACTACCGGCCCGGCCGCAAGGCCGCGAAGGAGCTTGGCGTGGTTTCTCCGCTATCTCTCCTCGGCGTGGACAAAGCGGAGGTGCGGGAGTTGGCGCACGGGCTCGGGCTCCCGAGTTGGGACAAGCCGGCGTTGGCGTGCCTCTCCAGCCGGTTCCCTTACGGACAGGAGATCACGCCGGAGAAGCTATCCCAGGTGGCGCGGGCCGAGGAATTCCTGCGGAGCCGGGGCTTTCAGCAGGTGCGGGTGCGGCACCACGGCGAGATAGCCCGCTTGGAATTCGGGCCGGATGAACTAGAACGGGCGTTCGCCGGGCGGGAGGAAATATCCGCCGAGCTAAAAGACGCGGGGTTCTTGTACGTGGCGCTGGAGCTCTCCGGGTACAAGTCCGGCAGCCTCAACGCCACGCTCGGCAAAAAGCCGGGCAAGAAATCCCTCCCGGTCCTCTCCTAGCGCATGGAGGAGATCAACAGCCTGACGCTCTGGATCTCTCTGGCCGCGATGCTCGTCGGGGTCGTCGGAGCCGTCGTGCCCGGCCTGCCCGGGGTGCCCCTCATCTTTCTCTCCGCCCTGGTCTACGCCTATTTGACGGGCTTCGAGTTCGTGGGCGGCTGGCTCGTCGCCTTGCTCGGGCTATTCGCGGCCCTGGCACTCGTCGCCGACTACGTAGCCACTACTTACGGGGCCCGGCGTTTCGGCGCGAGTTGGGCCGGGACTATCGGCGGGGCCGTCGGCGGTATCGTCGGGACGCTCGCCGGCGCGCTCTTCTTCGGCATCGGGGCGTTCTTCGGCCTCATAGTCGGTACCATCGGAGGCGTCTTCCTCGGCGAGTATCTCCGTCGCCGCGACCGAGAGTCCGGAAATTCGGAGGACGCCTCGGACACAAGCCGGGGAGATTGGCGGCGGGCGGCCCGGGCGTCCGGCGGCGTATTCGTCGGGTACATAGCCTCAGCCATCGCCCAGGGGATACTCGCCCTGACCAGCGTGATCGTCTTCATCCTCGCGCTGTTTTATTGAGCTACTCTTCTTCGCCCCGCTCGTCGCGCAAGAAACTTTCGAGTTCCTGGGCGAGCTCGTCGCCGGACGGGAGGTCCGTGGCCTCGCCTTGCGAATGGACGTCGTAGCGCTCTTCGAGCGTGTTGACGTAAGAAGCGAGGTCCGAGTCCTGCGAGACGGCCGCCGCCACCTGCTCCTGGTAATCGTCGGCGGTCTGTTCGAGTTGGGTGGTGTCCACCTCGACCTCTAGCAACTCCGAAAGGTTTCCGAGCAGCGCGAGGGCCGCGGGCGCCGAGGGAACGGCCGGCAGGTAGTGCGGCACGGAGGCCCAAAAGCTAACCGACGGAATGTCGGCGTCCGCGCAAAGCCGGTGCAAGACACCGGTGATGCCGGTTGGCCCTTCGTAGCGGGACGCCGAAAGGCCGAGCTTCTCCACGAGCGCCGGGTCCTGGGCGCTGGCCGATACCGCCACGGGCCGCGAATGGGGCACGTCGGCCAGCAAAGCTCCCATCGTTACCACCATTCCTACGTCGAGCTCCCGCGCCAACTCCACAACCGAATCGCAGAACGAGCGCCAGCGAAAATTCGGTTCCGGACCCGAGAGAAAAACCGCTCCCCGGCCGCCGGTCGTCGCCGGTACGCCGGACGACACGCTAAGTACGTTCTCGGGCCATTCGATCACCCGGGTGACGCCGTCGACCAGCTTTACCTCGGGCCGCGTGGACTGATAGTCGAGGAACTCATCGGCGTCGAAGTTGCCGAACCTCTGCGCCCCCCACGACTCTTCGAGGGTCGAAATAGAGACGCTGGCCGCTTCCGCAGCGTCGCTCCAACCCGAAAATCCCGCGATCAAAACCGGCCGTTGTAGTTCCGGCCACCACTCCACGTTTATATATTTATTGTCCATGAAGTTAGCTTAACACGCCCGGCTGGAGTCGAAGTCAGGGCGAGATCAGGCAAACTCCCGGTCCAGGGTTAGCGCCCGGCGCAGACGCCGAAGGTATTCACTTTCCGGGATCTCGACGGCCCCGAGGCTGGCGAGGTGGTCGTTCTGTATCTGACAATCGAGCAGCGCGAAACCCCGTTGTTTCAGGTGTTCTACGAGGTAGTAGAAGCAGACTTTCGAGGCGTCGGACCTTCGGCTGAACATCGATTCTCCCATGAACGCGCCGCCGAGCGTTACGCCGTAGAGGCCGCCGACGAGCCGATCTTCGTAATATGCCTCTACGCTGTGGGCTTTACCCTCCTCGTGTAGCCGGACGTAAGACGAGATGATCTCCGCGTTGATCCAGGTCCGCTCCCGGTCGGCGCAGGCCCGGATCACGGCCTCGAAGTCCCGGTCTACGTAAACTTCGTAAATCCCCTTCCGGATAACCCGCGCCAGTGACTTGGAGACGTGTAGAGAATCTAGCTCCAGGACGGCCCGCGGGTCGGAGTGGTAGAAATCTATCCGACCGTAGTCGTCGGCCATCGGGAAGGCCCCGGACCGGTAGCACGTCTCCAGCACTTCTGGTGTCAACTTCACAACCCGAATGTTAAAACGTCCTACAATACAATGCTATGAAGGATATAGAGCGAACGAGCCCCAATTCCGCCCGCGCCGTCCGCGCGTATACAGTCGAGCCGGGTGAGTTGGCAAACAAGATAGAAGAAGCTGTTGGGACCCTTCCCCACTGGAAGTTCGGGCACAAAGAAGGACACGAGGTCGGCCTCGTGCGCGAGAGCCGGCTGTTCAAGTTCGAGGATGACGTTACGGTGAGCATCTCGGACAACGGCGCCGGGTGCGAAGCGATCTTCGAGAGCGCGTCACGGGTAGGCCAGGGGGATCTCGGCCAAAACCCGAGAAACCTGCGGGACCTCATAGAAGCCGTGGACCGGAGCCTGGTCTAGCGGGGCTCCTGTCTCCGGGACCTTCTCCTGGCCCTTTCCCGGCGGACCAGGGCCGTCACCACGCCACCGGCGATAATGAGCCCGAAGGCCACCAGCAGCAAATCCATGTATTGCGGCGCCCGCTCCCCCAGGTAGGAGTAGACAAACGTGGCCGGGGTCATTCCGGCTGTTGTGGCGAGCAGGAACTTGAAGAAGCTCATCCGGGTCAGGCCGGCGGCGTAGGAGATCGCATCGAAGGACACAACCGGTATTAGCCGGGCCACGAAAACCGCGTAGGCGCCGTACCGGACGAACCATTTATCGGCCGAACCGAGGCTCTGCTTGCCGATCATAGCCTCGACCGGTGTCCGGCCGAGCGCGTGGGCGATGCCGAAGGAGATCGCCGCCGCCAGCGCGGCGCTCGTCAAGCTCAACATCCCGCCCCAGAACACCCCGAAGGCGAGCCCGTTGGCGAACGCCAGGACGAACGAGGGCAAGAAAGCGAGCAACGCCTGCAAAACCATCAGGCCCGCCGACACCACCGGCGCCCAAGCGCCGTAGGAAAGTATGTAATCCCGGAGGGCGCCCGCATCCCCGCTCGCGAGAACCCGTACCGCCTGGTTGGTTTCTTCCTTTACGGGAGGAATGAGTAGGTACGCGAGCCCGAAAGTTACGAGCAGCAGTACGGTCAGCCCGGGCCGGAGCCATTTGGCGGTCCGGGCGCGGGTCAGGAAGCCCGTTCGGCCCGGATCGTTCACGGCTTGCGGGCGAAGATCAAATGCGTCTCTTGCCCCCGGATGCGGTGGATCCCCACGGACTCGAAACCGGCTTCGTGGAGCCATTCTTCGTATTCTTGCGCCGTGTAGGTGCCGCCGCTTTGGGTTAGTACCAGCATGTTTACCGCGAAGCGGGCCGCGCCTCCACTCGCGCCGCGCACGAACTCCCTCAAAACGAGCAAGCCCCCAGGGACCAGCGGGCGCCGCATCCGGGCCAGGAGTTTTCTATTTTCCCGGGGGCCGTACATGTGGGAGGTGTTGCCGAAGTAGATCGCATCGAACGGACCTTCGGGCAAGGTTTCGTTCATGTCGCCGGCCTCCGTCTCGATACCGGCTTTCGCAAGAACAGGCTCCATTAAAGAGATGACCTCGGGCCGAT
>JBARZM010000065.1:0-5883 GCA_049650095.1 Rubrobacteraceae bacterium | reverse complement strand
GTGGCATACCGACCTTTCGGGAGGCGCAGACCGGCCTCTGGGCCCGGTATGATCCCCAACAACTCGCCACCCCCGAGGCGTTCGTGCGCGATCCGAAACTCGTGTGGGAGTGGTACGAGTGGCGGCGAAAGCTCGTCGGCGAAGCCGAACCAAACCCCGGCCACCGGGCTCTCGTCGAGCTGGAGGAAAGAATACCGTCTTTTACGCTCATTACCCAGAACGTAGACGGCTTGCACGAACGGGCCGGGAGCCGGAACGTAATAGAGTTGCACGGCAATATCCTCCGCACGATATGTTCGGTGGAGATAAGAGAGGTAGAAGCCGCGCAGACGGAAGAAAAACCTCCGATCTGCCCAAACTGCGGCGGCCCGCTCCGCCCGGACGTGGTCTGGTTCGGGGAGATGCTGCCCGCCGGGGCGATGGAGTCAGCTTTCGAAGCCGTCAGGGGCTGCGACGTGTTCTTCTCCATCGGCACTTCGAGCCTCGTGTACCCGGCCGCTTCGCTGCCTTACGAGGCAGTCTCTACCGGCGCCACCGTCGTCGAGGTCAACCTGGAAGAAACACCGCTCACCTCCCGGGCGGATTACGTGTTGAGAGGTACGGCGGGTGAGATGTTGTCTGGGTTCGTGGAAGCCGTTTCCGGGTAGGGCTCTAGAACAAAAACAGCCAGATTGCCGCCGCGGCGAATGAGATCAGTACAAGTATCGTGACAAAGATCCAGTATCCGGCTGGACGGTCCGCAACTGGCCGGTTTCTTTCCGTTCGTTCCCGGCGCCTGTCATCTAGCAGGTTGCGGGTTCCTCTCCACATAAAATGGATTTTACTACGGAGATGGGTAAGCAGTTTTACATTAGTTTTCGGCGTTGCCCGTATATTCCGACCGTAGGCTACAGAAGGGGGCAACGATGTCCGTGGAAGACTTGCGGCAGAGCCCGATGATGAACCACATGCTGGAGGCGCTGGAGAACGGCGAGGATATCGGCCACTACGGCCGGTTGACCTTCGCAATGGTCGCCCGTTACTTCGTCGAGAACGAGGAACTGGTCGGGCTGCTCACCCAGGATACCGACGCCGACGAGCAGGAGGTCCGGGCACTGGTGCAACAGGTGGAGGAGAAAGGTTACAACCCGCCGCGCCGGGAGAAGATCCTGGGCTGGCAGGAGGAGCAGGACTTCCAGATTTGTCCCAGCCCCGATGACCCGGACGCCTGCAACGTCTACAACGAGCTGACGTTTCCCGACGGGCTCTACGAAGATATCCAGGAGTACCGGGAGGAGAAGGCTTAGAGAGGCCGGCTTTCTTTAGCTTACGATCCGGCTTACGGGAGTCGGGAGGCTCAGGCCCGCTAGCGGCGGCCGTTCTTCGAGCGGTACGCGGCGGGTCTGCAGACCTTCCGCGGAGGGCAGAAACAGCGGCCCGGCCACCGGATTTTGGCCTCCCAACCGGCTGGCGGCGGCGGCTTGAACCGCGTAGGCGACCTCCGGAGAGGGAGTAGCAGTTCCGCCGGTGTTGTCCCGACCGAGTCCCGCCTGGGCGAGCGCGTTTACCCCAAACTTCTCGGCGGCGTCGAGTAGCAGGCTCAGGGACGCGCCCTCGCCAACCGGGAACGGCAGGGTTTCGAGCAGGCTACGGCGGGCGGCAAAGCTTTTGAATAGCGGTTCCACGAACCCGGCGAGTTCGGGGCGGTGAAGGTTGATCAGGGGCCGCGCCACGAGCTCCGGGTTGTTGTCGGGTTGGGAACAGAAGCCCTTTACCAGCGCGAGCTCTCCGTGCTCGATCAGGGGGCCTATCAGCGCCGGGATGGAGGTCGCTCCGGATCCAGGTTCCAGGAAGATCAGTGTCTCGCCCTCCGCGGCCGAGACGGCGCGCCACAGTATGTCCCCATAGCCCCGGACCGGACCAAAGTCCGGCATCAACCCACCCGCCCGCCGCACCGTCACCTCTGGCGGCAAGCCGTGTACGGGCGGGCCGGCGCACACCACCAGTACCTCGTCCAGCAACCCCGAGTTCTCGTACCGCAGGAGCATCTCTACCGTGCGCCGCAACGCCCGGCTATCTTCGTTTGCGGCCAACACCGCGCTAACCGGATGCTTTTTACGGGCGAGCAAACTCCCGGTATCGAAGCTGTCTGCCTCGTAGGTGTTGGTCCTGAACCAGGTTGCGAGGGACAGGTCTCGGGCGAGGCCGTACTGGGCGCGGCCGACCAGCCGGGCGGAGGTCGTCACCCTCACGGAAAGGGGACGTTCTATCGGTACGTTGCGTTGGCGCAGGATACGTTCGAGGTGCTCGTCCTCCAGGGCCGCGTGGGGTTCGAGGCCGCCTATCTCCCGATACACCTCGGCTGTCAAAGCGAGCGATGCGCCGCTGAACTGCCAGTGTTCCAGGAAGCGCGGCCTCTCGCCGTCCGGCGCCGACTCGGACAGGAGGTCCATGTGACGTTGGTGTCCCCGCTCGGCGCGCCAGCCGGTGACGCCGTTCGGCAGGTCTCCGTCGTCGGCCAGCTCGATCCGGCCGCCGATAGCCCGTGCCCCGCGATCCACGCACTCTAGCTGGGTAGCCAGCCAGTCCGGGGCCACGACCGTGTCGGCGTCGGTGGAGGCGATGAGCCCTTTTCCCCGGTCCACGCTTCGTAGCCGGGCGTAGGCCGCCTCCATGCCGGTACGCCGGGCGTGCCCCGCGCCTTCTCCGGGGCCGTCCAGGAGGCGGAGCCGGAGATCCGGGTTCGTCGCCGCCACCTCCAGGGCCCGGTCCTCCGTTGAATCTGTGCAGTCGTCCAGGATCAAAAGTACTTCGTACTCGGAGGGCGAAACGAGGTGCTGATCGGCCAGCGCCTGCAAACACCGCCCCACGAGGTCTTCTTCATCGCGGGCGGGTACGACGACGCAGACCCTGAGGTTCGGTTCGGGGTCTACGGACGGCCTCAAGAAAGCCGGGCCCCCGTCTCGACCATCTTCCGGCCCTCTTCGTAATCCTTATCGCGGCCGTGGGCCAAGACGCCGACGCACACACCTTCCAGGCCATGATAGACGGTGAAACCGCCCTCGCCATCGTCCACGAATCGGGCCTCGTCCCAGCCGTCGCCCCAGGCCACGTACTTCAGGGTCTTATCGCCGATGGTGGACCAGAAACCCGGCGCGACCTCCCACGCCGCCCCGTCTCCCGCGATAACGGCGCCCGCAACCTGCCCGTGGTTCAGGGCCTCGCCCCAGTGCTCGACGTGCAAGCGCCGTCCCGCGGCCTCGTTGTAGGCGAAAGATATGTCCCCGACCGCGAAGACCCCCGGCGCGCTCGCGCGCATCGAAGAGTCGGTGACGATGCCGCCATCCTCGACTTCCAGGCCCGCGGCTTCGGCCAGCCCCGTACGGGGCTTCACGCCCACGCCGAACAACAACGACGCGCCAGATACTTCGTCGCCGCCGTCAATATCAACCGTAAACCCGCCATCACCCCGCCGTACTTCTTCGACGGTCGCGCCGAAATGAGTCTCTACGCCGTAGTCTCGCAGCCAGGAGGAGATCCGGGCGCCGGTTTCTTCTCCCAAACGCGCTTTCTGGGGGACGTCTTCGAGGCTTACCATTGCCACCTCGGTTCCACGCATGGAGAGGGAGGCCGCCGCTTCACAGCCTATAAAGCCCGAGCCGATGACGATGGCCCGGCTGCCGGGTTCGACGCCCTGCTGGAGCCGGATAGAGTTCTCTACGGTGCGCATGACCATGATCTCCGGGTCGTCGCCACCGGGTACCGGAAGCCGAACCGGCTCGGAGCCGGTAGAAAGCACGCAAGCATCGTACGGCAACTCTTCACCGCCAGCTTCTACTACCTGTCGGTCGGGATCCAGCGAGGTCGCCTCCGTGGATAGTCGCAACTCCACTTCGTTTTTTTCAAACCACCCGGGAGGCTGCATCGGCAGCTCGTCGCGGGAGATTTCGCCGCGCAGATACTCCTTGGTAAGCGGGGGACGGCGGTAGGGCGGCGTGTCCTCTGCCGCGAGGATGGTAACCTTGCCCCGGCCACCGGCCTCGCGGTACGCGCGGGCAGTCGAGAGGCCCGCCGGCCCGCCGCCGACAATGACTATACGCCCGTTCTCGGTCAACGCCGGTCCTCTAAAAGGTCCAACCGGTACTCGGGCTCGACGATGGTTTGCGTGCTCTCCAGATTCGAGTGTTCCACCAGGAGCTCGTGCACTTCGTCACCCTGCATCGGGTAGGTGCGAGTCTCTTTGCGCCAGTGGACGGCGAGCAAAGCGCCGCCGGTTTCGAGGACTTCCTCGAAACGCCGGAGCGCTTCGAGTACTACTTCCCGTGGCAGATAATAGAGGACCTCGGATGCGACGATCAGGTCGAACGGTCCCTCCGGCGTCTCTTCCGGGATGGTGCGGCGTTCGATCCGGACGTTGTCGTAGCCGGACAGCCGTTCGCGGGCGATCTCGATGGCCCGTTCCGAGGTGTCGAGCGCCAGTAACTCGCCGCAGTAAGGGGCGAGCATTCCGGTGAAGATTCCGATGGAGGAGCCGGCTTCGAGCGCCCGCCGAAAGAAACGACTCTCAAGGACCGCGAGCGTCCGTTCGTACTTGCGCCGTTCGTACTCGCTGGTGGCGAAGTCCCACGGGTCCGGGGATTCCGCGTAGAGGTTCTCGAAGTAGTCGCGCTCCAGGCGGCTCACAGGCTTCCGCCCCGGTCCAGGATCTCCCGCCGTCCGGCCCGGGCCAAAGCCGGTTCCAGCCGGTGCTGGAGCATGAAAAGCTCCAGGTCTCGCCGGGCCCGGTCGAGGTCGCCCGCGGTGGCGAACGGGTGTGAGCCGAGCGCCCGGGCGGCTTCGTCCAGGATCTCCCGGCAGGCTTTCGCCACTGATTCCCGGAGGTGTATGGAGAATGAAGCGAGCGATGCGGCCGGGTCGTCGTCAGCCCGGTGCCCGGCGTACTCCAGCCAGCGGTCCATGGTCGTTTGGGCGGTTTTTATCCTACCGGCCGCCAGGGAGACGAGGTCGTCGGGCTCGCCGCCCGTCGCGGCGGCCTTCGCCGCCAATATCTCTAGCGTAGCCTCTACCGCCCGGTCCGCTATGCCGACCCAGCAGACGGCGGTTCGGATGGCGTCCCGGCTGAAGTAGGGCTCCCGGATCAACTCCCCCGGTCCACCGAGCACGGCGAGCACCGGCGCACGGTGGAAGATCACTCTGTGGCTCTCTGAGGCGCGCATACCGGAGCCCTTGTACCAACTGCGGTCTATCTCCAAACCTCCGGCGAGGTCTACGTAGGCCAGGAGCGGCGGCCCAGGCGGCCCACCCTCCGGAGGGCGCACGGCGACCAGCGCCCGGTCCAGGCCAGTAGAGCCGCTGCAGTAGGTTTTTACGCCCTCTATGAACGTATCGTCGCCATCGCGTACGAGGCGTGCCGGGGTGCCTTCGCCGGGTATAGGGTCCGCCCCCCAGACGCCCAGAAGTAACTCCCCGGCGGCCACGGCTTCCAGCTCCCTGGAGCGCAGCGGCTCCGGGAGGAGTACCGAGAGTCGCTCGACGCCGTTCAGATGGCCGTCCAGGATCCTGCCGACCGAGCTATCGGTTTTCGAGACGGCCCGCAGGACCCTCCATTCTTCGGTAAAAGATGCTCTTCTATTGTTGCCGTTGTCATCCGGCGCGGGGAAGGCGGTCACACCGAGCGCCGCCAGCTCCCGAAACGGTCCTTCGGGAAAGCGGGGTCCGGCGTCACGTTCCGGTGCGCCTTCGGAGATCCGGGCCAGCGCCGCCTGGAAGTCGGCGCGGTGGCTACGAAGCTCTATGTAACTCCCGGCGCTCATATGTTGACCTCGTGTTTTGCATCCCGGGTGGGTCTCATGGGCGCGGGCTCACAACCGAGGGCGCGGATGCGCCCTACAAGCGGTTCTATTA
>JBARZM010000064.1:0-18617 GCA_049650095.1 Rubrobacteraceae bacterium | reverse complement strand
AGCCCCGCCGCCGTTATGCGGTCTGCTATGTTGCCCAGGGTTCCGGTGACGGCTCGCTGCTCGGGCAGGGTGCCCCAACGTACACAGGCCACGGGCGTATCGGGGCTCTTGCCGGCCTCGATGAGTTCGGCGGAGATATCGCGCAGGCGTCCGATGCCCATGTAGAGGACTAGCGTATCGGCGCCATTTGCCAGGCTCTTCCAATCTACGTCCTGGTAGCCTTTGGTCGGGTCCTCGTGGCCGGTAATGAATGCTACGCTCGTCGCTACTTTACGGTGGGTAACGGGGATTCCCGCGTACGCCGGGGCCGCAACCCCACTCGTTACCCCGGGCACCGTCTCGAACGGTAGGCCGGCATCCAGCAGGGCGAGAGCCTCTTCGCCTCCTCGGCCAAAGATGTACGGGTCGCCGCCCTTGAGCCGGACAACCGTCTTACCTTCGTGTCCCAGCTCTACGAGGCGGGCGTTGATCTCCTCTTGCGTCATGGAGTGGCTGCCGGGCTTTTTCCCAACGTAGATCAGCTCGGCGTCCGGCTTCGCGTAAGCCAACAGGCTCTCGGGGGCCAGCCTGTCGTAGACAACCGCGTCCGCCTCTTCCATACAATGGACGCCTTTCACCGTGAAAAGACCCGGATCTCCAGGCCCGGAACCGACCAGGTAGATCACGCGCGCGCCTCCCGAACCTCCCCGAGAATTACCGCCGCGCCCCGCTCCAGTAATCCCCGAGCAAGGCTCTCCCCGACCTCTTCCGGAGACTCACCCTCTACTTCATCTTTATACAGTAGCGCGCCATCCGGAGACGCTACCAGACCCCGGAGCCGTACGGCGCCGGCCTCGGAGACCGCCCGTCCCCCGACCGGCACGCGGCATCCACCTTCCAGGGTATTGAGCATCGCGCGCTCGGCCCGCACGGAAAGTTCGGTGGGTTCGTGCGTCAGGGTTTCGTGGATGAGTTGTCGGAACGGATGGTCTTGCAGGGTGGCTACCGCGAGTGCGCCCTGGCCAACGGCGGGGAGCATTGTCTCCTCCGGTATTACGGTGTGGGGTGCGGTTAGGCCGAGGCGGTCCAGGCCCGCGCGGGCGAGGACTATCGCGTCGGCTTCTCCTTCGCGCATCTTGCGGATGCGGGTGTCCACGTTGCCCCGAATCTCTAATATCCGAAGGTCCGGGCGGTGGTAAAGAAGTTGGGCCCGGCGGCGGAGGCTCGAAGTGGCGACGACCGCCCCTACTGGCAGGTTCTCCACGGTGTGTTGGGCTTCGGAGACCAGGGCGTCGGACGGATCGTGGCGTTCCGTAACGGCGGCTATCGCTATGCCTTCAGGGACCTCAGTGGGCACGTCTTTCATTGAGTGTACCGCCAGGTCTATCTCCCCCTGCAAGAGAGCTTCGTCGAGCTGGCGGGTAAATACGTCTCGCTGGTCGATAACGGAGAGCGGCGTATCGGGCCGATGTTCGCTGGTCGTCTTGACTACCCGGATCTCGACGCCGACGCCGGCTTTTTGCAGGGCCTCCGCACACGCGTTCGCCTGAACCAGGGCGAGTTTGGAGCCTCTCGTGCCGAGAACGGCGGACTGAGTTTGGGTCATCGGGTATCGGTGCGGTTCGCGCGGAGCAGCTCGAGTTCCAGCCCTTCGAGATCCAGGAGCCTCCGGCGGATCTCTTCGCTGTCGGATGGTTTGCCGGCGTCCGCATTCGCCCCGGGAACTTGCGGAGCCCGGGATTTTAGGTCCGAGATCGGCCCGTGGAGCAGCTTGTTGACGATCGAGTGGCTCATGCGCTCCACGGTCTCGGTCTCCTCGGGTGAGAGGTCCATGCGTTTGACCGCCCGGGCCAGCTCGTGGCGGCGTATCCGTTCGGCGCCGTCGCGCAGCTCCTTGATGAGCGGCACGACGTGCAGTGTAGAGAGCCAACTCATGTACTCGAAGACGGCCGGGCCGATCATGGCCTCGCCCTTCTCCGCCGCCTCCAGCCGGTCCCCCGTATTGTGGTCAACCACCGACTGAAGATCGTCTATGTCGTAAACGTAGACCCCACCCAGGTTCTGTACCGCCGGATCCACGTCTCGCGGCACCGCTATATCCACGAAAAACAGCGGGTCTTCGCGGCCTGGTATCGCACCGGCGACGAGATCGTGGTTCACGATCCACTCACCGGAGCCCGTGGAGCTGACCACCACGTCCACCTCGGTGAGCTGTTCGGCGAGCGCCTCGAACTCGACGGCTTTTCCGCCGACTCTTTCGGCGAGTAGGCGCGCCCTCTCGGCCGTGCGGTTGGATACGCGAAGCTCGGATATGTCCCGTGCCTTGAGATGCTTTATGACGAGCTCGCTCATCTCACCCGCGCCGAGCACCAAGGCGCGGCGTCCGGCCAGGCTGCCAAAGACCTCTTCGGCCAGCTTGACCGCGACGTTCGGGACCGAGATCGAGCTGTCCCCAACGCCGGTCTCGGTGCGAACGTCCTTGCCGATACGGAGCGCGGTGTGGAAAAGCCGGTCCAGAATAGGCCCGGTGCAGCGTTCCCCGGTCGAAACCCGGTAAGCATCCCGCACCTGACCCAGGATCTGGCTCTCCCCGATCACCATCGAGTCTAGCGATGCCGCCACCCGATAAAGGTGCTGCACGGCCTCGGCGTCGGTGTGCCAGTAAGTGCCCTGTTCGAGCGTCGGCAGGTCGAGGCCGCGATCCTCCGCCAGGCTGTCGAAGATTTTGGGCCGGACAGACTCGTCTTCGATGACGGCGAACAACTCGGTCCGGTTGCAGGTGGAGATCAAAACTCCTTCCTGGATCGTGCCTTCTTCCCGAAGACGCCGCAAAAAGTCGCGGGCGGCGCACGGCGGATAGGCTACTTTCTCCCGAAGCTCGACCGGGGCCGAGCGGTGGTTCATGCCCGCAACCGCGATAAGCATCGGCCCACCTCCTCTTCAATTTCCGCATCGGGCGGCACGCCGTTCCTGCGGCTTTGCTCCAACGCCTCGACCAGGCCCGCCCACTCGTGGCCGAAGACCCCTTCGAGTTCGCCCCGAACCCGCCGCGCCAGCGTGGGAGAAGCCCCCCCGGTCGAAACCGACACTTGAAGTCCGCCCCGCCGGAGTGTGGAAGGCAGAGAGAAATCCCCTTCCGAAGGCTTGTCGGCGACGTTGACCGGGATGTCCCGTTCCTGAGCCTCCCGGGCGACGGCCGCGTTCACCTCCCGGGAATCGGTGGCCGCAAAGGCCAGGAAAGCTCCTTCCAGGTCTCCCGGCTCGTAGCGCCGCCGACGGACCTCGACCGCCATGCTCCCGATCTCCGGCCGAACTTCCGGTGAGATGACCACTACCTCGGCCCGGGCCTGGAGCAGCTTGCGGGCCTTGCGGTTGGCGACGGAGCCGCCGCCGACGACCACGCAACGGCGGCCTTCAAGATCCAAAAATATCGGGTAAAGAACAGAGTTACCGCCCTCGATCTCTATCTCCTAAAATCGTCCGGACCACGGATTAGGCCGTGAGTCTAGCATACGCCCGGTTGCGTTTATCATTGACTAGCAAAGTGTTGCATGTGCCGCAATACAGGGCCGTATACAACTTCACGCTTTCGCCAGACAATCCTTGAGAGATGCTTTACGGGCATCGGACCTCCCGCCAAAGGCCAATGTAACATAATGCACTTGCTCGGCTGTATAAAATAGCCTACTTCGTGACGGACTGCAGGGTATAAATGGAAAGGTGGCCGATGTCGCAAAGGTCTTCGGATAGTTCGGCAGAAGGGGTTCTGAACCTTCTCGGTAAAGTCGAGGTTCGCCTGGAGAAGGCCCGAAACGAAGCTGCGGGGTTGCGCTGGCACAAGCGCCTGAACCTGGCGCGCAGGGTGAGGCTCAGTCGCTACGGTAAACAACTCGCCGAGGTGCGACAGGCGTGGCGCAACGGAGACTCTACGACAGCCCTCACGTTGCTTCAAACCATAGACCTACGGTACCCGTCGGTCCTCGGGCTGGTCTACGTCACGCCCAGAAAGCGCGAAAATCGTAGAGAAGTCTACGAGATAGAACAAGAGGAAATCCTCAAACGGGAAAACATACCGCCCGGACCGCTTGGCGGGTTCCACGGCGGCGGCCCGGTTTAGCCCTCTTTGATCTTCTCGACGACGCGGATGTCTTCGATCACCATCCCCTTATCCACGGCCTTACACATATCGTAAACGGTTAGCGCCGCGACGCTGGCCGCCGTCAAAGCCTCCATCTCCACCCCGGTGCGCGCGCTGATCCGGGCCGTGGCTTTTATCTCGACTGCGGAATCTGTAACCGTAAAGTCGAGGTCTACATGGGTTAGATCGAGGCCGTGGCACAGGGGGATGAGGTCTGATGTGCGTTTGGCGGCCATTACACCGGCTATTCTCGCGGTGTTCAGGACGTCCCCTTTCGGCAAGGCCCGCTCTCGCAGCAGGCCGACGGTCTCGGGCGCCATCCGGACGCGGCCGGCGGCCACGGCGGTCCGTCGGACGACCTCTTTCTCCCCCACGTCCACCATGCGGGCCGCGCCTTCGCTATCGAGGTGAGAGAACTCTGTCATCTAATCTACCTCCAACCCGACGATGACCCGTCGGTGGTCACTTCGACCTTTTTTCGTCGTGTACTCAACTTCCCGGAAACTGCACCCAAACCCGTCCCGGTGCAGCACGTAGTCTATACGACGCTTGCTATTGTGCGTCGGACGTCTATCCCCCGCCGCTTGCAGTCCCGTCGCCAGCAGAAAGTCTCGTAGAAAAAGGTCCTCCGGCGTGGCGTTTAGGTCTCCCGCCAGAAGCACCGGGCCTTCTCCTACCAGGCCCGATAGTAAGCTCAAGCACCGGTCGCGTAGGCCGAATTCGTATGGCAGGTGGGTATTCATCGCCCGGAACGTCCGTCCTTGCAGTAAGACCTCCGTGACCTGCACGGCCCTCGGGGAGAGCCCGTCGCTCCAACCGTGACGCCGCCCAGGGTAAAGCGTTTGTGTCCGGAGGAGAGACCAAATACGGGGGATCAGCCCGAAATAGGAATTGAGGTTCCGCGTGCTACGAGAGGTAAACTGGGCGTCTTTAGGGAGTATGATCGCAAGCCACTGCCAGCCATGCGTCACCCACGATAGATAGACTCGGGGACCGAACCGGCGCTTCAACTCCCGGGCCCGCGAAATGCTGACTTCCTGAAGGCAGATCAAGGCATCCTCCTTGAGCAGATCGTCCAGGGCCGGGTCCCGGCCTTTGCGTTCCCGGTAAGTATTGTAGGTGGCGACTTTCAGGCCTGGCACGAAGATTGGACCTTCCATTTGTTTTGTTTAGTAGCGTTAATCTGCGGCTTGCTCCGGGTTCGTCCCGGACCAGTGCGTTCGGGGGACGGAATGCGGGGGAATCGAACCGCCACGGCCCTTCGCGGGCCGCAAACCGGTTTTGAAGACCGGCCGGGCCACCAGGCCCACGCATTCCAGTGGGTGATCTCCGGGAGGATTCTAGTATACGACTAACGGTATCGACGGGTCAGGGCGCGGACGTCGCCCGTTCGCCGGGTAACGCCTACGGTGTCGGAGTATTCGAGCCAGGCCTGGGCGTACTTGCGGCTGGTCCCGAGCCGGTCTCGCAGGCCGGACAAGGAGATATCCCCTTTCTCCCGGCAGACAGTCTTTATCTGCTCCAAAACGGCTTCGGCGGCTTCACCGGAGCCGAACAGCGCCCCCCCAAGGTCCACGGCTTCTTTTCTTTTGAGAAGTAGTCGCATGGCCGGGGTGTTTTCCATGACGGGAGGTTCGGTGCCGGCCTGGCGCAGTTTTTCGTAGAGTTCGGCGGCTTCCTCCTCTAGCTCCGGGGGGACCCCTTGCCCATCCGGCAGGCTTACCCCGCTGCCGGTCACGACTATTTCCGCGGATTGTCCGGCGGATAGCTTGTTCAAGACCGCGTCCGCGAGCCGGGTCGTGAGGCCTAGCGCCGTCCGGGCTTCGGCGGTAGTCAGTTCCGGGCTTTCGGGACGTTCTTTTTCTCTCCTTTTCAGGGCGTCGAGCAGGCGGTCCTTCGCCGGCTCCAGCTCTTCGAGCCGGGCGTATAAGCCTCCGATTCGTGCTACTTCGGGGATGTTTTCGAGTTCGGACGGGATATTTTCGGGCGCGACGTCCAAAGCTAGGGAAAGGTCTTCGGCGGTCATTCCTTCCCCAGGAGATCGGGCCAGTAGTAGCGGGACGATCCGGGCCGGGTCCTTACTCTCTAGCGCCTCTAGCCAGCCGGGTTCCGGACGGCGTCCCGAAGGCGCCGCGTCCAGGACCGTGCCGCCGCCGATGGTGATCTGGGGCGCCAGCGAGCGCAGCACGAAACGGTCTCCGGTGAGCACGACGAGCGGTTCTTCGAGCCGCAGCCGGGCCAGGGCGTCCTCCCCGGGGTGCAACTCCTTCCGGTCCAAAAGCCGGACGCGGACGTTGGTGTCTTGCGTGCCGTGGTGCAGCCGGACCCGGTGGCCATGCCGGAGGGGCGCAGAACCACCGATCAGGCGCAGCCGGGCGTCCACGCTGCGGACCGGGGAGATCGGGCGCGAGAGCAACGTGTCACCAGCTTCGATCTCCGAGGCTTCTATGTTGGTCAGGTCCAGCGCCGTGCGGGCCCCGGCATGGGCCACGTCGGCCGGGCGCCCGTGGTTCTGGACGCCCCGCACCTTCGGCCGATGCCCGGAGGCGCTGTAGAGCGTGTCTCCCGTCCGGATCTCCCCGGACCACAAAGTCCCCGTCGCCACCACCCCGATCCCTTTGAGGACGAACGAGCGGTCCACGGGCAGTCGGGCGATGCCCCGGCCCGGGCGCCCGCTTCGGGCATTCGACGCGAGACTTCCCAGCGCCCGTTTGAGTTCGTCTACACCCGCGCCGGTCGCGCCGCTCACCGGCAGTACCTCGGCCTCGATGCCGGCCGATTCGAGCAACTCCACGACATCAAGCTGGGCCAACTCGACCATTTCGTCGTCCACGGCGTCTACTTTGGTCAGGGCGACGGCGCCGCTTTCTATGCCGAGTACCCGCAGCACGTCGAGGTGCTCGCGGGTCTGGGGCATTACCCCGTCGTCGGCGGCGACCACGAGCAAGAAAGCATCCACCCCGGTAGAGCCGGCTACCATGTTCTTCACGAAACGCTCGTGGCCCGGCACGTCCACCAGGCTCGCCCTCACGCCGGTCGGGAGATCCAACTCAGCATACCCCGGCACGATGGAGATACCCCGCCGGTGCTCTTCTTCCAGCCGGTCGGTGTCGGTACCGGTCATGTACCGTACCAGCGTGGTCTTGCCGTGGTCGACGTGACCGGCGGTCCCGATGGTGAAGGTTATGGGTTTTGGGGACTTCTCAGGCATCGGCCGCGACGGCCTCCGAAAAGGCTCTCTCGATCGCTTCCTCATCGCCCGGCAGCAGCGTCCGGAGGTCAAGCCAGAGCCGTTCCTCGTACACCCGGCCTACGACCGGTGGGTCCGCGGCGCGCAGCCTCTCCGCCAGCCAGTCCGAGTCCATACCCGTTACCCGGACGGCGAACGACGGTATCTCGTAGACCGGCAACGTTCCGCCCCCGCTGCGGGCCACGGAGGGGACGAAATCTACTTCGAGTTGCGGCGCGGCGCGGCCCAAGACGGCGGCCAGCCTCTCGGCCCGGCCTTTTAGCTCGTCCGCCGGAGTGTGGAGCATCTTTACGGTTGGGAGATCCTCCCGGGCCGTTCCTTCGAGGTAAGCCGAAAGCGTAGCTTCGAGGGCGGCGAGGCAGAGCTTGTCGGCGCGTAGGGCCCGCGTGAGCGGATGCTTGCGCATTACCGAGATCCAACGCGCGGAGCCCAAGATAATTCCGGCCTGCGGGCCGCCGAGCAGCTTATCCCCGGAGAAGATGACCAGGTCGGCCCCGTCCCGAAGCGCGTCCCGTACCCGGGGTTCGTCCCCGACCGGCAACAGGGCGCCGCTCCCGATGTCGGCGATGAGCGGCGGGCCGAGGCCGGAGAGCCCCGCCACGTCGACCGACTCGGTGAAACCCTGGATCTCGAAGTTCGACGGATGGACCCAGAGAATGGCCCGGGAGTTCTCGCCTACGGCGTTCTCGTAGTCGGAGCGGCGGGTCCGGTTGGTAGTGCCGACCTCCCGCAGCTTCGCCCCGGAGAGGGCCAGCACCTCCGGGATGCGGAAACCACCCCCGATCTCGATGAGCTGCCCCCGGGAGACAATGACCTCCGGCGTCCCGACTTCTTCGGACGCTTGCGAAACCACCGCCGTGAGGGCCAGCAAGGTGGCCGCCGCGCAGTTATTGACGACCAGCGCGTCTTCGGCCCCGGTCAACTCCCGAAGCAGGGGCGCCGCGTGGTCGTAGCGCGAGCCGCGCCGGCCGGAGGCCAGGTCGTACTCAAGGTTCGAGTAGCCCCGCGCCGTCTCCACTACCGCCTCGACGGCCTCCTCGGAGAGCACCGAACGGCCCAGATTAGTGTGAAGTACGATGCCGGTGGCGTTGATCACGCGCCGGATCCCCCGGCCCCGGAGCAACTCACCGGCCTCGAAGACCACCGAGCTCTCCGTCGGGGCGGACGCATTGCCGGCGAGTATCTTACGCCGTTCCCGATTCAGGACTTCCCGTATCGCGGCGGCAGCGGAGCCCCTCCCGTGGCGTTCCGCGAGCGGCCCGGCCGCCGGATGCCGTAGAACGGCATCCACCGCCGGCAGGCCGCGTAAAAGCTCCTGTTTCGTGGTCTCCAACATACGAATCTAGTATAACTTGCGGGCCGTATTCCGGGCTCCCAAGATAGCCGCTATGCTAGAATGCTGCCGTTGGAACCATCAAGGATTCGATGGCGAGGAGGACGCTGGTTGGGCAAAGGTTCGACAAAGTTCATCTTGGGCGCGGCGGCCGGGGCGGCGGGCGGTTTCGTAATAGGCTCCGTCGTCTCGAACCCCACCTCACGTTCGGCCTCCAACGCGGCCCTGAAGGGCGTGGGTATCTCGATACGCTTCCTGGGACGCACGGCCGTTGACGCCACCAGAGGCCTGGGCGTCGTTCTCGAGTCTGGTTATACCCGGCTAAGAGGTCGGGAAGCGTACGTCGAAAACGAGATAAAGCAGCTTCAGGAGCAAATCTCCCGCCTCGAACAGCGAATGGAGTAGCCTCGCCCACCGCGGTTTTACGTTTCTTGTAGACGGGGTAAAAATCGGTTTACTACGCCCAGCAACGAGGAGGCCGAGAGCCGTGACCACCGGAAGAAGCAACGACCCCGTTCAGGACCTGCAAGACCGATACTCGGACTACAAAGTCTACGACGAGCATTACGAGGAGATCGGCAAGGTAGACGATATCTTCGTCGACGAAAACGATCAGCCCGAGTACATCGGCGTAAAAATGGGCTTTTTGGGGATGAAGTCGACGGTCGTGCCGATGGACCTGGTCCGGGTAAACGAGCGGCGGGGTCTGATCGAGGTTGCCGGGTCGAAAGAGTTCATCAAGAATGGTCCGAGCTTCGATGACGATGAAGAGATATCTCCGGAACACGAAGCCGAGATCCTCCGCTACTACGGGCGGGACCGGGCTTCGCAGAGTCGGGGGGCATCTTACGCGGGCTCCGGCGGGGGTCACAGCTCTTCGGTGGACATGGAATACGGAGAACGCTCCGGGCCTTCGGATGCCCCCATTATCCGGGATGAAGAACCCCGCGCCCCCCGACAAGAAGAACCTCGCCGGGAAGAATCCCTTCGGGAAGAACCTCGCGAACAGCCCGCCGCCCGGGAAAGTCGTAGCGCGGATAGGGATGAGGACGAGATACGGGTCGAGCGTAAAGAGGAAGAGCTTAGGGCGGGTGTCCGCCAGCGCGAAGCCGGTAGCGTCAACGTTCGGAAGCGAGTCCGCACCGACCAGGAGCAAGTCCGGGTCCCCAAGCGCCGCGAAGAGGTCACCGTCGAACGGGTGCCGGTAGAAGAGAGCGGCACTTCCGCCGGTGGAAGCGCCACCTCTGGAGGCGAGACGCCCGGCGTGGAATCCAGCGAGGACGAAATCCGCATTCCCATCGTGGAAGAGGAAGTAGTCGTCGAGAAGCGACCGGTCGTCAAAGAGGAGATCCGGATTCGCAAAGACCTCGTCGAGGAAGAGGAAGTCGTTCAGGCCGACGTCCGCAAGGAAGAGGTCGAGGTTGACGACGAAACCCGGCGCCGCGAACGCTGAGACGTTTTTGTCTACATCCGCGGACCAGTGCTCGGACCAGCAACGGGTATTCTCTACCGTTGCCGGCGGCTAGTCACCGCATTGCAACGTTTTCGGTCAACCTACCTCAGTAACGCTGCCCGAAGAGCTTCCTGATCCAATCCGGCAGTCCGCCGCTGGATTCGGTCGCCTGCTTGTAGTCTCTGAGGTCTTCCGGATGCACGGGGGTTCCGCCTTCGCCGAGTAGCGCCCGGGCGTCTTGTACCCGCGATTCGGGTATGTCCCCGGTGAAGGTCGCCTCTACTAGGTAGTTGCCGCTCCACCGGACCCGGTAAACGCGCAGACCCTTTAGTTCTCGTCCGGTGAAACGTCGGTCGAGGTCCAGGGCAGAGTTTCGGGCGTCTTCCTCGCGGGGGAACTCGTATCCTATGGAGCGGGGTTCCCGGTCGCTCTCGAACATCTCAGTCCCTCAGACCGGGTCCATCCTGGACATCCAGATCCCCGGGTCCCGGACTTCGGCCAGCGTCGGCAGGTTCTCCGGGCGCTCCCAGACCCGGTTCAGCCCCTCCATCCCCTGACGCCGCGCCACGGCGTCCGCGAACTGCTCGCCGAGCCGGTACTGTTCCAGCTTCATGTCGAGGCCGGTTATCCGGAACACGGCGGTCTCGAAGGGCGGCCGGTGGGCCCGGCTCCGGGACATGCGGCGGCTGAGGTGGTCGTAGTTTGGGACAAGGCTTTTTCCGACGTGGTGCATTACGTAGTCGGAGTAGCCTTCGATGACCGCCATCGTCGCTTGCATTTGGTCGAAGTTTTCCCGCTGCTGCCGGTTCATCATCAGCTCCACGGAACGTCCGCCGGTCCTCAGGTTCTCCGAGAGCCGCCGCACCGTCTCCCGGACACCGAGCCGCTCGGCCAGGGGCGCCAGGAGACTGTCCAGAAGCTCGCCGAGGTGCCCGCGAAGCCACGGGTAGCCCTCGAACTGGAGGGCGTGGGTCATCTCGTGCAGCACGATCCAGAGCCGCAGCCCATCCACGGGCACGCCGAGCCTCCCGGCCGCCGCCGCTATGTTGCCGTCGAGGAAGAAAACCTTGCCCGGCTCACCGGCCCTCTCCCGGGAGACGAGCGGGCCCGTATCGTACTGTCCCAATACCCGGGCCGAGAGAAAGCCCAGCAGGAAGCCCATCTGGGCAGTGAGCGTCGCGCCGCCGAGCGCGTAGGTCAGGGCGTCCGCGCTGCCCGACACCCGCTTTACGACGGGCTCTATCAGGCTCCCAAAGCCCTCGATGTTGAAGTCTATCCACTCTGCCCGGTCGGCGACCCTAAGTTGGCGGACGTCGGGGGTGTCGCGTGGCAGCTCGATCCCCGTAAACTGGGATAAAGGGGTCATCGTGCGTTCCACGGCCGCCCGGTAATCGAAATCACCGGTGTCGCCGACGTTCTCGGTCCGGGAAGCGAGCGCCACGGCTATGGTGCGCGCCGCGCCCCAGGCAATCACGGTTGTCTCCTCAAAGAAGTCTCCTCGGTGGATGATCCATAACCCGAGTATATACGTTGAAGTAGTAAGTTCATTGTAACGACCCCGGCCACGGAGTATATTTAGCCCATGTTTGGTATAGGCCCATCGGAATTGGTAATCGTCGGTCTGCTCTTTCTGGTGATCTTCGGTCCCAGCAAGCTGCCGCAGATGGCCCGCGACGCCGGGCGTCTTATGGGCGAGGCTCGCCGGGCCATGGACGATTTCAAAGAGGAACTTACCGCCGCCGGCGAAGAAGACGAAGAAGACCGCAAGCCTGCCAAAAAAACTTCCAAGAGCCGGCCAAAAAGCCGCGCCGCCAAGTCCACGGAGTCTTCAGACACCGCAGACGATGCTCCGAAAGCCGGACGCGTCTCAGACGACGAGGAAGAGTACGACCTCTAGCGTTTTATCCAGCGTTCAGGCTGTTTCTAAGTCGTAGCACCTGGATATTTCGTCTCTCCCGAACCTTGATCTCCATATCCTGTACCCCCCGCATCACTGATCGCCGGAACGTATAAGGCTCGCCGAAGCGGGTTTTCGTGGTGGCTCCAGCCGTCGGGCCTGACGTTGGCGATGGTCTCCACGAACATGGCGAGCCGGGCATCCAGGTTGTCGATTATGTGTACGAGCAAGGCTTCGAGGGTCTTGGGTTGCTGGGGAGAGCCGTACTCGATCTCCCCTTGATGCGAAAGTAGTATGTGGGATATCTCTAGCTCCAGCTCTTCGGGGAAGTCCGGTAACTGCTTTATAAAAGAAGCCACTATCTTTTCCCCGAGCACCACGTGACCCTGAAGCCGGCCCTCCGTAGTGTAAGCGAAACCGCCACCGCCCCACGATAACTCCTCGATCTTGCCCACGTCGTGGAAGATGGTCCCGAAGAAGAGCTTGTCCTTATCTACCGGATAAAGGTCCGCCAGCGCCCGGGCGACCCGCAGGCACTGCACCGAGTGCTCCAGCAGGCCGCCGATGCGGGCATGATGCATCGACTTGGCCGCCGGGGCCGAGCAGAAAGCCTCCCAAAACTCGGCGTCCGAGGCCATGAGCATAAACAGTTCCCGGAGATGTTCGTTGTCCAACTCGTCCCCGGCCATCCAAAGTTCGGCGGCCAGGGCATCCCGGTCCTTATCCGTGGCGGGAAGGTAATCCTCCTCGGCGATGCTCTCGCGGTCGAGGACCCGAAGCTTGTTGAGCTTAACCTGCAGCGTGCCGCGATAGTCGTGGGTATTCCCTTCGACGCTCACGTACTCGGGCTCCGGCAGGCCGCCGCGCAACTCGTCCGGCAGGCCCCACATTCGGGCGTCTACCGAGCCGGTACGGTCTACCAGCTTCAGGGACAGGTACGGCACGCCGCGACTATCGTTCCGCACTACCGTATCCGTGGCGAGGAAAGTGGTGCGCAGGCTCAAGCCAGGCTCGAGATCCTGCGCCCAAAACTTCTCCTTGTTCAAGGAGGCGCCCTTCTAGTCTGTTCTACCCTTTCACCGCGCCGGAAGTGAGCCCGGAGACGATCCGACGCTGGAATATGAGGACCATTATAACTAATGGAACCGTCACCACTACGGCGGCGCCCGCCTGCGCGCCGTAGTCCGTCGTGAACTGCGCCGCGGCGAAGTTCGGTATGACGACCGTAACCGGCTGGGTGCTTTCGTCGAAGAGGAAAGTGTTGGCGAATATGTAGTCGTTCCAGGCGAAGATGAAGGTCAGGATCGCCGTGGTAAACACGCCCGGGGCGGCGAGAGGAACTATGACCTTCTGGAACGCCTGTATGGTAGTCGCCCCGTCGACCCTCGCGGCCTCTTCAAGGTCCTTCGGAAGCTCCTTGAAGAACGCGACCAGAAGCCAGATGGTCAACGGCAGGGCGAAGACCGTGTCGGTCGCTATAACCGCCCAGTACGTGTTCACGAGGCCGATGGCGCTGAACTGGATAAACAGCGGCGCCAGGATCGCGACCTGCGGAAAGAAGGCTATGGCCAAAACCAGGGTCAGGACCCCATTCTTGAACCGGAACTTCAGCCGCGCTATCGCGTAGGCGGCGATAGACCCCAAAAACAGACAGAGCACCGTCGTGCTGCCGGCGATTATCGCGCTATTTCTCAAGCCTTTGACGAAAGCGGAGTTGCTGAATATTTTGGTGTAGCTGCTTGCCGTAGGGTCCTGCGGCAGGACGGTCGGCGGAACCCGGAAGAGTTCGGTGCTGGTAATAATGCTCATCTTGAATATCCAGAGCAGCGGAAACACGCTCACGAAGACGAACAGGATCAGGAACACGTAGAAAAGCACGGTGTTTACGTTTAAGCCTTTGCTCCCTCCACCGGAAGCGGTAGTGCTAGCCATCTCTCAGTCCTCCTCTGCCGAAGTTCGCATACCAAGCACCACGATAAAGAACAGGGCGATCAGAAGCGCCGTTATGAACGTAAACACCGCCGCGGCGTTGCCCTGGGCAAAGAGAAGCTGGCTGATCCTGACCCCCTTGTACACAAAGGTCGAGAGCGACTCTAGCTGCCGGTCGCTCATTACCCAGAAGAGGTCGTAGATCCGGTACGCGTCGAGGGTCCGGAAAAGCACCGCGACTAAGATGGCCGGCTTCAAGAGCGGCAGCGTGATCCTGAAGAACCGCTGCACCACGCTCGCCCCGTCAACCCGCGCAGCCTCGTAAACGTCGCCGGGGACGGTCTGCAAGCCCGCCAGAAGAAGCAAAGCCATGAACGGCGTCGTCTTCCACACGTCGACGGATATAGCCCCGATCAAAAGCAGAGTCCTATCCGAGAGTATGGGCTCGCTTATAACCCCCAGCGCGTTCACGACGTACTGAATAACGCCGACCTGACTCTGGAACATAAGACGCCACATTACCGCCGATATAACCGTGGGGAACGCCCAAGGCACGAGCACGGCCGCCCGGACCAGACCCCGGCCCGCGAAAGCCCGGTTTATAGCCAGGGCTATGGCTAGCCCTACCACGAACTCGATGCTCACGCTCACCACCGAAAAGACCAAGGTGTTGACCAGACCTTCCCGGAAGTCGCTGTTCCCGAACATATTGACGTAGTTCTCGATGCCGTTGAAATCGCCCAGGCTCGTAATCGTGGCGTCGTGTACGCTCAGCCACACCGAGTAAGCCACGGGGTAGATCGCTATAGCCAGGATAAAGAGCACTGCGGGTATGACCATGTAATAGGCCGCACGACGTTCCGGGTTGGCGAACTCTTCTTTCAGCCATCCCCGGCCTTTATCATCTTTGGGTGCTGTCGTCACGTATCACCTCTTTTCTTAGCCAGGCCGGTGGCCGGTCAAGTTCCGGCCGCCCGGGCCCGCGAGAGCGGGTTAGCCTTGTGCCTGATCCACGATGTCCTGCAACTCTGTCTGGAGGGTCTTCACTGCTTCTTCCGGCGTGACATCGCCCTTGAGAGAGGCGTTGAACTGCTCACCCATGGTCAAAGACATGTCGGAGTAAACGGGGGAAACAGGCCGGGGCCTGGTATTTTGGAGCGCCTCGCCGCCGAGCCTGACCACCGGCACTTCGTCCAGAATCTCCTGGTCTTCGTAGAGGCTTTGGAGGGTCGGCAAGTAGCCGCCTTCCAGCGCCCGGAACTTCTGTTGTTCCGAATCCGTCATGAACTGTACGAACTCGTACGCGGCGTCTTGTTTCTGGGAGAACTCGCTAATGTAGAAGTTCCAGCCCCCGAGGCCGGAGAAGCTCTGTCCGCCCTCTCCCATCGGCAGTGGGGCGACCCCGACTTGATCCAGATTGATCTTGGACTGTTCCGGGTCCGTGAGAAGCCCGTAGACGTACGGCCAGTTACGCAGGAACACGGAGTTTCCCTGGAGGAAGGCGCCGGCGCTCTCGTCTTCCTTGAAGTTCGCCACGGCCTGGGGCGAGACGCCCGACTCGATCATGCTGCGCTCGGTGGCGAGGCCCGCTATAGACGCGGGGCTGTCGATAACCACCTGATCCGCACTGTCCCCGAGCACGTCGCCGCCGTGGGTCCAGACGTATTCCAGTCCGTCTACCACGCCACCCTCGTAGTTGGCCCCCTGGAAGACGAAACCGTTTTCGGTGCCGGAATCCTGCATGACCTTCTGGGCCATCTCTTTTAATTCGTCCCAGGTAGTTGGAGGCTCGGAGAACCCGCTCTGCTCTAACAGGTCGGTACGGTAGTAGAGCATGCCGGCATCCGTGAACCACGGCACACCGTACATGCCGCCCTCGTAACTCATGGACTCTATCGGTCCGCCGAGGAAATTCTGCTGTTCATTTTCCGGGAAGCGGTCGGAGAGGTCGGCGATCCAACCGTTGGCGGCGAACTGGGCCGGCCAGATAACGTCGCCCAGGATCACGTCTATATCCTGGCTCTGCGCCTGAAACTCGGTGCGTAGCTGGTCGAAATAAGCCCCGGTATCCGAGGGAGCCTGACGGAACTTGGCCGTGATGCCACTCCCGTTCTCTTCGTTGAACCGATCTACGAGCGTCTGGATGGTCTGCTGGTCCGTGTTACCGGTGGGCCCGTAGATAAAGGTGATCTCACCGCTTCCACTGTCGCCACTCCCGCTGTCGCCGCCACATCCGGCCACGCCCAGCAAAGCCGCCCCGGCGAGACCGGCGCCGCCGACTTTCAAGAAGTCCCGTCGGCTTATCCTCCGGCCAAACCCGCCCGCGAGCGGCCTACCTTGGTTCGTCATTCGTTTTCTCCTTTTCCCCATTGCTGGAGGGCATGCCGCCCAGCGCATTTAACATACTTGAAACCATATCTTAACTACCTTCGCACCCCGCGCAACACCACCGGGCACGGTCGTCGCTCCTCACCGGGAAGCTACAGGACCGCCGCTTCGGTCTCGGTGTCGAAGAGCCGGATCTTGCTGGCATCCATCGTGAGGAGCATCTTTTCGCCCATCTTGGCCCGGCTCTCCGCGGCCACCCTGGCGACCATCAGGTCTCCGGAGCCTTCGGGCGAGCCTCCCTCTTCGTCGCCACCGTCGGTCATCGCCGCCACGCTGTCCAGGTGCGCGGCCTGGCCTTCCTCGACGTCAAAGTACAAATATTTTTCGGAGCCCATGCTCTCTATTACCTGGGGGTCGACCTCGACCGTGTTGTCTCCGCTTCCCCCGTTTTCGTCGAACTCGGCGTCCTCTATGTGCTCGGGCCGGATTCCCAGGATTATCTCCTTGCCCACGTATTCCTCGGGCTCAAGCCCCTCTTCTTTGGCCTTGCCGATCAGCTCCCGGGTTATCGGGAGCCGGGTTTTGCCAAAGCTCACGACCATGCCGTCAGCGGAGTTGTCTTTTTCGAGCTTCGCCCGGATGAAGTTCATCGCCGGGGACCCGATGAAGCCGGCCACGAAGACGTTTTTGGGATGGTCGTACATCATCTGGGGCGAGTCTACCTGCTGCACTTTGCCGTCTTTTAGGACCACGATCCTGTCGGCCATCGTCATCGCCTCGGTCTGGTCGTGGGTGACGTAGATCGTCGTTACCCCGATGCGGTTGTGGAGCTTACTGATCTCCGTGCGCATGTTTACCCGCAGCTTGGCGTCGAGGTTGGAGAGCGGCTCGTCCATGAGGAACGCCTTTGGCTCCCGGACTATGGCCCGGCCCAACGCCACCCGCTGACGCTGGCCACCGGAGAGGGCCTTTGGTTTGCGGTCGAGGAAGTGCTCGATACCGAGGATCTCCGCCGCTTCTTGTACCCGGCGGTTCATCTCTCCTTTTTCTACCTTCTTGAGCTTCAGGGCGAAGGCCATGTTGTCCCGAACGTTCATGTGCGGGTAGAGGGCGTAGTTCTGGAAGACCATGGCTATGTCCCGGTCGCGGGGCGGCAGGTCGTTCACCACGTTGTCCCCGATAAACACCTTCCCACCGGATATATCTTCGAGGCCGGCGATCATGCGCAGGGCGGTTGACTTGCCGCACCCGCTCGGACCGACGAAGACTACGAACTCGCCGTCGGGAATGTCTAGATTCATTTTCTCCACGGCCACCACATCGCCGCCGTAGACCTTTGTGACATCCTCCATAGAGACTTCCGCCATTTGAACCCCTCTCTCTCACTAGATCGCGCACGATCTCTTACAATTCATCCAAGCCTGGTTTTCGTTGGACACCCCTATGTGTCGCGGGCATTCTACTCCAAACGATGTTTTCCGTATAGAGGGTATTCTTTTTTGACTTTTTCTATTCTTCTAAACGACTCTTCTATCTGCCCTTTCGGTATCTCGCCGTTTTCGACGGCCCGCACCACGGCCTCGTACGCATCGGCTTGCTGTTGGGGCGGGCTGGAGATCACAAACAGGTCAGCCCCGGCCTTTGCCGCCGCGACCGCCGCTTCGGAGGGTGGCGCTTCCCCCGAGGCGCCGGCCATCGCCAGGTCGTCCGTAACGACCACGCCGTCGAACCCGAGGTCCTCTCTTAGCAAACCTATAGCTTCGGGAGAGAGGCTGGCGGGAAGCTCGGGGTCTATCGCCGGATATACCAGGTGACCGACCATCACCATCGGCACACCGGCCTCTACCGCCGCCCGGAACGGCGGCAGGTCGTACGAATCGATGGTCTGCCGGTCATGGTCCACAACCGGCAGGCCCGTGTGCGAGTCCGTAACCGCCACGCCGTGGTTCGGGAAATGCTTGGCGGATGAAACGACGCCCGCTTCCTCGAAGCCCTTCACGGAGGCCGCGCCGAGCCTGGAGACGAGGCCCGGGTCTTCGCCGAAAGACCTGTTGCCTATGGCCGCGCCAAAACCCGTATCAACCACGGGCGCGAAATCGGTGTTGACCCCGGCCTGGAGTAGCTCGCTTCCTATTTGTTTGGAGACCTCGCGGACCTCCCGCGGGTCTGCCCGAGTGCCGAGGTCCGCGGCGGCGGGCTGGGGCGAAACCCACGGCGCGGACGAGATATCGCCGCCCTCTTGGTCAACGGCTATGAACAACGGTATCGAAGGCTCCGTCGCGAGCGAAAGCTCTTGAAGAGATTCGGTCA
>JBARZM010000063.1:0-2521 GCA_049650095.1 Rubrobacteraceae bacterium | reverse complement strand
GGATGTGGCGGTGGAGAATCCGGAGGACAACAGGACTCCAAACAGAGGACCTCCCAGGCAAAGAACGGCGGAAGCGGGAAGAAAGGGAATACCGCGCCGGAGATCAAGACCGCGGTCGGCGAGATCCAGTTGGCAAACGCCGAAAAGCGCGCGTTTGTACTAAAGCCCAGCAAAGGCGACCCGGTAAGTTTCAAGGCTTTGCCGAATGCGGAGACCAAACTCGACGGCAAAGAGGTGGACTTGGAGGCCATGAAGAGGGGCCAGAGAGTCCAGGTCAAATACGTAACAAAGGAAAGGGGCGCCAAGAACCGGGCCCACGACATAACGCTCTTTGGCGAAGAGGGGCTGGGTGGAAACACCGGCTGAACTCCGGGCGCCATGATTGCAGCCACGCCGTGACTCCGGGGCTCCCAGAATGGGTACTTTGAACTCCCGGGAACGCTGGCCTGTTCGGACGGGTCTCACGAAAACCTTTCCAGGGTTTGATGGATGAAAGTTCTCCTGACCGGAGCTACGGGCCTCCTGGGCGGTGCTCTGCTCGGAATACTGTCTCGCAAAGGGTGTAAGGTTAGCTGTCTAGTCCGGGAAAACAGCCCCAACCTCGGTCGCCTGGACACAAACCAAACTCGCCTGGTCTACGGAGACGCCGGGCATGAAGATTCGCTCGTTCGGGCTCTGGATGGAATGGATGCCCTCCTGCACGTCGCCGGTATCGAGTACGCGCCGCGGGTTATCTCCGCCATGCGAAAATCCGGGGTCGGGAGGCTCGTGATGGTCGGCAGCACGAGCGTACACTCCGCCTACGATCATCGCTCGGGCTGGCGCCGCCGTATGGAGAGCCTGGTGCGGGAGAGTGGGCTGGATTGGACCATAGTACGGCCGACCATGATCTACGGCTCCGAGTTGGACAAGAACATGCACAAACTCCTGCGCTTTCTGGACCGCTCGCCGGTCTTTCCGGTGTTCGGCCCCGGCGCGAACCTCTGGCAGCCGGTCTACTACAAAGACCTCGCCCGGGGAATTATGGCGGCCCTCGAAACCCCCGAGGCCGTACGCCAGGGCTACGATCTGCCGGGCGCCGAGCCCCTGACGTACCTGGACCTCGTCCAGACCGCCGCCCGGGCCCTCGGACGGAAGCCCCGAATACTCCGGCTGCCACTCGAACCCGTGGAATACGGACTCCGCCTCGCCGAGGCCGTCCGGCTTCCACTGCCGGTGAAGTCCGAGCAAGTGATGCGCCTGCGGGAGGATAAGGCCTACCCGTACGAAGAAGCCCGCCAGGACCTTGGCTACGCGCCCCGAGCCTTCTCCGAGGGCATATTGCTAGAGGTGGCCCGGCTGCGAGAGACCAGGATAGTGAAATAAACTAGACTAAGACTAGTCTAAGAAGGAGTTATGGTGTTAGAGGTAGGGGCATACGAAGCGAAGACCAATTTGTCACGGCTCTTGGAAAGGGTAGAAGGGGGAGAGAGGATCACGCTTACGCGGCATGGGCGGCCCGTGGCGATGTTGGAGCCGGTCGAGAAGAAACGCCCGCCGGAGGAGGTGATCCGGGAATTGAAAGAGTTTCGCCGGGGTCGTAGGCTTGGCGATACGGGGGTGCGGGCGTTGGTAGAGGAGGGACGGAGGCTTTGAGCGCTTTGGTGCTCGACGCTTCGATGACCCTGGCCTGGGCTTTTGAAGATGAAGCGGATGAGTACGCTGACGCGGCGCTAAGAGCCCTTTCCGAGGGCGGGGCGGTCGTGCCGGACCTTTGGGGGTACGAGGTCGTCAACGCCCTGGCAGTGGGGGAGCGTAGAAAGCGCATCTTACCGGCTGAGTCAGCGAGGTTCCTGACGCTATTGCGGAGCCTGCCCATAGAGTTCGAAGTGTTGTATTTCGGCGGCATGCCAGAGTTGGCTTCGTTGGCCCGCGGGCATGGGTTATCCGCTTACGGTTCGGCCTATCTGGACGTGGCGAGCCGCCGGGGATTACCCCTTGCGACGCGGGATCGCCCGTTAGAGGAAGCGGCCCATCAATCCGGCGTACCGATCTTCTCGGGTTGAGCGGTTGATCGATGTTTGAGGAACGCCGATGGTAGAGACAATCGGGGGCAGTTTGGCCTTCCTCGTGGCGGGGGGTCTCGTTCCTTTGCTCGTCCGGTTCGCGGTCGGGCGGAATCTGATGGACGTGCCGAATGTCCGCAGCTCGCATGAGGCGCCTACGCCCCGGCTCGGCGGAGGCGCCATAATTCTCGGGACCTGGGCCGGGGCCTTGGTGCTAAGTTTCGGAGGAGCCTGGCCGGTGCTCGTAGCGGCCACTTTGATCGGGATCGTCGGCCTCGTGGATGATTTCAGCAGCCTCCACTTCGGTGTAAAAGCGCTCGCCCAAACCCTGGTAGCCGCTGGCCTGATCTTCTTGTACCAGCCTCCCCTAATAGCGGAGGCGCCCGCACTGCTCAAGATCGGGGTGTTCGGCGTAGGGGTGTTTTGGATCGTGGCCCTCTCCAACGCTTTTAACTTCATGGACGGCATAGACGGCA
>JBARZM010000062.1:0-2800 GCA_049650095.1 Rubrobacteraceae bacterium | reverse complement strand
TTCAAGTTCGGCAAGTACTTCCACCTCGAAGAGCAGGGCGACGCCGAGGAGTTGGACCGCGAGGTCCACGGCTACGACGAGCGGGTGTTGCGCGAGTTCGCCGAACGGTACTTCCCGGAAGGCTGCGGGCCGACGATGAGCTTGCAGACCTGCATGTTCACCAACACGCCGGACCACCACTTCGTCCTGGACCTCCACCCGGACTACGAGCAGGTCAGCATCGCCTCGGCGTGTTCGGGTCACGGCTTCAAGTTCGCCAGCGTTATAGGTGAGATCATGGCTGACCTCTCCACCACGGGCGTTACCCGCCACAACATAGACTTCTTCCGCCTGGACCGTTTCCAGCGTCAGGGCCGGCGTCGTTACCAGGGCGACCGTGGCCGGCGGCCGGCGGTCCGCACCGCCCAGACTACCGGACGGGGCGATCATCAGAGGGATCGCGAAGAAGACGCTCGCGCCCACGAGCAGAACGGACGGCCTCACTCGTTCCCGCGGGTTCCCGAAGTAAAGCCATTCTGGTAAGTAGCCGTAATGCCCCCGGTGCAAGTGGTCTCCGGTCCCCTCGACGACGCACTCCGTCGGCGGCTCGTCTACGGCGGGGACATCCTGATCTTCAAGGACGTGGCGGCGATGGTCGAGCTGTGCGACCTGACCGACGGCCTGATCCGGGAGACTTTCGACACCTCCGACCCGGTCCGGGCGCAGTTCGAGCTGGACCGGGAAGACTACGAAGACCGGTTCGAAGCCCTGAAGAACCGTTACCGGAAGCACGAGCAAGCCAAACGCCTGTTCCGGGAAGCGCTGGAGGAGGTGGGGCTCTCTATCGGGCACACTTTTTGGGACCGGTTGCACTTGCGGGCGCTGCCGCACGACGAAGGCCGGACGGACGGGAAGATCAAACGTCTCGGGGTCCACCGGGACACCTGGTCCTCGAACGTCTACGCGCAGACGAACTGGTGGGCCCCGATCTACCCGATCACCGCAGGTCGCACCATCGCTTTTTATCCGGCCTACTGGACCCGCCCAGTAAAAAACACCAGCGCCTCCTGGGATTTGGAAGCGCTCCGGGCCGAACGGCGCGGCGGAGCGAAACCCACTGTACCCTTGGTACCCGGGCCGGTCGATCCCGTGGAACAAGAGTCGGAGCTTCGGGTAGTCATCGAACCGGGCGACCTACTGTGTTTCTCCGGGGCGCACCTGCACGCCGGGGCGCCAAACTCGACGGGAGTGGCGCGTTTCAGCGTCGAGATCCGGACGGTAGACGTCCGGGATGCGGCGTCCGGGGCCGGGGCGCCGAACGTCGACGGCGATGCTCCCCGCACCGCCATGGAATGGTTCTATAGGGTAGAGGATGGTACGCCGCTACCGAAGGCGACGGCAAGACTAAAAGAGCAGGTTTTGCATGAATAAAAAAGCATGGACGGTCAAGAGAAAGGTTAAAGTGTAGAATTGTCACTTATGAGTCCTACCAACAGCAGAAGCTCGTCTGCCGTGCAATCGGTAGACCGGGCTATTACGGTAATGGAACTTCTCTCACGCCAGGGGTGGTCGGGCGTTACGGAGGTAGCCAACGAGATAGGCATACATAAGTCGACCGCCTATCGTTTGCTCGCGACCCTCAAGGACCGGGGCATCGTAGAGCAAGACAGCGCGACGGAGAAATACCGGCTCGGTTTCGGGGTCGTGCTCCTCGCCAGCACCGTGACGGCGGACCTCGACGTGGTGCGCTACGCGAAGCCCGTCTGCGAAAGCTTGAGCGAAGAGACCGAGGAGACGGTCACCGTTACGGTCCTGGAGGGCGACCAGGCGGTCGTTATCCACCAGACGCTCTCCACCTCGTCCATGATGAACGTCGATTGGTCCGGCTGGCACACGCCGCTGCATACCACGGCCGCCGGAAAAGTCTTGCTCGCGCATCTCCCGAAACACCGGCGTGAGATCGTCCTGAAGCGTCACCTGGAGAGCTTCACCGAACACACGATAGTAGACCCCGATGTCCTGCGGCGGCAGCTGCAAGAGATCCGGGAGACCGGCTACGGTTACACGGTAGAGGAACTGGAAGTAGGGATGAACGCCGTCGGGGCGCCGATCCGCGCCGCCGACGGAGAGGTGGTCGCCGCCATGGGCGTCTCCGGACCGGCCTTCCGGCTACCCGCCGACTCGCTAAGCGCGCTGGGCAAGCGGATGATGACAGCCGCCGAAGACATATCCCAGCGGCTCGGCTTCTACGGTGAAACGAACCACGACGGAGACAGCGAGTAGCCGACGCTAGCAGGATACCGTCTTTTCGTAGAGAACGCACTCGAAAGTCCTGAGCGCGCCCATCGCAACGAGCCGCCCCCGGTAGAGTCCGTCCAGAAACTCACCGTCTTCGAGATAAGTGGCTTCAATGTCGCGCAGGTCCTCATCCCAGGCCTCATCCTCTACGTAAGCCCCGACGTCGCGCAGGGCGACCTCGTGCAACCGCAGGACAGCCGGGAGATCCAACGTTTCGTAACGGCGTATCTGCAGGGTATCTTTATCCAGGATCAAACCACCGATGCTTAGAGGACTCCGGCAGCGGGTATGTTGGCATGATAGTAAGTTTTGAGCAACTTATTTAGGAGGCCATCGTGCCGAACATCAAGGTTGGAGAGAAGATACCGGCGTTCGAATTGCCGGATTATCAAGGAAGGAATTGGAACCTGGCCGAGCAACTGGAGTCCGGCCCGGTGATGCTGGTCTTTTACCGGGGCGACTGGTGACCGTACTGCAACGGGCAGCTAGGTAGCTTTGCCAGGGAGTACGAAGAGTTCGAGAA
>JBARZM010000061.1:0-8937 GCA_049650095.1 Rubrobacteraceae bacterium | reverse complement strand
TCCGCCGCCGAGATGGCGGCGAAGGGGGAGCTAGGCATCGAGATCGAGGTGGACAAGGTGCCCCGGCGGGAGAGCGGGATGGAGCCTTTCGAGGTCATGATCTCCGAGTCCCAGGAGCGGATGCTGGCCGTCGTCGAGCCTGACAAAGTCGATGAAGTCTTGAAGCTCGCCGAACGCTACGAGCTCGTCGGGGCCGTCGTCGGACGCGTCGCGGGCCACGGCGATTTGCGGGTCTTGCAGGACGGCGAGGTGGTCGGCACCGTACCGGCGGGGATACTGGCCGACGCCCCGGCCTACGAGCGGAAGGTATCACGACCGGATTACCTGGACGGGATCCCGGCCCTCGACCTCGATTTCGGGAAGCTCCCACCGCCGGATGACTACAAAGCCACCCTGCTAAAGATGCTCTCTCATCCGAACCTCTGCTCGCGGCGGTCGATCTGGGAGCAGTACGACCACGAGGTCGGAACCAACACCGTCGTCCCGCCCGGCGCGGACGCGGCCGTGATGCGGATAAAAGGCACGAAACGAGGCTTCGCCATCACCACCGACGGCCGGGGTAGACACTGCTACCTGGACCCGCGCGGCGGCGGCGCGGCGACCGTCGCCGAGGCGTACCGGAACCTCTCGTGCGTCGGGGCGGAGCCGGTCGCCCTCACAGACTGCCTCAACTTCGGCAGCCCGGAGAAAAAGGCCCCCTACTACCAGCTCGCCGAGTGCATCGAAGGGATGTCGGGGGCCTGCGAAGCGTTCGGAACGCCGGTCGTCAGCGGCAACGTCAGCCTGTACAACGAGACCGCGGACGGCGCCATCTACCCGACCCCGACCGTGGGGATGGTCGGGGTTTTGGGGGACGTAACCCGTCACGCCACGTCGGGCTTCAAGCGCGAGGGAGATGTGATCCTGACGGTCGGAGACTTCCGTCCGGCGCTCGACGGCTCGGAGTACCTGGAGATCATCCACGGAGAGGTCGCGGGCCTCCCGCGCCGCCCGGACCTCGACGCCGAGAAGCGGGTCGCCGACGCGGTTCGGCGGGCCATCGAGGAGGGAATGCTGGATACGGCGCACGACCTGTCCGGCGGCGGGCTGGCGGTGGCGCTCGTGAAGATGGCCTTGTCCGGTGGGTTCGGTGCGGAGGTACAGCTACTTCCCGGTGGCCGCCAGGACGTGTCCCTCTTCGGTGAAACGGGCGGCTGCACTATTGTCGCGGTTCCAGGAGAGCGGTTGGAGGTGCTGGAAGCCGCGCTCGGTGACGTGCCTCACAACAAAGTCGGGCGAGTCGGTGGTGACCGTCTGAAGGTGGCGGGTGTAGAGGTGAAACTGTCAGAGTTGAGGGAGGCTTATGAGCGGGATCTCTTCTCCTAGCAGAGTGGATATTCTCGTCGGTGATGGTAGATATCTGGAGTCCTGCCTGCATATTGGGAAAAGCCTTCCAGAATACTTCAACGAAGCCGGCCTAAAGGAGATGCGACGCAGTTTATCTAGAGATGACCTGTATATGGCGATGGAAGAGGATCTCGTCGTCGCCTTTGCGACGGTCGCCGACGTAGAGGGCACGAAAGCGGAGATTGCCTGGTTCGCCGTATCCCTGGAGCAACAGAGGAAGGGCGTAGGCCGTTCACTCCTGGCGCGGGTCGAGAAAGACCTCATCGAAAAAGGCGTGGAGCTATTGACGGTCGAGACGCTCGCGGAGGAGTCAGACTATCCTCCCTTCGAGTCGACCCGCCGCTTCTACGAGCGGAATGGTTTTCTGCACGCCGAGACCATGGATCCTTATCCGGGATGGGGTGGCGACCCGGCGGCGTTCTACGCAAAGACTCTGTCTACCGGAAGGACCGGATGATCTCGGAGAAGGTGAACATCCGCCGAGAGTTGGTGCCTTCCGATAGACACTGGAACTCGAAAGCCTTTTATGGTCTGACGGAAAGGGCGTGAGGTTCAGCGAACACTACACGAAATACCGACAGGAGCTGCCGGATAGGACGAGGATCACGCTTCCCATGTGTGAAAAGGTCGTTAACGAGCTGGTCGATCACGAGGAACAGAAGAACGGTCGTATTGCTTATTGGGGATATGTGGTAGAAGAAGACAAATACCTCAAGGTAGTAGTGGAACCCGACGGAGAAGAGATCGTGACGGCGCACTTTGACCGAGGCTTCAAGAACCAGGCGGAGAGGAGAGACCGGATATGAAGGTGGTGTACACCAGAGAAGACGACGCGATGGCCGTGACTCTCAGGACCGACCGGCGTTACGCTGAATCCGAGGAGGTCGCCCCAGGCGTCGTGCTCGATTTCGACGAAGATGGCAACGTTTTGTCTATCGAGATCTACGCCGAAGCGAGCGAGAAGGTCGACGTTTCCGTGCTGATGACGGAAGGGCTGCCGACCGAATCCAAGCCCTCTACAGCCGGAGCCAGTACAGTAAGAGAAGGATGACTCAGCAGCGATGCGACCGGAGAAGGTAAACATCGCGGAGAAGCTCTCGCTCTTCGACGAGCACTGGAGCCCGAAGGTCGTGGGCGAATTGAACGGGCAGCACGTAAAGCTGGTCAAGCTGCTCGGCGAGTTCGTCTGGCACCACCACGACGCGGAGGACGAGCTTTTTCTCGTCGTCGGGGGACGGTTTCGGATGGATTTCCGGGAGGAGAGCGTGTGGGTCGAAGAAGGAGAGTTTATAGTCGTGCCGCGGGGCGCCGAGCACCGGCCCGTCGCGGACGAGGAAGCCCACGTGTTGCTCTTCGAGCCAGCGTCAACGCTCAACACGGGCAATGTACAGGATGAACTAACGGTAGAGGAGTTGGGGCGCATCTAATGTCGATTCACGAAGACGGTAAACCAAAAGAGGCCTGTGGCGTCTTCGGACTGTACTCCCGGGAGCTTGAAGGGGAGCTGGCCCAGCGCACCTACTTCGGACTGTACGCGCTCCAGCACCGGGGTCAGGAGTCGGCGGGGATCGCCATCTCCGACGGGGAGCGTACGACCGCCATGCGGGACATGGGCCTCGTCTCCCAGGTATTCGACGGGCAGCGGCTGGAGTCTCTCGAATCCGGGCACATCGCGCTCGGTCACGTCCGGTACTCCACGACGGGCTCCGCCTCCTGGGAGAATGCCCAGCCGGAGTTCCACGGGCGGGGCGACGTGAACGTCTTCGTGGCCCACAACGGGAACCTGGTCAACGCCCGACGGCTGGGGGAGGAGCTCTCCGAAGAGGGGTTCGAGTTCAACTCCACCTCGGATACGAGCCTCATAGCGGCGGCGGCCGTGCAGGAGCTGGAGAAAGGACGTTCGACGGGCGAGGCGGTTTTGGAGGCGACCCGGCGGCTCGAAGGGGCTTACTCGGTGGCCATGATCTTCCGGGACAAGCTCGTAGCTTTCCGGGACCCGTACGGTTTCCGGCCGTTGTGTATCGGGGAGATCGAAGGCGGCTACGCCGTCTCCAGCGAGACCTGCGGACTGGACATCATCGGGGCGAAGTTCCTGCGGGTGGTGAAGCCCGGCGAGGTCGTCGTGATAGACGACGATGGGCTACACGGCTACCAGGGCGAGAGCCCGCGCCACGCCCTCTGCGTCTTCGAGTACGTGTATTTCGCCCGCCCGGACTCGCGGTTCGACGGTAGGGAGGTCGCGGGTTCGCGCCACCGGATGGGCGAGCTTTTGGCCGATGAAGCTCCGGCGGACGCCGACGTCGTCATCCCGGTGCCGGACTCCGGGATCATGGCCGCCGTCGGATATTCGGAGGCGAGCGGCATACCCTACGCCGAAGGTCTCATAAAGAACCGCTACGTCGGCCGGACGTTTATCGAGCCGGCGGACGGGATGCGCCAGCTCGGCATCCGGCTAAAGCTCAACCCGCTGCCGTCCGTAATAGAGGGCAAGCGCGTCGTGGTAATCGACGACTCCATCGTCCGGGGCAACACGAGCCGGAAGCTGGTCGAGTTACTCTACGAGGCGGGGGCCGCGGAGGTCCATTTCCGGGTCTCTTCGCCGCCGGTGACGGGGCCGTGCTACTACGGAATAGACATGGACAGCCCGGATCAGCTCGTCGGGGCGAACTACACGGTCGAGGAGATACGGGACCAGATCGGGGCTACTTCGCTGGCTTATCTCTCGACCGACGCGATGGTCAAGGCTACCGAGCAGCCCAAGTCTTCCCTGTGCCGCGCCTGCTTCGACGGCGAGTATCCCACCTCGGGTACCTCCGGGAAGCACGCCCTGGAGAACCGCCCGCACTACGCCATCCCGCGTACCAGGTGAGCCCGGAGGAGACATCCTACGAGGCCGCCGGAGTCTCGATAGAGCGCGGCGAACGCGCCGTTGACCTCATGCGCGACGCCGTCGGACGAACCCACGGCCCGCAAGTGCTCGGAGGCTCCGGCGGCTTCGCCGGGCTCTACGCGCTGGCGGGCTACAGGGAGCCTGTCCTGGCCTCCACCATAGACGGCATCGGCACCAAGGTGATGGTCGCCAAAGCTGTAGGCCGCTACGACTCTTTGGGCGCGGACATCGTGAACCACTGCGCCAACGACGTGCTCGCCACCGGCGCCCGTCCGCTCATCTTTCTCGACTACATAGCGAGCGGCCGCCTCGACCCCGAAGCCGTCGCGGAAGTGGTCCGGGGCGCGGCGCGGGCCTGTGAAGACCTGGAAATAGCCCTGATCGGGGGCGAGACGGCGGAGATGCCGGGCCTCTACGGCGAGGGCGACTTCGACGTGGTCGGGGCCTGCGTGGGCGCCGGAGAGCGTGCGGAGGTAGTAACCGGCGAGAACGCGCGGCCGGGTGACGCCATACTGGGGCTCGCGGCGGGCGGCCTGCACACCAACGGCTACACCCTCGCCCGCAAGGTGTTGGAAGACGCGGGAGTCTCGTACTCCGACACGCCGGAGGAACTTGGTCGCACCGTCGGAGACGCCTATCTGGAGCCGCACCGGGCTTACGTGAGGGAGGTGAACGCGCTGCGCGAGGGGGCGGAGGTACGCGGGCTGGCCCACGTAACGGGTGGAGGATTGCCCGGCAACCTGCCGCGGGCGCTCGGCGGGCTCGGGGCGCGGCTGGAGGCCGGCTCGTGGGAGGAGCCGCCGGTCTTCGGGCTCATACGCCGGCTCGGCGGCGTGGCCGAGGACGAGATGCGCCGGGTCTTCAACCTCGGCGTCGGCTACTGCGTGGTGGTGCCGGAGGACGCGGCGGAGAAGGGTATAGAGGCGCTGCGAGGTTCCGGCTGTGAGGCGTGGCGTATCGGAGAGGTCGTCGACGGTGGGGGAGTGGAGTTTGTCTGAGAGGTTGCCGGACGGCGCGCGGTTCGCGGTCCTGGCCTCCGGGTCGGGGTCGAACCTGCAGGCGTTGCTCGACGCCTATCCCCGGGAACTCGTGGTGGTTGGCGGGGACAAGAAAGATGCTTACGCGTTCGGGCGGGCGCGAGGGGCCGGGGTGCCGGTCGAGCACGTGGACCCGGCGGGGTTCGTGAGCCGGGAAGACTACGACGCGGAGCTCGCGGCCAGGGTCTCCGCCCACGACGTGGGGCTCGTCGTCGGGGCCGGTTACATGCGGGTGCTCTCGCGGGCTTTCCTGGAACGGTTCCCGGCGGTCATAAACGTTCATCCGTCGCTGTTGCCGGATTTCCGGGGTCTGGATGCGGTCGGTCAGACGCTCGCCGCGGGGGTAGAGGAAACGGGCGTTACGGTCCACTTCATGGTGGAGGAGGTGGATGCCGGCCCGATCATCTATCAGGAGAAGGCGCCTGTCGGGCCGGACGATACGAGAGAGACTTTATTCGGACGGCTGCATCCCGTGGAGCATCGCTTGCTCGTGGAGGCGGTCGCGGACTATTTTTGGGGGAGGATCGATACATGAAACGACGGGCTTTGATCTCGGTCTCGGACAAGAGAGGCGTCTTGGCTTTCGCCCGCAAGCTCTACAACCTGGGGTTCGAGATCATCTCGACCGGCGGCACGGCGAGGGCACTGGAGGAAGGCCGGGTCCCGGTTATCCCCGTCTCGAAAGTAACCGGAGAGCCGGAGATACTCGGCGGCCGCGTCAAGACGCTCCACCCTAAGGTCCACGGCGGCATCCTGGCCGACCTGGAAGACCCGGACCACGCCGTCCAGCTCGTGGATCAGGACATAGCCCCCATAGACCTCGTCTGCGTAAACCTCTACCCGTTCGAGGAAATTATCGCCGGTGGCGCCGAAGAAAAAGAGGCCATCGAGAACATAGACATCGGAGGACCGGCGATGCTCCGGGCCGCGGCCAAGAACTTCCGCACCGTGACGGTGGTCCCCGGGTCGGGGTTCTACAAGGAGGTCGTGGCCGAGCTCGAGAACGAGGGGCAGGTTTCGGAGGAAACCCGCCGCCGGCTCGCGCTCGCCGCCTTCCGCAAGACCGCCGCCTACGACGCGGCCATATCCGGCTGGCTAACGGAACAGGTCGGAGAAGAAGCCGAAATCTTTCCGGAGGAATACCAGGTACGCTACCGGCGTGTAACGCACCTGCGCTACGGAGAGAATCCGCCTCAGAAGGCTGCATATTACGCCGAGGAGGGTATTGGCCACCTCCTCTCCGGCGCGGAGAAACTCCAGGGAAAGGAAATTTCCTTCAACAACCTCTACGATCTCGACGCCGCCCGGACTCTGTTGGCGGACCTCGTAGATGGCTTCCCCGACAAGCAGGCGGCCGTTATCGTAAAGCACGCGAACCCCTGTGGCGCCGCCGTCGGCGATACGCTCCACGAAGCCTATGCCAAAGCTCTAGCCTCGGACCCAACATCGGCGTTCGGGGGGATCGTGGCCCTGGGCGGAGAGGTGGATGGAGAGCTCGCCGCCGAAATACACAAAGTTTTTACCGAGGTGCTGACGGCGCCAGTGTTCACCGAAGAGGCTCGCGAAACTTTCTCCGCCAAACCGAACATGACCCTTCTACAGACCGGTGCCCCAGCCCGCTCCGAATACTCCGCGAAGTACGTGACCGGCGGCCTGCTACTTCAAGAGGCCGACGAGGTAGAGGATGGGGAAGACTACGAAGTGGCTACGAAACAGCGTCCGTCGGAGGACCAGATGCGGGACCTGCTCTTCGCCTGGCGGGTTGCGAAGACCGTCAAAAGCAACGCCATCGTGCTCGCGCGCGGCGGGGCGACGGTCGGCGTCGGGGCGGGACAGATGAGCCGGGTGGAGTCGGCGGAGATCTCCGTCCGAAAAGCGGGCGAAAGGGCGGAAGGCGCGGTCGCCGCCAGCGACGCTTTTTTCCCGTTCGCCGACGGCGTCGAAGCCCTAGCGGAGGCTGGTATCCAGGCCATAGTACAGCCCGGCGGCTCCATGCGCGACGAAGAGGTCGTGCGGGCCGCCAACGAAAACGGTATAGCAATGTTGCTTACAGGCAGGAGACATTTTTTGCACTAGAATTCCGGGTATGAATGAGACTCCCGGGGGCAAACCCTGGCTCGTCAAGGTTATAGAATCTACCGAGAGGGTCATCTATTACGGGGCGGCCCTCTTCTTGCTCGTGACCATCGGCATGGTCTTCTACGACGCGGGCGCCGGGTTATTGAACGTCGTAGAGACCGGCCCCCTCGACACGGCTATCGAAGTTCTGGACAAGATACTTCTGATCTTTATCTTCGCCGAGCTTCTCAGCACTATTGTTACCATCGTCCGCGAGAACGAGGTACGCGCCGAACCGTTTCTGTTGGTCGGCCTTATAGCCGTCGTCCGGCGCATACTGGCGGTTACGGCCTCGATCGAACAAAGCCTCGGTACTCCACAGTTCAACAACCTACTCTACGAGCTTGGCGTGCTCACGGCCCTCGTCCTGGCGCTCGCCGGCGCCCTCCACTTCACCCGCCAGGTCGAAAGGTCTGATGGGACTTCCGAAAGCTAAAATCCCTCCACGGCTGGGCCGTTCTGGGGGATTTTCGTGCGTGGTGTATAGTTGGGACAATGAGACCTAGAATGACGAAATCCGGCACAGACGAGCTCCAAAACCTGAACTACCTCTGCTTCGAGCTTCACGCGGCCTCCCGGGCCATGACGGCCGTATACCGGCCGCTGCTCGAAGACCTCGGTCTGACGTACACGCAGTATCTGGTGATGGTCCTGCTCTGGAGGGAGGAGCCGCTTCTGGTGAAGGAATTAGGCCGTTCGCTGGAGCTAGACTCGGGCACGCTCTCGCCGTTGCTCAAGCGTCTTGCGGCGTCCGGTCTCGTCCGTCGAAGCCGGAGGTCCGAAGACGAGCGCGAGGTCGAGGTCACGCTGACCGAGCAGGGGCGGGCCCTCGAAGAGCGGGCAAAGGCCATACCCCGGTCCGTAGAACGCGCCACGGACCTCTCGGCAGAGGAGATCCTGGACCTCCGCGAACGCCTCGCCGAACTGCGGGCCTCGCTCCGCGCCTCGCTCCGTGCAACCGTTACCAAATAGTCCGGCCGTCCTCGCGCCAGGCTCATTGGCCAACACGCGATTTGCTGCTAGAATTTGTCTCCTGCGGGCCAGTAGCTCAGTGGTAGAGCAGGGGACTTTTAATCCTCGTGTCGAAGGTTCGATCCCTTCCTGGCTCACGAGCCCGAATACGGGCTACGGGCCCCCATCGTCTAGAGGCCCAGGACACCGCCCTTTCAAGGCGGCGGCACGGGTTCGAATCCCGTTGGGGGCACCACCCGGGCAGGCCTTTTGGGCGAAGCCCGGTCTCGGGCGATTAGCTCAGGGGTAGAGCGCCTCCCTTACAAGGAGGAGGTCGCTGGTTCGAAACCAGCATCGCCCACCCGGGACCCGGGAGTCGCGGCCGTTAGAAATACTCGTGATGGTTTGCTACACTCCCAGTGCCCCAAGCGGGGTTGCCCCACGCGGGGGCGTAGTTCAGTTGGTTAGAACGCCGGCCTGTCACGCCGGAGGCCGCGGGTTCGAGTCCCGTCGCTCCCGCCTCTTTCTACGACCTATGTTTCTATTATCGTGCCT
>JBARZM010000060.1:0-4994 GCA_049650095.1 Rubrobacteraceae bacterium | reverse complement strand
TGCCAGGGGACGAGGTTCGAGTGATGCTCGGCCTCGGTCAGGACGATCTCGTCGCCCTCGCGCAGGTTCTTTCGGCCCCAGGCGTAGGCGACGAGGTTTATGGACTCGGTCGTGCCGCGGGTGAAGATGAGGCCCGTGGAATCCGGCGCTCCGAGGAAACGTGCCACCTTCTCCCGCGCCTCCTCGTAGGCCGCCGTCGCTTCTTCGGCCAGCAGGTGGGCGCCGCGGTGGATGTTGGCGTTGTGTTGCTCGTAGTAGTCGGTGAGGGTCTCGATGACCTGCCGCGGCTTCTGGGAAGTCGCGGCGTTGTCCAGGTAGACGAGCTTCTTCTCACCGATCCTGCGCTCCAGGATCGGGAAGTCTTTGCGAACCTTCTCTACGTCGTACACAACCTTCTTACCTCCTGCGGCGCCGGCCCCCGACCTTTACCTGCTTCGGGTTCAGCGCCACGTAGACGTTGCCGTCCTCGACCTTTACCTCGTGCTTCGGGACCGGCTTCACGGCTGGGAGGGTGAGGGCTGCGCCGGTCTCTACGTCGAACTTCGCCCCGTGGAGGGGACATTTGATCTCCCGTCCCTCGAACTCGCCTTCCGTGAGGTGGGCGAACTGGTGAGTACAGATATCCTCGAAAGCGTGGAACTCGCCGTCCACGTTGCACAAAGCGACCGGCCGCCTCTCGACGGTGTACTGCTTCACCTCGCCGGGTGCGACCTCTTCGGTGGTGGCTATCTTGTGGAACTCCGCCACCCTACGCCACCCGCTCCTCGAAGCCGAGCCCGATCTTACCCTCGATGGCCCGGTCGAGCTTCTCCTTGAGGCCCTTTAGCGGGATGCGGCTCGTTACCTCTCCGAAGAAACCGAAGACGACCAGCTTCTCGGCCTCGCGGCGCGGTATGCCCCGGCTCATCAGGTAGAAGAGTTCCACCTCGTCCACCTGACCCGTAGTCGAGCCGTGGGAGCACTTCACGTCGTCGGCCTGAATCTCCAGCCGCGGCAGAGAGACGGCCATCGCGTCGTCGGTGCCGAGGATGAGGTTCCGGTTGGTCTGGTACGCGTCGGTCTTCTGCGCGCCGGGCTCTACCCGGATCAGTCCACTGAACACGGCGAGCGATTCGTCGCGCAACGCGCCCTTGTACAAAAGGTCCGAATGTGAGTTGGGTGCAATATGGTCCTGGAGCGTGTGGTGGTCCAGCACCTGCTCTTCGTCGGCGAAGTACAGGCCGAGCATCTCCGAGTCGCTACCGTCCTCGGTCAGTCCTGCTTCGACGTTCGTGCGCGAAAGCTCGGAGCCGAGCGCCACGACGAGGCTGTTGATGGTCGAGTCCTTGCCGGCAGAGCTTCGGATGGTGTTGAAGTGCAGCACGTTCCGCTCCCAGTTCTGCAGGGAGACGTAACGCAGGTTGGCCCCCTGCCCAACGAACAGCTCTACAGCCCCGTTAGATAAGGCCGGCTCCTCGCCGGTGGCGGAGGCGTACTCGTCGATGTACGTCACCGAAGCGCCCTCCTCGACCACGACGAGAGTGCGCGGCGTGATGGAGCCGGTGCCGTCGAGCCAGCGGTAGCTCTGGATCGGGACCTCCACCTCAACCCCGCGCGGCACGTAGAGGAACGTTCCACCGGAGAAGACCGCCGCAGACAGGGCGGCGAACTTGTCGTAGTCCTCCGGCACGAGCCCGAAGAGGTGCTCCTTCACGATCTCCTCGTGCTCTTCGAGCGCCGCGTGCAGGTCGGTCAGGACGACGCCTTTCTCCTTCAATTCGTCGTCTATCCTGGTGTAGGTCGTCTCGGAGTTGTGCTGTACGATCAGGGCGGAGTTCTCCTCGCCCTCCCGTATTAGCTGCTGCACGGCGTCCGGTAGCTCGGATTCGCTCGTCACGTCCGGGCTCGGGGTGTAGGCGGCGAAGTCCTCGACGTTCACGTCCGAGATATCCGTGTAGCGCCAGGCCTCGTCGCGCATGGTCGGCATCGGCAGTGCCTGGAACGTCTGCCAGGCGTGCAGCCGCTTCTCCGTGAGCCAGCCGGGCTCGTTCTGCAGCGAAGAGAGCGCCTTGACCGTCTCCTCGCTGACACCCTTGTTCTTCAAAACCTCCGGCACGCCGTTCGCGCTCATGTATCACCTTTCTTCTCGTCAAAAAGGACGGACTCCCGGAAGAGCCCGCCCCGTCAAAAATCCGTCCGTCAGTTTGTCAGTCGTTCAGTCCATCAGTAAGAAGCTGAAAGACTGAGAGACTGAACGACTGAGAGACTCCCTACCCGACCGAGCCTTCCATCTCCAGTTGGATCAGGCGGTTCAGCTCGATCGCGTACTCCAGCGGAAGCTCCTTGGCTATCGGCTCGATGAAGCCGTTGACGACCATCGCGATGGCCGCTTCCTCGGAGAGCCCGCGGCTCATCAGGTAGAAGAGCTGGTCCTCGCCGACCTTCGAGACCGTGGCCTCGTGCTCGGTGTTGACCTTCTTCTCCTCGATCTCGATGTACGGATACGTATCCGTCCGAGCCTGTTCGTCCAAGAGCAGCGCGTCGCACTCTACCCGGCTCTTGGAGTCGTGGCAGCCCTCGTGTACCTTCAGCAGCCCGCGATAGGTGCTCCGGCCCGTCCCCTTGGAGATGGACTTGGAGGTGATGAGGCTGGAGGTGTTCGGCGCGGCGTGGACGACCTTGCCGCCCGCGTCCTGGTGCTGCCCGTCTCCCGCGTAGGCGACGGAGAGGATCTCACCTCGGGCACCCTCGCCGGTCAGGTAGACCGCCGGGTACTTCATCGTGAGCTTGGAGCCCAGGTTGCCGTCCACCCACTCGACGGTGGCGTTTTCTTCCGCAACGGCCCGCTTGGTCACCAGGGTGTAGGTGTTGTGCGACCAGTTCTGGATGGTCGAGTACCGGATGCGGGCGCCCGGCTTGGCTATAAGCTCGACGACCGCCGAGTGGAGCGAGTTGGTCGTGTACGTCGGGGCGGTGCAGCCCTCGATGTAGTGGACGTAGGAACCCTCGTCGGCGATGATGAGCGTCCGCTCGAACTGTCCCATGTTCTCCGCGTTGATGCGGAAGTACGCCTGCAGCGGGATGTCAATGTGGACGCCCGGCGGAACGTACACGAACGAACCGCCCGACCACACGGCGCTGTTGAGCGCGGAGAACTTGTTGTCGTCGTAGGGGATGATGGTGCCGAAGTACTCGCGCACCAGCTCCTCGTGCTCGCGCAGGCCCGAGTCCATGTCCATAAAGATGACGCCGCTCTTCTCCCACTCCTCTTTCAGCGAGTGGTAGACGACCTCGGACTCGTACTGGGCGCCGACGCCGGCGAGCGTCTCGCGCTCGGCCTGCGGGATGCCCAGCTTCTCGAACGTGTTCTTGATGTCGTCCGGCACGTCGTCCCAGGAACGGCCCTGGTTCTCCATCGGCCGGATGTAGTAGTAGATCTCATCGAAGTCCAACTCGGAGAGGTCGCCGCCCCACTGCGGGGTCGCCTTCTCCATGAAAGACTCCAGAGCCTTCAGCCGGTATTCCAGCATCCACTCCGGCTCGTCCTTGTGCTTGGAGATCATGGCGACGATCTCCGGGTCGATCCCCTTGCGGGGCGTCTTGAAGAAGTACTCCTCCGGGTCGGAAAAGCCGTACTTGTACTCGTCTAACCCGAGCTCCTGGATTGTCTTGTCTTCCGGCATACTTTGTCCCTTCCCTAGCTCTGCGCGGCGGAGCCGAACTCCTGCCGCACCCAGTCGTAACCTTTTTCTTCCAGCGTATCCGCCAGCTCCTTGCCACCCGACGTAACCAGCCGGCCTTCCAGCATTACGTGTACCCGGTCGGGCTCGATGTACCGCAGAATCCGCTGGTAGTGCGTGATGATGACGGCCGAGAATTCCGGTCCGCGTAGCTCGTTGACGCCCTTGGAAACCACCTGCAACGCGTCGATGTCGAGGCCGGAGTCGGTCTCATCCATGATGGAGAGCTTCGGTTCCAGCATGAGCATCTGCAGGATCTCGTTCCGCTTCTTCTCGCCGCCGGAGAACCCTTCGTTGAGGTACCGCTCGGCGAACTTGGGGTCCATCTGCATGATCTTCATCTTCTCCTGGATGAGCCGGTACATCTCCATCGGAGAAAGCTCTTCTTCCCGCACGGAGTTTACGGCGGTCCGCAGGAAGTTTGCGACGCTGACGCCCGGTACCTCGCTCGGATACTGGAACGCCAGAAACATGCCGAGCTTCGCCCGCTCGTCGGCCTCTAGCTCGAAGATGTCCTCATCCATGAACGTGATGGCGCCGCCGGTTACGTCGTAACGGGGGTGGCCCATCAGCACATTGGAAAGCGTGCTCTTGCCCGAGCCGTTCGGGCCCATGATGGCGTGGATCTCACCTTTGTTTATCTCGAGGTCGAGACCTTTGATGATCTCACTGCCATCTATCTCTACGTGTAGGTTTTCTATCTTTAGCATCAAACCCCTGCCATCCGAATATAAGACTTTGCTACAGTGAAGCTATTTAACCACAGCCCCCGACACCTAACAACGGAACCAGATCACAACCAAGAACTTTTCTTGAAAGCGTGAAAAGTCAGCTTGAATAAAGGATTTTCAGAGCTCACGCTGCCCCAGGGTCCCGCTCTTGAGAATGGGTCTCAGGGCGTCGCGGGATACCCCCGCTTGTAACGTGCATAAGGCAAAAATAGGGGCGCTTGTCGGGAACCGTTCCCAACAAGTTATAAGCCTCGCTCAGTCGCCCGCCTTCCAGTCTTCGAGTTCGCGGTCTATGAAGTACGACACGAGGTCCCGGTACATCTTTTCGACCACATCGGGGCTCAAGGCTTCCTCGATTGCCCACCGGCGGCGTTCTTCGAGCATCGCTTTCTGGCGTTCGGGCGCCTTGACGCTTGCTTCTCCGGTCTTGAACTTCGCCGCCGCCCGCACGTAGCCGGACCTCTGGCCGATAAGGTGGATTATCTCCCGGTCCAATGTATCCATGGCTTCGCGGACATCTTCCATGCCGGTGCAGTCTTCGGGT
>JBARZM010000059.1:0-25761 GCA_049650095.1 Rubrobacteraceae bacterium | reverse complement strand
GAGGTGTTGCCGAAGTAGATCGCATCGAACGGACCTTCGGGCAAGGTTTCGTTCATGTCGCCGGCCTCCGTCTCGATACCGGCTTTCGCAAGAACAGGCTCCATTAAAGAGATGACCTCGGGCCGATCGAAGACCGTGACCCGGGCGCCGTCCCGGGCGAAGGCTTCGGCATTGGTCCCCGGTCCGCCACCAACGTCCAGGATGCTCGCGCCTTCCGGCAAACGAGCCATTACAGCCTCGGACACCGGGGCCGCGCTGTCCCGCACGCTGTAGCGCAATGCCTTTATGAACGCCGCCTCGCCGGCGAATTCCGGTTCGGTTCGGTCTTCGGCGGGGGCCCCGGTCTCCAGAACCTCCGGAAGTTGGGCCCACCCTCGCATCACGTCCAGGCGGTTGAGGAGCAGGCCGCCGACGTACCCGGGGTCTTCCGGGTCGAGCAGCGGACCCCGGTGCATCTCCGGAAGCCTGAAACCCCGCCGGCTCTCTTCCACGAACCCGAACTCCGAGAGCGCCGAGAGTACCGTGTAGACGGCCCGGGCATCCAGCGAGAGAGATTCCGCCGCCGATTCCGCGGACCGTGGCTCGCCGGAGATTACGTCGAGGATACTCTTGCGGATTGCCACCCCGAGTAGGATGGTCTCCCGCCAATCTAGCTCGTCGTATTTAAGCCTCCCGGTCATACCGTATGTATTGTACGACCCTTGGGCCTCTACCGGATGGTTTCCATGCTCCCTACCACCTCGCCGTGCAGATCGCTCACCGGATCGGGCTCCGGCGAAGAGGGAACGATACCCCGTTGGTCGAGCATGGAGAGGACTACCGGCTTCACAGCCCGTCCGGCGCCGTCGGATATTTTTATGGCCATCCCCCACCCATCGGTGTTTCCGCAGGCGAAGACACCCTCCGCCCCGCCTTTCGCGAGCAGCGCCGTGTTCTGCATGAGCCAGGTATCGAAACGGCCCGTTCCGGCCACCGTAAGCGGGTTGGCGCGCATCGCATCCCGTATCCGCTTGCAACCCTCCGAGAGTGAGTCGGAGACCTGTTTACCGGCGGCGAGCCGGGCGAAGCCGGTCGCGAGGTTCTTTAGCGGCAGGGCGAAGGCGGGGACGCCGCAGCCGTCGCCACCGAGAATTAGCTCGTCGGGGCTCAGGCCGCAGATGCTCGCCACCACGTCCGAGATAGCTTTTTGTAGCGGATGGCCCGGGCTCCGGTAGTCCCGGAGGCTCCAACCCTCGTAAACACACAGGGCCAACATCCCGGCGTGCTTCCCCGAGCAGTTGCCGTGGATGGGCCGCGGCTTTTCGCCGTCGCGGGCGAGTTGGGCGGTGGCCGGGGCGTAAAACGGCGGGTGCGGGCCACTCTGGAGGGTTTCTCCGGAGAGCCCGGCTTTGTCGAGCAAGGACCTTACGGCGGATAGATGGTGGTCTTCCCCGCTGTGCGAAGCGCAGGCCACGGCGATCTCTTTTTCCGTAAGGCCGAAAGCGTCGGCGGCGCCCGAGAGGACTAGGGGAAGGGCCTGGAAGGGTTTGGCGGAAGACCGGACGTATACGTAGCCTTCCGGATCGCCGGTCGCTTCCAGAACCTCGCCCCCCGGACCGCAATAGACTGCACGGCCCCGGTGGACGCTCTCTATTAGGGGCCCGCGCCACAGGGCGGCCATCGGTTCGTCGCCCGGCAAGGCCCGCGCGGCGGCATCTTGCAAAATTACTCTCCGGCGAGCCGGATGGCGTACAGCGAGACCAAATCGTTTGCGACCCGCATCCGGGACATCGCGGGCGGGAAGTCGCCCTTCTCGTAGTACTCCACAGCCTCCTCCAGCAGAGACCGCAGGGTTTCGAGGGCCTCCTCCTCGTGGCCGCCGGGACCCTCGCCTTTAATGCTAGCCTGGGCCATGCCGATGATCGCCGGTGCCCGCGGGCTCGCCTGCCACATCGAGAGTATCGCCATCGTCATGTAACCCTGGATCCGCAAGAGATGCGCGGTCCTAAGCTCCCTGGATACCGGCTCGTTGCCCGCGCCGCTCATGGAAACCACCGGCGAATGTTTCCGGAGAGTACGCCCGCCAGCTCTTCGTCCGTGAGGCCTGCGGCGTCCGCTGCCGCGAGCGTCGCGTGGAGGGTCGAAGGCAGGTCGCCGTACGGTATATCCGAGCCGTAGGAGATCCGGGAGGCGTCCAGCGTGCTGAAGAGCACGTACAGGTCCTTGAGTTGCACCACGGAGGTCTCGAAGAGGACGTTCGGATGGTCCGCGAAAACCCGGGCCGCTTCCAGAACCTCGATCATGGCGGAGTGGCCCAGGATAAGTCGCAACTCCGGGTGCTTCTCAATAGTCGGCAGCAAAGGCTCGACTATCCGCCCCATCCCGAACCCGGCGTGTATTAGGACCGGAAGATCGGCCTCCGCCGCCATCTCGAACAGCCGCACCACCCGCGGCTTGTCCAACTCGAACTTCTGCGACACTGGGTGCAGCTTCAAGCCTTCGAAACCCGTCTCCAGGCAACGCCCGAATTCTTTCTCGTAGTCCCGGTGCGGGTTGAGCCGGAAGAACGGAACGAAGAGGTCCGGGTACTGCTCGTAGGCCTCCCAGAGCACGTCGTTCGGCCCGGAGAAGTCGTCGCGGGCGTTCGGGTCGTTGAGGGGAAAGACTATGCTCTTCGATACCCCGGCGGCCTCCATCCTGGCGCGCATCCCATCCGCCGTCATCGTCCGGCCGTCCACGTCGGCCCCGATGTGGGCGTGGGCGTCGAAAACCTCCGTGCCCTCGGGGATCTTCTTCTGCACCCAGTCCCAGATGCCGGACATCGCCCCGCTCGTCAGCGACGCGAGGCCTTCTTTGTGCTCCGCTTCCGTACTCAATCTCACCTACTCAGTTAGCCAGAAAACGCCGAACGAATACCGGGCAATGTTACCAGGGAGGGTTGGGGGCTGCTGGATCTGGTTGGATGGAACTAGGCGATTTATTCAGGAAAACGCAACTTAGGTTTGGGGAGCCTCATTGCTCTGGCGCAGGGTCAGCATTGCAACCCGGGAGCCGTCCACGGCTTTCACCGTGAGAGTGACCTGATCTGCCTCTACAGCGTCGCCGGTCTCCGGGGAACGCCCCAGGGCTCCCAGCACGTAGCCGCCGATAGTCTCGAAGTCTTCGTCGTGGAGATTCAGGCCAAAGCGCTCGTTGACGTCGTCTATTGGTATGCGGCCGTCTATGGAGTAAATGCCGTCCCCGAGTTGCTCGATCGCGGCCTCGTCCCGGTCGAACTCGTCCTGTATCTCACCGACCAATTCTTCCAGCACGTCTTCTATGGTAATAAGCCCCTCGACGCTGCCCCATTCGTCTATAACGATCGCCATCTGGAGCTTGCGGTTTTGGAACTCTTTGAGGAGTTGCTCTATGGGTTTGTTCTCGGGGACGACGAGGCACTCCCGGACCAGAGGGTGGATGTCGAAGTTCTCCGGCTGCTCGCCCGCCGCCCGAAAGAGGTCCTTGACGTGTACCGAGCCGAGGACGTTGTCCAGGTCTCCTTCGTAGACCGGATAGCGCGTGAAACGTCCGAAAGCGGCGGCCTCGGCCAGCTCTTCCAGCGGCGTGCCGGCGGATAACGCCTCTATATCCGGCCTCGGGACCATGATCTCGCGGGCTACGGTATCCCCGAAGTCGAAGACGTTGTTCAGGTAATCTCGCTCTTCGGGGTCGAGTTCCCCGGAGGCGGTGGAAGAGGTTATCATCAACCGCAACTCCTCCTCGGAGTGGGCCTCCATCTCTTCCCCGAGCCTTATCCCCCAGGGACGCAACACGAAGTTGGTCGAGGTGTTCACCAGCCAAACCACCGGCCGCAAAGCGAGCATGGAGAGTTTCAACGGGCGGTAGATCCCGAGCGACACCGCCTCGGCCCGCTGGATGGAGAAGTATTTCGGCGCCTGCTCCCCGAACACCAAATGACCGTAAGTAATAATGGAGAACCCTAGAATGAAAGCGATGATCTCGATCGCCCTACCGTTCGTCACCCCGACGGCTTCGAGGCCCGGCCGGATCAGGGCCGCCACTACCGGCTCGCCGACCCATCCTAGCGCGAGAGACGCCATTGTTATCCCCACCTGACACACAGACAGATAAGCGTCCATGTCCCTTAGAGCGTCCCGCACGCCCGGCGCCCGGGCGTCCCCCTGCTCTTCCAATTGCTGAATGCGGGTGTCCCTAACCCTTACCAGGGCGAACTCGGCCGCAACGAAAAACCCGTTCAAGGCTATGAGGGCCAGCGCCGCGAGGATGCCAAAGACGGTAAAGACGGATTCCGGCACGGCCTAGAGCCTCGCAGCCCGAGATAATCGAGGAAGTGTGACCGGGATGTCGGTTGCGGAAGTTTCGCTCATCTCGTTACGAGCTGGATTATACAGCAGCGCGCAACCTCGCACAGCGTCCCACGCTGAGGGAACCGAACCAACGAAAAGGCCCGGTCTAGATATTCTAGGCCGGGCCTTTCTTGCTATTCGGTTCGGTGTAGCTTTAGGTATTTAGGGCTTTAGGCCAGCCCCTCGGCCTCGTACTCGCGGAGGAAGCCCTCGAACAAGCGGCGGTGGCCCTGTTCGTCGCGCAGGATGGCGATAACCATGTCCTGGGTGACGTGGTCCGCATCCTCGGTCGCCTCGATGACCTTCTGGTAATGCTCGATAGCGCCGGTCTCGGCCTCTATGACGCCCTTGACGACGTGTACCACGTCTACCTGCTCCTGCGGCGGCTGCAGCGCCGATTGCTCGGCCTTGAAGTCCAGCGAGCCCGGTACTACCCCGTAGAGCTCCTTGATCCTCGCGGCGAACTGCTGGGCGTGGCCCAACTCTTCCTGGATATCCTCTTCCAGGGCTTCCTTGATCTCCTGCGCCCTAACGCCGTCGGGGTTGGTCGAGTTCGTGACGTAGCTCATCACGGTCTCTAGCTCCATGAAGTAGGCTTGCTTGAGAAGCTCGACGATTTCCTCGCGCTTCTCGGTCATGTTCTCGGATAGAATGCCTTCGCCTCTGCGTTCGGTCTGCACTTCGTGACCTCCTGAAGTCTTTTCATCCACTACATGGATAATTTACCATCGGGGCCCGCCTCTTAAACGTGAAACTGGAGACAAAAACAGCGATATTTCGTGCTCCCCAAACGTCGTATCGAACGTCCTATCCTAATGCAGCTTCGACTCGGTCTGGGCCTCCATGGCCGACTCGATGCAGGCTTCAGCGTCATCTCCCGCCGAGGCCGCCACGCCGGCCGAAAACGCCCCTTCCACGAACGGCGCGTCCACGAGCCAAACTCTTTCTTTGTCTTCCGCGGACAACATATCCAGCACGGTCTCGGCGGAGAGCACCGCGCTGCCTAGATCCATGAACACCAGCACCTCCTCGGCCCCGGCGCTTTCCATGGCCGTCTGTATCTTCTCGGGATCCGTGCCGAACCCGCCTTCGGAGTCACCCCCGACCGGCAGCACCTCTATCTCTCCCGCCATTTGCCGTACGATATCGGCGGTGCCCTCCGCCACCTGCGGGCTGTGCGAGACTAGCACCAGGGCTACCGTCATTCCGAACCCTCCAAGGTTCGGGCCGCGGCGTCGAGCAGCAGGTAGGTAGAGGTGGCGCCCGGGTCCTGGTGCCCAACGGCGCGCTCCCCGAGATAACTAGCCCGGCCCTTCCGGGCCACGAGGTCCGCGGTGTTCTCCACCCCCTCCCGGGCTGCGTCAGCCGCCGCCCGGAATACTTCGGCGACGCTCCCGCCCGCGGCCTCTTTCGCCGCTTCCAAAGCGGGCTGCAAAGCGTCCACAATCGTCTTGTCTCCGGGCTCGGCCTTTCCGCGCTGCTTTATGCCCCCGAGCGCGGCTTCGAGGACTTCGGCCGCGTCTTCCGCCGAGACTTCCTCCTTGTCACCCAGAGAGGTGGAGGCGCGGAGGAAAGCCGTACCGTAGAGCGGACCCGCCGCCCCGCCAACTTTGCTTATCAGGGCCGACGAAACAGACTTGAGAACCGCTGCGGGGGTCCCGGCGTCGGCTTCCAACCTTTCGAGAACCGCCTGAAAACCCCGGTGCATGTTGTTGCCGTGGTCGCCGTCCCCTATCTCTGAATCCAGCTTCGTCAGGCGTTGTTTGTTCTCTTCCATCGCGACGGCCATCGCATGGATCACGGCTACGGTCTTCTCTGTAGCACTCATTGCCCTTCCTTTCTGCGCGGTCTACAGAGGCTCGAAGTGTTGCCGAGTGGGGATCAACACAATAAAAGTCTACGAACCAGTATCGAACTCCGCCACACCCTGGCTTTAACCAGAGATCATCTTTTCCGTATCCCACACCAACAGAACACCATCCGAGGCGGGATCTTGGAGCACGCCTACGAGTTGCCAACTATGTGTGGAGCCTCCATTCAGATGTTCTTGCAGTGCTACGTCTAGACTATCCGCTACTTCGACGCGTTCTACCGAATAACGATCCGGTTCGGGCATATTTCCTTCAGACATTTTCCTTCTCCTGTTTTCCGTGCAACTGCACTCCACGATTGCTTACCCTTGCGAGATACAAACGAATCCGTTCGCTACAGGGTCGGGACCTAGGGGTGTCCCGACCCTGTAGAACTTCCGGCACTTTTCTCTTATCCCCCAAACCCGAGAATGGTGTACAGCACGGCCCCAATAACGCCGCCCACGAGCGGACCTACGATCGGGATCCAACTGTAGCCCCAGTCCGAGCCGCCTTTTCCGGGTATCGGCAAGAGTGCGTGGGCAATACGCGGGCCCAGGTCGCGCGCCGGATTGATAGCGTAGCCGGTAGGCCCGCCCAGCGAGAGGCCAATCGAGAAGACGAGCAAGCCGATTATGAGTGGCAGGATGCCGGTCGAGAATACGATGGACAGGTTCACGTCCGCAGCCTGTTCGATCTGCTGCGTGTTCGCGGCTATGGCGACCACACCAAAGACCAACATGGCGGTGCCGATCACCTCGGTAATAAAGTTGGCTACGGTATTTGGAATCTCCGGGGCGGTGCAGAACACGCCCAGCTTGAGAGCGGGGTCGGCGGTCGGTGCCCAGTGGTTCAAGTAGGCGAAAAAGACTAATACGGCCCCGGTGAACGCCCCGAGCAACTGGGCGATTATGTAGCCGGGCACCATCACCCAGTCGAAAGACCCTATAGAAGCCAGGCCTACCGTTACGGCCGGGTTGATGTGCGCGCCGCTGATAGCCCCCACGGAGTAGACCGCGATAGCCACCGCCATGCCCCACCCGAAGGTAATGACGATCCATCCGGCGTTCTCCGCCTTGGACTGGCGCAGTAGAACCCCTGCCACCACCCCGTCACCCAGGAGAACCAGAATCATGGTGCCGATGAACTCGGCTAAGTAAGCTTGCATTCATCCCCCCCCTTTTCTTAGAATGGTCGTCCGGCAGCAACGTTGCACGGCGCTTCCAGGTAGCCCTTCATTTCGTCGTCGAGCTTGAGAAGCGTGATGCTGAAGCCCGCCATCTCCAGCGAGGTCATATAGTCTCCAACGTACGGCATCCGGTAGACCTCGATGCCTTCGTTTTCGAGGTAGTCTCTTACGTCGGCGTAGGCGATGTAGAGCTCCATGAGCGGCGTACCGCCCATGCCGTTGACCATTACGGCAACTTCGGAGCCCGCGTAGTCCACGGAATCACCGAGGATGCGGCCGAGCATATGCTCGACTATCTCTTTGGAGGATGCCACCTCGGATCGCTGGGAGCCGCGTTCGCCGTGGATGCCGATGCCGAGCTCCATCTCGTTCTCGCCGATGTCGAAGATCGGCTCGCCGCTCTCGGGCGGGGTGCAACTCGTCAAGGCCATGCCCATCGAGCGGACGTTGCCGTTTACCTTTTCGGCAAGCTCTTTGATGCCGGCGAGGTCTTTGCCGTCGTCGGCGGCGGCGCCACAGGTCTTATGCACGAAGATGGTGCCCGCGACCCCGCGACGGCCGGAGGTGTGTTCGGAGTCTTCGACGGAGACATCGTCGTTTGTGACGACGTAATCGGTTTCTATACCCTCGGTCATCTCGCCGGCCATCTCGAAGTTCATTACGTCGCCGGTGTAGTTTTTGACGACGTAGAAGACGCCGGCCCCGCCGTCCACGGCTTTGGTTGCTTCCTCCATTTGGTCGGGGACCGGGCTTGTAAACACGGGCCCGGCACACGCGGCGTCGAGCATCCCGGGGCCGACGTAGCCGCCGTGGGTCGGCTCGTGGCCGGAGCCGCCGCCGGAGACGAGGGCGACCTTGCCTTCTACCGGCGCGTCGGCCCGGACGATGGTGTTGTGCTCGGGGATGAGGCGTATGAGACCGCCCGGCCCCCCGTGCGCCAACTCCATCCCGCGCAGCATGTCCTCAACCGCCCGCTCGGGGGCGTTGAGTATTTTTTTCATCTCTTTCCTTTCTTACCGTCGCGGCCGGGGACCATTCCGGCTACGTCAGGGGCGACTCGACGGCGTCTTTGGCCCAGCCTTTGGAACGCTCCAACGCTTCCTTCCAGCGACTGTAGAGCCGCTCGCGTTCTTCTTCGTCCATTTTGGGCTCGTACCGGCGACGCAGACGCCATTTGTCCTTGAGCTCGTCCTTGCTTCCCCAGAACCCGACCGCGAGGCCGGCAAGGTATGCCGCGCCCAAGGCTGTGGTCTCCAGGGTCTCCGGCACTTCTACCGACACGCCGAGGATGTCGGCCTGGAACTGCACCATCCAGCGGTTTGCCGCCGCGCCACCGTCGGCCCGGAAGGTCGGGATGTCTACGCCGGAGTCGGCCTTCATCGCCTCGACCGCGTCCCGGGTCTGGTAACACATGCTCTCAAGCGCCGCCCGAACCAGGTGGGCCTTGGTGGTCCCCCGGGTGAGGCCCACGAGCGTGCCGCGGGCATACGGGTCCCAGTGAGGCGCGCCGAGCCCGACGAGCGCCGGGACGAAGTACACGTCGTCATTCGAATCTATGCTCTTGGCGAGATCTTCGGTCTCCGAGGCGTCTTCTATGATACCGAGGCCGTCCCGCAGCCACTGGACGGCCGCGCCGGTGATGAATATGGCTCCTTCGAGGGCGTACTCGACCGGCTCGTCACCGATGCCCCAGGAAATAGTCGTGAGCAGGTCGTTCTCGCTCTTTATGGGTTCGGGGCCAGTGTTCATCAGGGCGAAAGAGCCGGTACCGTAGGTATTCTTGGTCAGGCCCTTCTCGAAGGCGATCTCCCCGAAGAGCGCGGCCTGCTGGTCTCCGGCGACCCCGGCGACCGGGATCTCGGCCCCGAATATTTCGGAGTCCGTGTTGCCGTAGACGTACGAAGACGGCTTGACCTCCGGCAGGATCTCCCTCGGGATTCCGCCGAGCATTTCGAGCAACTCGTCGTCCCATTGGAGGTCGAAGATGTTGTACATCAGGGTGCGGGAGGCGTTGGTGTAGTCGGTGACGTGCTCCCGGCCCCCGGTGAGCTTGTAGATCAGCCAGGAATCCATCGTCCCGAGCGCGACCTCGCCACTCTGGGCTTTGTCTCTCAGGCCGTCGACGTTTTCGAGGAGCCAGTTCACTTTCGAGCCGGAGAAGTAGGCGTCTATGGTAAGGCCGGCTTTGTCCCGAACCATGTCGGCGTAGCCTTGCTCGCTTAGCTTGTCGCAAAAAGCCGCGCCCCGCCGGTCCTGCCAGACGATGGCGTTGTGGACCGGCTCTCCGCTTTCCCGGTCCCACATCACCACCGTCTCGCGCTGGTTGGTGATCCCGATGGCCGCTATATCCTCCGGGGACACCCCGGCGTCGTCGAGGGCCTCCCGCATTACCTTCAGGGTGACGTCCCAGATTTCGTTGGCGTCGTGCTCGACCCAGCCGGGCTTCGGATAGTGCTGGGTGAACTCTTCCTGGGCCTCGCCCACGGTGGCGCTGTCATGATTGAAGACTATCGCCCTACTCGACGTCGTGCCCTGGTCTATAGCCAGTACAAATTCCCCTGCCATGTTTTCCTCCTTCTCGAAACGTCCCGTTTCCCGAACCAAAGCCGAACCCGCTCCAGCGGGCCCCGACCCCTATCCACACTTACATTTTGGGCTTTCCCTACACCCCCTTGTGCGATCAACGCATTTATCGTATATGTTGCGGTTAAGATTAACCAAGGTGAAAATCCGCGTCAAGAAACGTGCAGGATGCCCGAGGCGCCATGACCAAAACGTTCCGGGAATTGTGGTCATAACCTCCGCGTGATATTTTTCCATAAGTTGCTTACGTGGCCGCCAGGTCTCTCCGGCGGTCGTGACTTTTGTCGCTCTGTGCCTTGGAAGGGGAACAAATGCTCAAGAAACTCTTCGTCGTCTTATCCGTCGCGGTGCTCGCGGTGGCGCTGGCCGGATGTGGGGGGTCGTCCTCCGGTGAGGCGCTCCGCGTCGGGCTTATTCCGAACCAAAACCCGGAGGAGGTCGAGGCCCAGTACCAGCCGCTAGAAGACTACCTGGCCGGGGAGATCGGGCGCGAGGTCGAGGTCTCCGTGCCGGCTACCTACAACGCCGTGGTTGAGGCTCTGGTCTCCGGCGAGCTGGATATGGCCTACTTCGGCGGCCTCACCTACGTCCAGGCCCGTCAAAGGGCGGACGTTACGCCGCTGGTCACGGAAGTCAACCCGCGCACCGGTACCACCAAGTACCGCTCGCTCATCATCGCGCCCGCCGACAGCGACATCGAGAGCGTGGAAGACATAGAAGGCCGGGACTTCGCCTTCGGGAGCGTATCGTCTACCTCCGGGTCGTTGTACCCTTCGATCATGTTGAAAAAAGCCGGCATCGACTACCGGACGGACCTGGGCGAGTTCACCTACACCGGCGGCCACGACACTACGGCCCAGGCGGTCGCCAACGGCCGGGTAGACGCCGGCGGCCTGGAAGACCGGATCTTCTACGACCTGCGGGACGAGGGTACGATAGAGGAAGGTTCCGTCAAGATCATCGCCGAGTCCGAGCCGATAGAGGGTTACCCGTGGGTGGTACGCGACTCCCTTTCGGACGAGGACCGGCAGGCGCTTCTGGACGCTTATCTGAACATGGAAGACCCCGAGTTGCTCGACCTCATGCGCGCCGAAAGCTACGAGCAGGTAACGGCCGACGATTACGACTACACCGAGAAGCAGGCCCGGGCGCTTGACCTGATCGCCGAGCCCGAAGAGTAGCGTGAGGGTTTCCCTGGAGAAAGTCTCCGTGACCTTCGGTGGCGTACCCGCGCTCCGGGATGTCTCCTTCCGGGCAGAACCCGGCGAGAGAGTCGCCATTGTCGGGGCGTCCGGGGCCGGAAAATCCACCTTGTTTCGGGCGCTAACCCGGAGCGTGGCCTTGGCGTCCGGCATGGTTGGCGTCGACGGCCGGGACCTCTACAAGATGTCGAAAAAAGAGCTAAAGGGTATCCGGCGAAACGTCGGGACTATTTACCAGGCTTACAACCTGGTGCCGCAGCTGCCGGCGGGCGTCAACGTGGCGCTGGGTGAGATCGGTGGGATGGGCCGGATGGACGCGCTGCGGACTTTCCTAACCGGACCCGGCAAAGACCTGACCCGCCGCGTCCGGGAGGCCCTGGGAGAGATCGGGGTCGAGGAATACGCGGCGGTGCGGACGTCGAACCTCTCCGGCGGCCAGCAGCAGCGGGTGGCCGTGGCGCGGCTTTTGGTTCAGCGGCCCTCGATCGTGCTGGCCGACGAGCCCTTCGCCGCCGTGGACCCGGTTACCACGGAGAAAGTCCTGGAAGCCCTGAACTCGCTAAGCCAAGACGGGGCAACGCTGTTGGTAAATTTGCACGACGTGAGTATTGCGCGCCGCTTCCCGCGGATCGTGGCCCTCCGTGAAGGTCGCGTGGCCTACGACGGCCCGTCCGGGGCGCTCACGGACAAAAAGCTGGCGGAGATATACCGGGGGGGTCCAGCAGACCCTCGAAGTTCGCGGGACGAGCCCGCCGGGCCTCCAAACTACCCGGACCCGGCACGAATAACGGAGGGAAGAGATGGCGTCGCCGCACACTGAGCCGAGGACCACCATCGGGGGCGCGCTGCCCCGCTACAACTGGAAGACGAGCTTGACGGTGCTCGTCATCCTCGGCCTTACGGGATGGAGCGTCTGGGGCACGGAGTTCGACCTGATCGAACTGTTAACCGGCGCCGCCCCCGCCGAACGCTTCGTCTCCGAGATGTTCCCGCCGGACCTCTCCCTCGCCACACTCCAAACCACCGGCCTCGGCATCCTCGAAACCTTCCAGATGTCCTTTCTGGGGGCCCTGATCGGGGCCCTCGTAGCCCTGCCCCTCGCCGCCATCGGAACCGAAGCCGTCCCGACCGTCGGCGCCTCGGTGGGCGAGCGTCTGCTGCGCGCCATTCCCTACCACGTGGCCCGTTTCGTACTCAACACGTTCCGCTCCGTGCCGGACATACTGTGGGCCCTGATCTTCGTCGTAGCCCTCGGCCTCGGCCCGTTTCCCGGAACCCTCGCCCTCGCCGTACACTCGGCGGGCGTGCTCGGAAAACTCTACAGCGAAACTTTGGAGGCGGTCCCGAGCCGGCCCGTCGAGGCGCTCCGGGCAACCGGCGCGGACGGCCTCGGGGCTTTTCTCTTCGGCCGGCTGCCGCAGGCCGCGAGCCCGTTCGCCTCGCTCTCGCTCTACCAGTGGGAATGCAACATCCGCTCGGCGACCATTCTGGGGTTCGTCGGCGCCGGCGGCATCGGGCAGCAGATCCTCATCTCCATGAACCTCTTCGACTACCCGAAAGTCGCCACCCTCGTCGGGGCCACGATAATCGTGGTGCTCGTGGTGGACCGGTTCTCCGCCGCGGTGCGCCGCCGGCTCGTCTACTAGCCGGTCGGTGCGCGGGTTGGGCGGCCCCGTTACGTTCGATCCACGTCCCTCGGACGAACCTCGTACAAGAGTCCGCGCTCTACGGGATATATATCGTAGCCGGCCTCCCGGATGTTGCCGACGGCGGTGGCGCCGGGTTTCACGAAGTAGGTAGGCCCCTTGCTAACGGCAACGTCCGCGATGCGCGCAACGTCGCCCGTGGTTACGGTCTCGACCCCGAGGTCCCTCCGCCGGCCTTCCACCAACTGCATGTAGCGGAGCGTCGCCGTCTCTCGGTGTCCCAGGACGGTGGCCCCCGAAGCCGTGTCGCGGGCCACGGACTCTAGCAGACGCCGGGCTTCGTAGTTGTCGCTCTGGTCGACCTCCGTCCGGGTACCGAGCGTCCCGAAGACCAGTAGTACCGAGACCGCAAGCAACGTCGCGGCCGGCAAAAAGACCCGCGATAAAGAGAAGGTCCGGGCTGCACCCCAAAGCTTCTCGGCGATCCAGCCAAGCCCGACGGCCAGCAGGAGCGCGAGTATAAGGTATGTCGGCACGAAGTAAGGGATTATGTCGCTTATGCCGTACTCCAGGGCGAAAACCAGGTATCCGACCATCAACGCGCCAAGCACCGCGGCCAGCGGGCGGTCTCTGAACAAGAGTATGACGGCCCCGAGTACGGCCACGGCCAGCAGGATAAGCGGAAATTGAAGCAGTAGATCGTCTAAATAAACGCCCAACCTCTCCGCTAGACGGTCCGGGCCGAAGGCGAACATCTGTCCCTTGAAGTTGCCGCCGCTCAGGATAAACCAGAGGCCTTGCAGGTTCGAGGGGTCCGCGTAGTTGGCCGGCGGGTCCATCGAAGCCCGGATCGGGAGATATAGATAGGGTGAAAGCCCCAATACGAACAGGGCGAAGCCTTTCGTCACGAGCCCCACGCGTTTCAGCTTCGACCGGTCGACCAAAAACACGAACAGCAGGCCGGCCGGGATGAGTAGGCCGCTCGTCATGTGGGCCGTCATCGAGAGTCCGACCAAAAACGTGGCGGCCAGAAGATATCCGTCGCGGCCCGTATCCCGCCAGGCCAGCAACGTGTATATGGTTAGCGTAACGAGCAGCACGGCGAGCGTATATACCTCAGCCTTTATCGCCTGGCCCCAGAACGTGGGCCCGGTAGCGAAGGCCAGCGCGCCGAGACCGGCGGCGGCGTGCGTGAAGAAACCCTTCTCGCCGGGCGCCGCGCGAAGGGCCGTCAGGTAGATCGCCGCCGCGGCCAACGCCCCGTAAACCGCCGAAGAAAGGTTCACCCGGTAAGCAACGTCCCCGAAGGGCAGGTAGGTAAACAGCTTGCCGAGCATTATGTACGTCGGGTAACCGGTCGGGTAGCCGATCCCGAGCACGTAAGCCCTCGTCTGCAACGTCGCCGAATCGTACGTGAGGACGGTCGGCGCCAGGGTATCCAGGTACAGGGAAAGGGAGACCAGAAACACGAACGAAGCCCCCAAGACCGCCGGCCGTTTAGAGAGCCTTTTCATTACCTTCTTCATGTCCAAAGACCTATCCGAATAAGACCAACATTGTACGCGACGGCCACGGTTAAGGTACCCTGCCGCCGGCTTCTTGGCGGCTACACGAAATTTGCCACCCTCTAGTGCGGGCTCCATTCATGGGTTCGGAGAAGAAATAGCTGTGAACCACCGACCGTCCGCTACGGACAAGTCCTTGATCAAGGACCGAAAACGGAAGGCCTGGGCTTCGGGGGATTACGCTGTTTTCGGCACGGTGCTAAACGTAATAAGCGAACTACTCTGCGAGGCGGCGGACTTGCGGCCCGGCGAGCAGGTCCTCGATGTGGCGCAAATGATTGTGGTCTAAAGATAGAGTCCATCTCAGGGTCGTGGAGTTCTAGAAATGAAGATAGTAGACTCAGGGTAGGAGGTTCAAGAACATGGAGCGTTACATCACTGACACAGAGGGACGCCGTACTGCCGTGGTGCTCGATATTGAGGAGTACGAGGCGCTGGTCGAAGCCGCCGAAGCCGCCGAGGACGCCCGCGCCGTTGACGAATTGCGAGAAACTGTAGCGCGCGGAGAAGAAGAAATGATCCCCTACGATCAGGCACGACGAGAGATCATTATGCAAGATCAGGACGACTAAAAGAGTATCGGGTATGAGCGAAGAGGTTCGTTACGAACTGGTCATACCAACCATCATTGCTAAAGAGCTACGAAAGATACGACGTGGACAGCCTCGGGACTTTGAGCGCATAGAAGAGGTAGCTTACTCTCTCGCCGACAATCCACTACCCGTAGGCAGCCGAGAGCTATCGGGACGTGATGATGAGTACCGGGTGAGGGTTGGAGATTACCGAATTATCTATGCAGTGAACGACGAGCAGATGCTGGTCGAGGTATTGAGAGTAGCCCACCGTCGGGAAGTTTACCGAAAACGTTAGAGTCAAACACTAACAAGGAGTGCCGGCGACTACCATGGCTGCAGGCTGCATCTACTTCTTCTCGCGGTGTTGTTTGATCTTTAGCCAGGTCAGCACGATGCCCAGGCAGATAAGTATGAGCTGCGCCACTGCGATAAGATGACCCACATATCTCCTTTATGGGGTTGTGCGTGCGGTGGGAGCCGTCCGAGCAAGATTGAGCTCCCATCGCTGTTTTTTTATCCATTAGTTCGCACGGTATTCCTTGTACAGATTTTGTTAATGTAATCTGCAAGCCAATACAGATCAACGAAGGAAGGCGCGTGTGGGCGATTCACCCGCTACAACCAACCTGTCCGCAGCAAAAGATCGCCAAAGGCGTGCCTGGGCCTCTGGCGACTATGCGGTATTCGGCACGGCCCTCAACATAATAAGCGAACTACTCTGCGAGGCGGCGGACTTGCGGCCCGGAGAACGGGTCCTCGACGTGGCGACCGGCAGCGGCAACGCGGCCCTGGCCGCCGCTCGACGTTACTGCGCGGTAACCGGCGTGGATTACGTTCCGGCCCTGCTGGAGAAAGGGTGCGAGCGGGCCGCCGTGGAAGGCCTCTCGGTAGACTTTCGGGAAGGCGACGCGGAGGAGTTGCCGTTTCCAGATGCGGCGTTCGACGTGGTGCTCTCCAGCGTCGGGGCAATGTTCGCCCCGGACCAGGAGAAGGTGGCGGACGAGTTGGCCCGGGTGTGCCGCCCCGGAGGTAGGATCTGCCTGGCGAACTGGAGCCCGGGGAGCTTCGCCGGCGAGTTGGGCTCCCTCTTCGGCAGCTACTCGCCCAAAGTCCCCGGCCTGCTACCCCCAACACTCTGGGGTAGCGAGGAGCGGCTGCAGGAATTGCTGGGCACAGCCACCGGGAGCATACGGACCGTCCCGCGCACCTTCATGTTCCGCTACCCTTCGGTGGAGTATTACCTGGACATGCTTCGGAATTATCTCGGGCCTACCCGCGAGACGTTTCGCGTCCTCGAACCGGAAAATCGGCAGAAGCTGAAACGGGACGTGGAAGATCTCGTGGGACGCTTCAACCGGTCGGGAGATGGGACGATGATCGTGCCGAGCGATTACCTGGAGGTCATCGCAGTCCGCAGCCGGGATGCGGGCGGTTGATCCAAAATCGACCGATAGAAGTAAGAGTACCGTAAGAGTACTGTAAAGTACCGTAAGAGTACTGTAAGAATAGCGCGTGGCGTCGTGTCTACCCTTTACGGTAGCATTAGCCTTGGCGCTCGTCGATGAGAGAGGGGCCCGATGCCCGTAGCTGTAGGTATTGGTCTTACAAATGAATGCAACCTGGCCTGTCCACACTGTTACAGGCCAACGCTGACCCAGCAGCGCCTAACGATCCCCGAAGTGGAGACGATCCTGGATAACCTGGACGTTGGCTCGGTGAACCTCGGGGTTGGCGAGAACGGGGTACATCCCGAGTACCGGGAGATGCTGGGGCTGTTCCGGGAGCGGGAGGTAAAAACGGCGGTTACCTCCAACGGCTACAGCCTGGACATGCTGACCGACGAGGAGTTGGCCGGGTTCCATTCCGTCGAGCTCTCCTTCGACTTCCCCACGAAAGAGGAGATGGACGAGTTCCGGGGCGAAGGAGCTTGGGAGCTGGCGATAGGTTCTCTGGAGCGGTGCCAAAAGCTCGGCATCCCGACCTCCGTGGCGGCGGTGATGATGAGCACCAATTACGAACGGATGGGCGAGGTGGCGAGCTTCGCGTTCGGGCTTGGCTGTGACCTGCGGGTAAACGTGTACCAACCGGTGATCGGGGAGGAGTTCACGCTCTCCTACGAGCAATTCTGGCAGGGTTTCGCAAACCTCTTCGCCGCCGGCCCGGTCGTCGTGTGCAGCGAGCCGCTGGTAAACGCGGTCATGGGCCTCGAAACTACCCGCGGAAACCCCTGCGGCAGCCGGAACCATCCCCCACCTCGCCGACCCTAACCGCGACATCTGGCAACAACGCGAGTTCGAGAAATCCCGGCAACTCCCGAAAGCCTGCGAACCCTGCGACTTCGTCGAAAGTTGCGCCGGAGGCTGCGCGAGCCGGCGGGCGCTCCGAGACAGGCTGGACGAGCCGGACGAATACTGCCCGGTGATGCGCGGCGGCGATGACGAGGTCCGGCGTATCCAGGAGTTGCTCCAATTCACCCTAAGCGACCCCGAGGACGTGCCAAAGGCCGGCAACGCGTGCACCACCGTGGTTACGGCCGGAGAGGCCCGGCCCGTTTGAGCCACGAACATCCACCGGTCAGGATCTCTACGGTAGTTCCTGCGCTAAACGAGGCTCTTTCGATAGAAGGCGTGGTGGAGGGCTTGCGGGCACAGCCGCTTTTGGCTTCGGGAGAGGTGATCGTGGTGGATAACGGCTCGACAGACGGGACGGGCGAAGCCGCAGCCCGCGCCGGCGCCCGGGTCGTGCGCGAAGAGCGTCGCGGTTACGGATATGCCTGCCTCGCCGGTGTGCTGGCGGCGGACGCCGAGGTCATAGTGCTGCTCGACGGCGACGCCGCCGACGACCCGGACGACCTGCCACGGGTCCTGTCGCCTCTTTTAGAAGGCGCGGCGGACCTGGTAGTCGGTTCCCGCGCGCTGGGAGAACGGGACCGCGGCTCCATGACCTGGCAGCAGGTTTTCGGGAACAAGCTGGCGTCGTTCATGATGCGGGCCATCTACGGTATCCGGGTGACGGACGTGGGACCGTTCCGGACGATCCGGCGGGAGGATCTGCTGGCCCTAGACATGAGAGAGATGACCTACGGCTGGCCGTCGGAGATGATCGTCAAGGCCGCCCGCTCGGGCTACCGCTACCGCGAGGTGCCGGTAAGCTACCGGCGGCGCATCGGGGTCTCGAAGGTGGGCGATACTATCGTGAACAGCCTCAAGGTCGGCTGGTACATTATCTCCACGATACTCCGCTACTCGCGCTGGAAACCCCCGAAGCCTGCCGAACGCCGCGTCGCAGAGGTCAACAGATGACCGACGTGCTCTACGTCATCGCCAAAGCGCCCAGGGTCGGGCTCGCCAAGACGCGGCTCGGGGCGTCCATCGGGCACGATGCGGCGATAGACCTCTACAAAGCGTTCCTAAAGGATTTGGGCGCGAGGTTCAAGGACGCTCCCTTCGGTTTCGGTTGGTACGTCACGCCCTCCGACGCGTGGCCGGAAATCTCCGCGCTGGCCGGCGAGACGGAGCGGCTGCTCTACCAGGGAGAAGGAGACCTGACCGACCGCCAGCGGGAACTCTTCCGCGAGGCGACGCGGCGCGACGAACGGGCCGTCCTGATCGGCTCCGACGCCCCGCACCTGAGCTTAGATACTATAGAAGAGGCTTTCCGGGCCCTCGACCAGCACGATCTCGTCTTCTTGCCGACCCACGACGGCGGGTACTGCCTGATCGGGCTGGGCGGACCATACGACGCGGTGTTGGAAGGCGTAGAGATGAGCACGGGTTCGGAGCTCGACGGCATAATCCGGCGGGCCGACCTGTCGAACCTCTCCGTGAAACTCTTCGAACCTACGTTCGACGTGGACGAAGCGGAAGACCTCGCCTACCTGCGAGACCTGGCGCTGGAGCGCGAAGACCTGACCGCCACGCGAGAAGCCCTGGAAAGGCTCGGGCCGCCCGACCCGGAGCCCTCCGAGAACGGCCGGGGAAACCCGGCCACCGAACCGAAAATGTAAAGACCTCGTTTCATAGGGAAACGATGTGCCAGCCCCGGCCAGAGAAGGCCGAAGGGAAAGGAGAATCGAGATGGAGCAATCAGATTCCGGTGGACAGGCTCGGCGCCCGCAGCGGGAGGGCATCTACGCCTCGTCGAAGGTGGATCGGTTCATAATAGTGGCGGCCATTGCGATAGCCAGCATCGGGCTCGGGTATCTCTTCTTCACCCAGCTCTGGTGGAAGGTCCCGCCGAATTTCCGGTGCCCGCAAGACTTCGCCTTTAGCCAGGCGGGGCCGGACGGCGGGCTCCAGCGCACGGGCGGGTTGTGCGATTGGATCGGCATCGAAGCCTATTACTCCGACCAGCCGCGGACTCTGTTCAAGTCCAACATCGTCCGGTCGTCGCCCGGTCCCGAGCTCGGCATACCGCTGGGCTTCGCGCAGAAGGCGAACGGGGTATTCATAGAGAACGTGGTGCAGCCAAACATCCGGTGGTTCGGGTGGGTGATCTGGGGTTCAGAGGCGTTTATCTTCGTGAGCCTCGTGCTCGGGTTCTTTAGCCGGCTCGGGGGACTCGTCGCCATCGGGATATCGACCCAGTTGATGCTGGGGCTCGCGGCGATACCGAACCCCTACGAGTGGGAGTGGAGCTACCAACTCATAGTGCTGCTCTCGGTCGTCGTCTTCGGCCTGGCCCCCGGACGCTACTTCGGACTAGACCGGCTGCTGCGCCCCCGGCTGAAGGCGCTCAGCGAACGCGGCAGCAAACTCAGCCGCCTGATGCTGCTCTTTACCTGATGGAGAACCCGATGCAAGAGAGGCGGTGGCCGAGTTGCCCCCGAACGTGATCTTCCTCATAGCACTGCTCGTGATTATGGCCGCACTGGTTATCTTTACCCTTGTCTTCTCGTTTCTCGTCGACCGTAAGCTAAAGAAAGAAGACCGCAACCAGAAACCGCAAAACCCGACGAGCAACGGGGAGAGTTCGTAGCTTGGCTAACGTAAAGAGCGGCAAACGGGCCCTGGTAACCGGTGGCGCGGGCCTCATCGGCTCCCACCTCACGGACCTTTTGCTGGGCGAAGGCTACGAGGTGCGCATCCTGGACAACCTCGAACCCCAGACCCACCGTAACGGCAAGCCGCCCTGGGTCCCACCCGAAGCAGATTTCGTGGAGGCGGACATCCGGGACCGGGAGGCCGTAACCGCCGCGCTGCAGGACGTGGACCTCGTCTTCCATCAGGCGGCCTACGGTGGGTACATGCCCGAGATGGGCAAGTACGTCCACGTCAACAGCTTCGGCACCGCCCAGATGTTGGAGGTCATCCGGGACGAGAACCTGCCCGTGAAGAAGGTCGTAGTCGCCTCGTCCCAGGCCGTCTACCGGGAAGGCGCGGCGCTTTGCCCGGCGCACGGCCTCGTCTACCCCGATACCCGGCCCAAGGAGCAACTAGCGGCCGGCGACTTCGCCGTCCGCTGCCCTAAGTGCGGCCTGCCGTCCGAACCGACCACGACGCCCGAAGAAGCCCCGACGGGCGGAGAAACGGTCTACGCGATCACCAAAGCGGATCAGGAAAAGCTCGTGCTGACCTGGGGCCGGCAGACCGGGATACCGGCCGTCGCCCTCCGGTACTCCTGCACCTACGGCCCGCGGCAGTCAATCTTCAACCCGTACACGGGGGTCATCGCAATCTTCTGCACCCGCCTTTTGAGCGGCCAGCCCCCCGTGCTCTACGAAGACGGGCAGCAGACCCGCGACTTCTCCTACGTCGGGGACATCGCCCGGGCCAACCTGCTCGCCGCGACGACCGATAAGCTGGACGGGCAGACGGCCAACGTAGGCAGCGGACGTGGCGTGACCATCCGGGAGGTGGCCGAGATGGTCTCTTCGGCCCTCGACATCCCCATAGAGCCGGTCGCCCGGGGCGAGTTCCGGCCCGGCGAGATGCGCCACCTGACCCCGGACGTCTCACGGGCCGCCACCGCCGGATACGAGCCGGAAGTAGGGTTGGCCGAAGGCATCGGGCGGTACATCGGGTGGATAAAAAGTCAGGGCAACATCCGGGACTACTTCGCGGAGGCCGAGGAAGTCCTGCGCGAGAAGCAGATCGTCCAGAAGGTCGCCGCCGAAGACGCCAGCGGAGACGCCAGCGGGGACGACGAAACCCGGTAGATGGCCGGCGCGAAGCATCCGGCCCCCGGCCTCCGGCCCCGGCGCTACGCCAACCTCGGCGCCCTGACCCTGCTCGTGGCGCTCACCCTCTTCGCGGCCCGCGGCCTCGTACTCGGCGGCACGGCAATCGGGATGGACGCGGCGACCCAATTCTATCCCTGGTACTCCTACCTGGGCGAGAGCCTGCGTTCCGGCCAGATACCGGCCTGGAACCCACACCAATTCTCCGGCGTGCCGTTCGCGGGAGACCCGCTCTCCGGCTGGACTTACCTCCCCGCCATGCTGTTATTCACCTTGCTGCCCCTGGCTTTGGCGGCCAAAACGTACATCCTCTTGCACCTGCTCCTGGCCGGGTTCTTCGCGTACGGGCTGGCGCGGGTACTCGGGATGAACGTGGCCGGCGCTCTTCTGACAGGGGTCGCCTACGAGTACGCCAGCTACTTCTACGTGAGGAACACGTGCTGCTTCGCCTACGCCAGCGTGTTCGTCTGGCTGCCGCTGGCGATCCTGGGCGCGGAGCTCGCCATAAGGAGCGACCGGTGGCTGAACCGGGGCCTCTGGTGGGGCGTCTCGGGGCTGGCGGTAAGCCAGATCCTGGCCTCCTGGCTCGGCCAGGGCTCCTACTACGCTCTGCTCGCGCTCGGCGGCTACGTAGCTTACCGCACGCTCCTGGTCCCGCCCGATAATATTCGGGGAGTTTGGGGCCGCGTCTCGGGAGCCGTCCTGCACGGGGTGGGCGTGCTCCTCTTCGGGTTCGGGCTCGCCGCCGCCGGGCTACTGCCCCGCCTGGAGTACAACGCGCTCTCGAACCTCGCGGGCGGCTACTCCGGAGAGAGCATCACCGGCGGCTGGACCATCGCAGATTGGGACCGGCTATTGCTGTCGCCGAGCCTCTTCTACGCGGGCGCCGGGGTGCTGGCCCTGGCGCTGGTGGCGCCGTTCCTCTCGCGCCGGGGCCTATACGCCGTGCCTTACTCGGCCGGGCTCGCGCTCTTCGCGCTCACCTTCGCCGGCACGGGCACGACGCTGCTCCACTCGGCGCTCTACCTGCTCCCCTACCTCGACCGGCTGCACCCGCACAACCCCCACCGGGTAATGGTGATCTTCTTTCTCGCCACCGCGCTGCTGGCCGGGGCGACGCTGACGCACCTGACCCGGGGCGAAGGCCGCCGCCTGGCCGCAATCTCTCTACCCATCCTGGCCGCGATCTTCCTCGTGACCCGCAGCACACTGGAACCCCCGGTCGAAATACCGGAGACGCCGCCGGACGCGGGCCTGTGGTCCGCGTCGGCGAATTACCTGCTAAGGATCGGCGTACAGATGCCGCCGGGCGCGTTCTGGGCGCTGGCGCTGGTAGCGGTACTCGCCGTCGCCTGCGCGATCTTGCCTTCCCGGCCCGCTTTCCTCCGCGGCATGGCCGCAGTTCTCATGGCCCTGGTCGTTTTCGTGGACCTCTACTCCGCGGATCAAGCCTACCTGGAAGTAGCAAAGAACCTCAACGGCGGGGACAAAATTGTGAAGACGGACCTGGCAGAGTTCTACGAGACTACCGGCGCGACCCGGTTTCTCCAGTCGAGGGAAGGGGTCTCGCGGTACCTGGGCTACGAGCCCCGGTTTACTCCCGATGGGAGGGTGGTTCCGTACCAGATCCGGTTTACGGACCCGGCCACGCGGGCGCTCGAAGCGGCGAACCGGGCGACGCTCCGGGGCGGCAACATGTACGCCATCCAAGGCTACAACGCGATCCAACTGGAACGCTACGGCGAGTACATGGACGCCCTCAACGGCCGCTCCCAGGACTACCACGACGCGGACGTGTTCCCCGGTGGTCTCGACTCCCCCCTGCTCGACCTGCTCGGTACCCGCTACATCGTCGTCCCTTCCAACACTGGCCCCGAAGACCAGAAAAGCCTCCGGGAGTTGGAACGCAAGCTACCCACCGTCTACGAGGACGGTACGGTCAAAATACTCGAAAACCAGGAGGCGATGCCCCGCGCCTGGATCGTCCACTCCGCCCGCCAAGCGGCGGGGGAAAAAGCCCTGGATCTACTCTCCTCGGGCGAGGTGGACCCCACAAAGACCGCCCTGGTCGAAGGACGCCCCCCCTTGCTGGAAAAGTCCCCGACTTCGGCCCGCGACCGGGTATCCATAGAGGGCTACGAAGCGAACAAAATCCGGATCGAGACCGAAACCGACGCGGATTCTCTACTAGTCCTGGGCGACGTGTACTATCCGGCCTGGAAAGCGTACGTGGACGGCGAGCCCGTTCCACTCTACCGCGCCGACTACTTGTTCCGGGCGGTCCCGATACCCGCCGGCCAACGCACCATCGAGCTGCGCTACGAATCGTGGCCGCTGCGTATTGGAGTAGCGGTCTCCGGGGCTACTTCGCTCGCGTTCGCCGCACTGATCCTGCTCAGGGTCAGAAAACGTAATAGAAATAAACCCAACGCCGTCTACTGAATACTGGCGATCCAACGCTCGACGGTTGGATCCGACTCCGAGAAAGGGAAACACCATGACGCAATCCAAAACGCGCGGCCTCTTGGATCCGGTCCGGATCGGGGTGATAATCCTGACGCTGGCGACGGCCGGCATCCACCTCTACCTGTTCCTCATCGAAGGCTTCCCGGGCAACGGGGAGATGGCGCCGGTGTACCAACTCTTGTTTCTCAACATCATCCTGATCTACGTGACCCTGGCGGCCGCCCTGATAGTGCCCATCTCCCCGTTGCCGCAAATTCGCCCCTTGACACGCGTAGTGCTAACCGCGATAGCCGTCTCCTCCATCGTCTCTTACTACCACGTCGGGGTGTTCGACATCGTAGGCCGGGTCGACAAGATCATCGAGGTGCTGCTCATCTTGACGGTAACGGCCAGCGCGACCCTGTCCGGCTCCGATAGAGAGTTCGGAGGCCGGTTCACCCGCAGCGTGCCCGGCGCCATCGTGCAACTCGTGGCGGGCGTCGCGGCCGGGATCTTGATGTTCCTGTTCTTGAGGCCGATACTGGTTTGAGCCAACGGACCCGTCCGCGAAACTCCGGTGGTGGGTGCGGGCCCGACGAGCTACGGTTCGTCACTTACCTCTCGCCCAGCATCCCCGCGGCCTTCTTCGAGGCGGTGGCTTTCGGTACGGGGCGGACGATGGGATGCCGGACCTCCTTACGGCTCGAAACCGAGGTCTCGGGACCGGAGGCAGCCTTCGGCGATCCTTTCTCAAGCGGCGAGGCGGATGTAGGCTTTATGTGCGCCCCGCCTTTCGTGCGGCTCCGGGAGCTGGATTCGCCATCGGTGGAACTTCTCGGGGCGCCGGTGTTCCGGGACGTACGGGCGTCGGGATCTCCGGTCTACTTCTCGGAAGTGGTCGTGCGCCGTGAAGATTCGGCGCGGTCCTTCAGAGACCTCGGACAACGCTCTTGGGCGTACAACGACGCTTGTTCGCTCAGCGGCTATTACAGCCTGCTGGATAAACTGGCCCAGATCGGGGCTGACAGCCGGTCGCTCGACTTCCAGCACTCGGGCTCTCACCTGGCCTCGATCGAACTCTTGCTCGGGGGCGAGGTCGATGCGGCGGCCATAGACTCGAACGTCCTGGCGATCCAACTCCAACTCGTTCCAGAACTGCGCCAGAGGCTGCGGGTCATCGAAAGCTGGGGACCGTTTCCAATACAACCCGTGGTCGTCCGCTCCAGCATGGACGCCGCTATCAAGGATCGTCTGCGCGCGGGCCTTACAACCTCGGGCCTCGGCAGAGCCGGTAGCGCCCTATGCCGGTTTGGCCTCCGGCACTTCGTCGAAGTGGCGGACGAACACTACGCCTCCGAGAAACGGGCCCTTCGGGGCTGCCGGAGTACCCGCGCCTGACGCTCTTATACGCCGCCCTCCATCCGGTAGACGTACCCGTAGTCGAAGGCGAAGTCCTCTTCCTCCAGCGTCTCGATGACGCGGAGCAGGAGCCAGGGCAACACTTCTTTCGAGAGGGCGAGTCGCCGGTCCAGGTCTTCCTTCGTCTCCGGCTCTCCGACCCCGGTCGCGTAGTTGACCGGGAACCCGATCAGGGCGTACGGAAGCTCCAGCTCCCCGGCGAGGACCGCTTCGGGTCCGCAGGTCAGGCTCACCGCCGTAACGCCGGCCGCCGCGAACGAGCCGATCTCGGACCGCGTCTCGAACCGCGGCCCATTCGTGTGACCATACACGCCCCCGATCGTCGGCTCCAATTCCAACTCTTCCGCCGCCCGCGCGACCCGGCTCCGGAGACGCGGCGAGAAGGGCTCGGACAATATCAGGTGTCCCCGCTCCGGGTCTCCAGGCTCCGTAAATATGGTGCAGATCTCGCCGTTCGGCAACCGGTTATCCGGGAAGAACAAATCGTCGAAGAGAACCGGCCTCTCGAGGGACAGCGCCGGGTCCACCGCCCCCACCACGGTCGTCGCCAGCACGGCCCGCGCCCCGAGCCGCGCCAGCGCCGCGAGGTTGGCCCGGTACTGTATCTGATGCGGCAGAAAGCGATGGCCCGGACCCTGACGCGAGATCGCCCCGACCCGCCAGCGCCCCACCTTCCCCACCTGAACAACGACTTCGCCAAACTCTGTCTCCACAGGCTGTTCTTGCACTTCGCCAGGAAACGAATACAGGCCGGACCCTGTGA